>JAJRUL010000064.1 GCA_024277795.1 Candidatus Zixiibacteriota bacterium
CAAACATAAGGGAAAGAATATCTTGTTCTCTGTTCTTCTAAACAGAATAACGGGTACTCGTATTAACTACAGGCGTAGCTTGCAGACATCAGTTAACACCCCTTACAGTTTTGGTGAGAGCTATGGAGTGAAATCAGGTTTTAATTTCAATATACGTGAGTTCCCGGGGATTCCATTGTTCTTCTGGACAAAGTCGATTCCTATACTCAAGAAATCGGCTGAATCAAAGTTAAGACTCTATCCTGATAGATGGACAATATCCGGATCGTATGATCGTAATCTAAATCTCTCAGAGGACCTCAATGGTACAATACGATCTTCATTAAAAAAGACGCTTGATGGTACCTTGGATATTAATTTCAAATGGTTCAAGAATCTAAGTGCAGGTCTGCGTGTTACGACTAGGCGTGATCTCAGTGATACTGCCAATGTGAACTTGTCATTTAGTAATCCGAAGCTAGGATTGGAGCTAAACTATTCTCAATCATTTAGTGCAAGTTATAAACCGAAAATCCTACCGTTTCTCACTCATGATTTGTCATACAAAGCAGGATATACTGAAAACTGGGACAGACAAACGGAATCCAGACGATCTTCAATGAACAGCTCATGGGCAGTCAAGGGGACATTCGATCATATTCGTCTCTTTGGCGGAAAGAGTTCTGGGCCATCACGGCAGGCTCCAAGACGAGGGGGAAGAAGAACGGGACAAAAGACAGCTTCAGCAAAGAAGGATAAGCCGTTCTACGACCCGCCACTTGCTGTGTTGCGCTTCTTAACGGGTTGGATTGAGTCGCCTAAATATAGCTATTCTCGGGGTTATAAAAATCTGACCCCCGGTATAATTGAGAGACCTGCATTCGAATATACATTAGGATTGACTCGTACAACTGACGTTCTTCGTGTTGAACAATCTATAAATCCGAGTGCAAGTGAAACAGAATCATACGATCTGACATCTAGTTTTACGTTACTCGGGGGAATCAAAACTGGCATTAAGTTCAGGCGGTCAATTGGACGTGATTTGGTAAAACAGGGGACACGTACAGAGTCACGTTCGACAAGCTGGCCTGATTTGAAAATTACTATCAAACGTTTCAAGAAACTTCCATTTATAAAAAGTCCTGTTAACAAATTTATTGATATTTTTTCACCTCGGACTGGTTACTCGCGAAGCACAAGAGAGACTTTTGATATTGATAAGGGATTTCTTACACAAAAGTCTGTTTCAACAAGTATTAATCCACTTCTTTCAATAACATTCAAGTTATTCAAAAAGC
Organism: Candidatus Zixiibacteriota bacterium; assembly: GCA_024277795.1. Taxonomy (GTDB): domain Bacteria; phylum Zixibacteria; class MSB-5A5; order GN15; family FEB-12; genus JAJRUL01. The sequence goes on from JAJRUL010000064.1 coordinate 1,281, forward strand.
TTTCTTTATCCAGTTCGTATGCGATTACAAAAGATGAAAAAGAGAGTTATAACAGTCTTAGTGGGTTACCACTTTCATCATCGAGTAATCTGCGTAAGACGTTTGGAGCGACGACTAAATACTCATTTGCGATGCCTGGAGGTTTCAAGCTACCTCTTTTTGGCCGAATAAAGTTCAAATCAACAATGTCAATTTCTGTTGATGTCAAAAGGAGCAGTTCACTCTCAGAAAACTTTGACGCGTTGGGTGTGTTAACCTCTTCAAGTGAAAAATCAGAATTTGCAGTAACTCCGGATATTGCCTATCAGTTTTCAAAGCAAATACGAGGCGGATTGCGCATGAGATGGACTGATACGAAATCACGAAACAGAAATAACCACCTCAGAGAGGTTCAGATTTGGATTGAGATACGATTCTAAGTAAATTCTATTGACTTCTTATCACTCGCAAGGATTATTTCAAATATGAATCATATACGTTTAATGATACTTTTAGTTTTGTCAGGTTTCCTCCTGTCGTCTTGTTCTGAGGATGTAGATCCTCCTGTTTTCAATAGCACGAGGGCGATGGAATATGTAACCCAGCAGGTAGACTTTGGTCCGAGAGTTTCCGGAAGTCAAGAGGCGGAAGCCTGTCGCACTATGTTCTATGAGTTGTTTCGCTCGTTGGGGCATGAAGTTGATAGCCAATTGTTCATTTACCACGACCCCTATTCAGGGAATCCAATTGAGATGGTAAACGTAATTATTCACTGTCGAGGAATTGATGAGGACTCACAGCCAATACTTTTGATGGCTCATTACGACAGTAGACCGTGGGCAGATATGTCAAAAGATACAAGCTTGCATGAGCAACCGATCGCTGGAGCAAACGACGGTGCCTCTGGTGTTGCAGTCTTGCTTGAGTTGACACATCTGTTTGCTGAAGTGCAACCACCAAAGAATATCGATATCGTTTTATTTGACGGAGAAGATTGGGGAAAGAACGGGGATCATGAGCAGTACCTACAAGGGTCCAGGCATTTTGCACAGGGTTTGAATTCTCAAAGTTATCGTTTTGCAATTCTGCTTGATATGGTTGGCGATAAAGATCAACGCTTTTATCGAGAAGGATATTCCGAGCGTTTCTTCAAAGAGATCAATGATTTGGTTTGGTCGACTGCTCAAGAGTTAGGCTATATGAATTTTGTTGATTCACTGCAAGCGACTATGTTAGACGATCATTTGCCACTTCAAGCTGTAGGAATACCAACAATTGATGTTATAGACTTTGATTATCCCTACTGGCACACCGAACATGATACACCAGATAAATGCTCTGCTGAAGCTCTTGGAACTATTGGTGAGGTAATAACACGAGTCGTGTATAGCCCGGGAAAGTGGCCTGTACAATGATACAATCATTACGGAATATCCCCAGCATTGAAACGCTATTGCAGGATAAGTCCATAGTAAAGCTGTACGAATGTATTCCTCGTGTGATTGTGGCTGAACTTGTAAAACGGGAAGTGAATACTGCAAAAAATATGATCGCCCAAGGGCAATCGATATCAGTCGAGAAAATTATCAATGGCGTTGAGAGAGCTGTTGAGAAAGAATCGAAAAGAGCAATAGGGCGAGTTATTAATGCTACGGGCATTGTTGTTCATACTAATCTTGGTCGAGCACCCCTCTCAGATGATCTTTTTGATCAGATAAAGAATACTGTGACTGGTTATGGAAATATAGAATTCGATTTGCTGACGGGAAAAAGAGGAGGGCGAGGTGAGTTATGTGAATACTATCTTTCAACTCTTGCAGGTTCAGAATCGGCAACAATCGTAAATAATTGTGCGGCGGCGATATTCCTTATCTTGAATACATTAGCTAATCGCAAAGAAGTCTTGTTGTCCCGAGGTGAGATGGTACAAATCGGAGGTGGGTTTCGTATTCCTGATATCCTGAAGAAATCAGGAGCAAAACTCCATGAAGTGGGATCCACAAATATTACTACCATTGATGACTATGATCAAGGAATTGACACAGGCAAGGTCTCTATGATCTTGAAAGTACATCAAAGTAATTTTATTCAGAGAGGTTTTACACAACAAGCATCATTAAAAGATATCATCGCTTTGGCGAGAAAGCACAAGTTGGTTTCGGTCAATGACCTTGGGTCAGGAGTATTTGTCAAAACTAAAGACCTCTTGGGATATGACGAACCAACTGTTCAGCAATCTGTCCGATCAGGTGCTGACTTGACTTGTTTCTCAGGTGACAAATTATTGGGAGGAGTCCAAGCAGGCTTGATTGTCGGTAAAGCAGATCTCATAAAAAAGATTAAGCGCAATCCCCTTTTCAGGACGATGAGGGCAGATAAGATTACGTTTGCACTTATGGAAAGACTGTTGACGATTTATCTGAACGGTAGTGACAAAGAGGACATAAAACTTTGGGCATTGTTGCATCGGCCAGAATCTCAATTGTATTTATGGGGGAAACAGTTATTGCAGGATTTAGGTGATCCTAAAGGGATAGCCGTTGAAGCGACCAGAGCTTTTGTCGGTGGAGGTGCATTGCCTGAATCTGCCATACCATCAGTAGGCTTGGTATTTGATAGACAATTCAAAGCACGTCAAATAGAAAAATCATTGAGACAACTGACACCATCAATTATCGGCAGGATAGAAGATGATTGTTTCATTCTTGACTTGAAAGCAATAGATGAAAATGATTTGCCTTATCTGACCGATTCAATAAAAAAAGCCATAGGATAGACTCCGTGCTTGTTGTCGGAACTGCTGGACATATTGATCATGGCAAGTCGTCTATTGTTCGTCGTTTGACGGGAACAGACCCTGATCGTCTTCCTGAAGAGAAATCACGAGGAATGACGATAGATCTAGGCTTTGCATTCTATACAACCTCCAATCAGGATACGATTGCTTTTGTCGATGTTCCGGGGCATGAACGGTTTGTGAAAAATATGATTGCCGGAGCAGGGGGGATCGATGTTGTTATGCTTGTGATTGCCGCCGATGATGGGTGGATGCCTCAGAGTGAAGAACACTTTCATGTTGTTCGACTCTTAGGGGTGCAACATGGTATAACCGTCATCAATAAAATTGATCTTGTGGAATCAGATTGGCTTGAGCTGTTAGAATCTGAAGTTTCTGAAAAAACGAAAGGTTCATTTCTCGAGGATAGCCCAGTATTTTCAGTCTCAGCACAAACAGGTGCAGGATTTGATGCTTTAGTGGCCTATCTTGATACTCTCCATGGAACCGTTGAAATGCGCAAAGATATTGGAAAGGCGAGGCTCAGTATAGATCGTTCTTTTGTGCGCCCGGGGTTTGGAGGTGTTGCTACTGGTTCACTCAGAGGTGGCTCGTTTGAGGTCGGACAGAAGGTTACGATATGGCCTGGGAGTAACAAAGCTAAGATCAGGTCACTTCAATCAAATGCCGTTGATGTTGAGAAAGCATTGCCAGGCCAAAGAACTGCTGTTTCATTAACAGGGATAGAACGAGACCAACTTGTTCGGGGCGGTTTAATCTCTGATCGAGATAATCTTGATTTCTTCAATACTAATTTTGTTCTCGCTTTACATTTAGAGCTTTTGCCAAATGCTCTAGTAGAAATTGAAGATCGCAGACGAGTTCTTATGATTGTCGGAACAACTGAAGTTGAAGGGGAAATACGGCTATATCATGAGAAAAAGATCCGTCCAGGTGAGAAAGGTGTTATCTTTTTTAGACCAGATCATCCTACGTGTTGCTTGATTGGAGATCGTTTTATTATGCGACTCCCAACTCCTATGGTCACACTAGGAGGCGGTAGTGTCTTGGACCACCTACCCCAGTTCCCTCGACGACGAGCTATTGACAAGTTTTCATATCTTTTCAACAGGCTCGATGGCTCACTTGTAAGTCTTGTGCATTCTGAGTTTGAGAAATCTATTTTTGTTAGAGAAGATCATCTACTAGAAAATGCAGACTTTTCATCGAATGATATTATGCGGTGTGTTGACAGGTTAGTGTCAGAGAAAAAGTTGGTAGGGTATCAAAATGGTTTTTATTCACCTGTGACAATGGAGAAGGCAACTGAGCAACTTATTTCGGAGATGTCTGCCTACTTGAAAGAGAAATCTCATTTGCATGGGATGTTGAGTGAGCAAATACAACAAGTATCATCATTTGACAAACCTACAACAGATTTGCTTGTTCGATTTCTTATTGAGAATATGAAGCTTGCAAAAGAAGATGACATCATATCTTTAGTAGGGAGAGATGTTCACCTCTCCGGTGAAGTTAAAACCGCATACGACAAGGTCGTTAAGTTATTGCGTGATAATCCATACGCCCCTCCAGCAATAAAAGAGATCGTTGCGGGTGGGAAAGCGTATCGTGAAGCTATCCGATTCATTCTTGATTCACGTCGAGGACATAAATGTGGGGCGGACTTTATCTTTCTTATGAAGACTTGGCATGAGATTGTAAGTTATATACGCGAGGTCCTTTCAGAAAACTCCGAAATAACATTACCTCAACTGAGGGATCGATTTGGGTTTACACGAAAATATGCTATCCCCATTCTGGAAGAGACCGATCGTTTGAAGCTGACCAGGCGGGAAGAAAATATCCGTAAGAGGGGAGAGAAGTTTGATGATGAAAGCGCTTTTCTATAACGGAAATATTCTGACTCAATCAAACTCTCAGACGGTGTCATCTGTAGCAATATGTAGCGGGAAGATAGTTGCAGTTGGTAACAATCTTGAATATGATTCCGAATACAAATCATATAAGAAAATAGATCTTCATCGTCGTACTATGATTCCAGGTATGGTTGATGCTCATACCCACTTGTATTATATGGCAATGAATCTTGGGAAGTTGTCGCTTCATCACTTAGAGACATTTGAAGAGTATTGTAACGCGATAAGAGAATTTTCATCCAATCTTGGACAGACTGAATGGATGGTCGGAGAAGGTTTTGTTGCAGATCGTATTTTTCAACAGGTCATGCAAGACTCTGAATTGTTGGATCGTCTTGTAGAGGGACGTCCTGCTTTTCTCTTTTCAAAGGATCAACATACAGCATGGGTTAATCAATCAGCATTGCGATTGAGTGCAATCGATCATCGTAAGACTGATCCTAACGGAGGAGAGATTGTTCGTGATTCTAATGGACGGGCGATTGGTATATTACGCGAAAAACCAGCCTATATATCATTATTTAACATGATACCAAGACCTAATAAGAAGAAGATGGCAGAATTATGGAGACGTGTTCTGTCTCTTGCTTATGAGCAGGGAGTTACAGGAGTCCATTCTTTTGATAGTCCTGAGTCACTTGAGTTTTTTCAAGAGAGGAGTGCAAAGGGGACCCTTGGTTTGCGGATCAATTATTATCCTGTTGTAGAAATGTTGCCTCTATTGAAACGAGAAAAAATTGGTTACGGATACGGTGATGAATACTTTCGAGTTGCAGGAGTTAAGATTTTTGCTGATGGTGCACTTGGAAGTCAAACTGCACTCTGTTTTAACTCCTACATAGGCTCTGAAGCAAACCAGGGGATTGAAGTGACATCAGTTTCTGCTATGAGTGCACAGATCAAACAATCAGCAAAACTTGGTTTACCTTGTGCAATTCATGCTATTGGAGATCGTGCAGTAAGCAATGTGATAGATGCAATTGCAACATCGAGACCATTGAGCAATGGAGCAAGGCATCGCATAGAGCATATGCAATTGATCCGTCGAAAGGATATCGTTCGTCTCAAACAGTATAATATCATTGCGTCGATGCAACCATCGCATTGTCCCTCTGATGTTACTCAGATTAGGCAATATTGGGGGCAAAGAGGAAGAAATGCTTTCATTTTTAAGACACTCATTGATCGAGGGATAGATCTTGCCTTTGGCTCTGATGCTCCAATTGAACGCATTTCACCATTTGACGGGATTGTTGCGGCAATGCGTCGCAATCCCAAGAATAGCAGGCCAATCTTCTATCCTGAAGAGCGTATTTCGGCTTCCGACGCATTAGCTTGTTTTACTGTCGGACCCGCTATTGCATGTGGGCAATCTAGTTGCCGAGGGAAAATTGAGCAGGGATTCCCCGCTGATTTAGTTATTCTTTCGGATGATATATCAAGGGCATCTGCAAGTCGCATCGAACAAACACGAGTCATAGCAACGATCTTTGATGGCAAGCTCGTTTTTGGAGCGATGGACTAACAAGGCTATATGAGTCTATTATATGTCCGATTTCGTTTGACAGTTGAGTTGCCAATCACGCATATTGTAATATGCGAACTCGTTTGATCTTTATCACATTGGCTTGGGTGCTTTGTTCTATATCTATTCTGACTGTCTATGGTCAGGAGATCAAACAGATAGATACATCTACCACTGACGAATCCATTGATTACAGATCAGGACTAATCTATACGATTGAGATAAACGGAGCAATTGGGACCGTATCCAATGATCGCATCGAATCTGCTATCGATGAGGCTATGGAAAACAATGCTGAGTTGTTGGTCATAATGATGGATACACCAGGTGGGTTTACTAATTCTACATGGTCTATTTGTAAGAATATCCTAAATGCTGATCTGCCTATTTGTGTTTACATCGCTCCAAGAGGTGCAAAAGCAGGATCGGCTGGAGTATATATTACGTATGCCTCTCACATTGCGGCTATGGCTCCTTCAACGAATATTGGTGCGGCTCATCCTGTCTCGGGAGACGGGGCAAAAGTTGATTCGTTAATGAATGAAAAGATTACTAATGATGCTGTGGCACAGATACGATCATCAGCTAATGAACGGGGACGCAATGCTGACTGGGCAGAGAAAGCAGTTCGAGAATCTGTTTCCATAACGGATAAGGAGGCTCTTGAGTTGAATGTGATTGATCTGCGTGCAAAAGATCTCGATGATTTACTGATGCAGATAGACGGTCGCAAAGTTAAACTACCCACCCGAATAGTCACGCTTAAGACGAAGCAGTACACAGTAGTGAAACGTGAAATATCATTTGTGTATAAACTGCTTAAAATTATAACCCATCCAGACATTGCTTTCCTTCTGTTCTCTCTTGGTGGACTCGGGCTGGTACTTGAGCTGTACAATCCGGGTTCTATTTTCCCTGGAGTTGTTGGGGCAATATGCCTTATCCTTTCATTTTATGCGTTTCAAACACTACCTATCAACTATGCTGGTGTTGCCTTGATTGTCTTAGCTTTAGCTCTCTTCATTGCTGAGGTGAAGGTGATTTCGCATGGACTGCTTACTATTGGAGGAGTTATATCACTTTTTTTGGGAGGATTAATGTTGATTGATACAGTTGATCCTACTCTTGGTGTATCGTTGTCCTTACTTATCACAGTTGCTTTGTGTATTGGTGTTGTCGCAGGTTGGATGGCATGGATGGTAATACGGACATCACTCAAACGACCATTTATTGGCAAAGAAGGAATGATTGGGAAAACTGCAGAGGTTCGAAAAGATAGTTTTGTCTATGTCGATGGTGCTTTGTGGAAAGCAGTCTGTGATGATGAGATTAGTGAAGGTGATAAAGTTATAGTTATTTCTATAGATGACCTGACTCTGCAAGTGAAGAAAAAGGATTTATAAGACGAGGAGCTAAGTGATGTTTCCGATAAGTTCGATAGTAGTACTGTTTATTTTGGTCATTCTTTTCAATTCCATTCGTATTCTCAAAGAATACGAACGAGGAGTGGTCTTTAGGCTAGGACGTTTAGTGGGAACAAAGGGGCCTGGATTGATTATTTTGATCCCGATTATTGATAAGATGACTCGCGTTGATCTTCGTGTCATAACTTACGATGTACCTCCTCAGGATGTGATAACTAGAGATAATGTGACGATCAAGGTAAATGCCGTTCTCTATTTTCAAGTTGTCAATTCAGATAAGGCGATTGTGAGTGTTGCTAATTTTTTTGAGGCAACATCACAGATTGCACAGACTACATTACGTTCTGTCCTAGGGCAGGTTGATCTCGATGATCTTTTGGCCGAACGAGACAAAATCAATGCTGAACTTCAGCGCATTATCGATGAACAAACTGAGCCGTGGGGTGTGAAGGTTTCGGTTGTAGAGGTAAAGAATGTCGATTTGCCTTTAGAAATGACACGTGCAATGGCGAAACAGGCCGAGGCGGAACGTGAACGGAGAGCTAAGATCATCCATGCTGAAGGTGAATGTCAAGCCTCTGCAAAACTTGCCGAAGCCGCAACAGTAATAGGGACAGCACCGAGTGCAATGCAATTGCGTTTTCTGCAGACTCTAACAGAAGTTGCCGCTGAGAAAAACTCGACGTTGATTTTCCCGGTGCCGATTGATTTACTTTCATCTTTCAAGGACTGGTTGGACAAACCAAAAGGGTAACACGATATCATAAGTTGGTTGGGGCATCCTCTTGATATTCGTGGTAGATAGTAGATTGTTTGTACAGAAACGAAGATGAGATTAGGCTAAAGTCATAGGAGTTTTTTTTGGAAGCTAAAACAGTATCTCAGTCGCGAACAATCAAAGCAATGTTGGTTTTACCGCCTGATTCAAATGTGTTGGGAACGATGTTCGGTGGAAAAGTGATGAGCTATATTGACGACATTGCTTCGATTTCTGCTTTCCGTCATGCACGACAACAGGTTGTGACTGCCTCGACTGATTCGGTCGATTTTCTTCATCCGATAATGCTTGGTCAGATGATTTGTATGGAGTCATTTGTGACATGGTCTCACAAGACATCGATGGAGGTCTATGTAAATATCATTAGTGAAGATCTAAAAACGGCAGAACGGCGAGCTTGTGTATCATCGTTTTTGACATTTGTGGCGATTGATGAAAAAGGGAATACACTACCTGTACCTGGAGTAATACCTGAAACTGATTTTGAGAAAGACCTATTTCGGACAGCTCCAGAACGTTATAAACAACGACTTGAACGACGAGACCATTCCCGGATACTCTCTGATCGCTTTACTGTTAAACGAATATGATGAAGTGGTCGAGGATTGAGCCTATTTTGGGGCACGAGCTTGAATTCCCGAAGAGGTTACGACAGATAGTGCGACAAGCGAGAGTTATCTTGTGCGGATGAGAAAATTATAATAGAGCCATTGAACAGGGAACACTTCAATTAGAGTCGTACCCTATGTGGCAGTACTTACAAACAGGTAAATCATAGTTAGTGAGTGCATTGTGAGTATTAGGGAAATACTATCCCAATACTTTAATTTTCGATGCTTTCAATTCTGAGGGTTTGTATGTTAGGGCTTTTGTTGGACAGAATCGAGCACAAGCCGGGTCACCACCGCATAAATCACATTTGATTACTTTATCTTGTTCGGGGTCTACAAGTGCACACCCGAATGGACAGGCGGCTACACATGCCATGCATTTCACGCAGACCGCTTCATTTAGTTCGATCGCACCTGTCTCCGGATTGCGTTTTAAGGCATCGACGAGACATGATTTCACACAAGCAGCATCATCACATTGCAGGCAGGTAACGGGAACCCATAGATCTTCAAATCCTCCCGGAGTTGCATAGATTCTTGGTCGCCCCGCCTTACCGTCGACAGTATGTGTAAATGAACAAGCTAATTCGCAGGTTCGACAACCGGTGCAAAGATTCGGGTCAACGGAGAATTGTTTTTTCATGATGCAGTATCCTCCCTTTGCCACTGGGATATTTTCCCCATTGTCAACGCAGTTGCTTTTCTATGACACTCATCGCAGACTTCAAAGTAGTCTGCTGGGATATTGCGAGTCTTGCTGAGAGTTTCTGCAAAGTCTTTTGTCAGTATAGGCTTACTGCACTCCTTGCAGGTAATCATCTCAAATTGTTTCCCCCAGATTTCACGGGATGTACCTGAATCCGAGAACGTGATAAACTCTGTCGGACAACATTGAGCACAAGCAAGACAACCTGTGCAATCGGGAGGAGGTTCATTGAGGGGAGGGGCAACCTCTTTACCATGTCCTCGCCCGACAGTAGAGATCGCGGCAAAGCCCATGCGGTCGCAAATTCTTGTGCACAATGCACAAAGGATGCAGTCATCTCCATCAGGTATCTCTTCAAAACTTGTTTGTGTTATGCCATACTCCATAGCCCATTGTCTGACATGTTCCGAGTGAGGATGCCGAGCGAGGTGCAAATCCAGAAGAGTTTTACGAAGGTTTATGACTGTTTCCGAATGAGTACTAACAATCAACCCATCTTCGACAGGGTACAAACATGAAGTAACATAGTTCTTCCAACCGTTCCAGTCGTTTTTGGTTATTTCGACTGTACAAAGCCGACAGGCACCAAATGCTTCAACTGCTCCGTGATTACATATTGCAGGGACAGAGATTTTCTCACGGTTCATAACTACGAGAAGCATCTCTCCCTTTTCCGCCTGAACAACACGTCCATTTATAGTCAATCGAACCATTGTATCTCCTAATGTATCTCTATCGCCTGACGGGTGCAAATTGCTTTACATGCTCCACACCGGTCGCAGATGTTCTGGTCAATAACGTGTAGTTTCCCCTTTTCACCCGTAATAGCTTTAACAGCACAGGCAGGCGCACAAGCCATGCACCCATCGCAAGGACCTTCGATGATCTCATACGATATCAATGACGGGCATACTTTTGCAGGGCATTTCTTATCTCTAATATGTGCAATGTATTCCTCACGGAAATACTTTAGTGTACTGATAAAAGGATTCGGTCCCGATTTCCCAAGTCCGCAGAGGGAGCCGATCATTATTGATTTAGACAGGTTTTCCGCTAGTACTAAATCAGATTCAACTGCTCGTCCATCGCTCATCTTGTCGACTAGCGAATGTAGTTGGTACAAACCTTCACGGCAGGGTGTGCACTTCCCACATGATTCTTCAACCAGGAACTTCAGAAAATATTTGGCAAGATCAACCACACATGTTTGATCGTCCATGACAATCATTCCACCCGAACCCATCATTGAGTCTGCTTCGGTTAATGAATCGAAGTCGACAGGCAGATCGAGCTTCTCCTTGGGGAGACAACCACCAGACGGTCCGCCAGTTTGAACAGCTTTGAAGGGTCGATCGTCTTGAATCCCCCCACCAATATCGTAAATGATTTCACGGAGTGTTGTCCCCATTGGCACTTCGATAAGTCCTGTATTTCGTACCTTACCGACCAATGAGAATGCTTTTGTTCCTGTTGACTTTTCTGTACCTATCGAGGCAAACCATTTCCCGCCATTAACAATGATGGGGGGGATATTTGCAAATGATTCTACATTGTTCAATACTGTAGGTTTATCATGTAGCCCTTTAAGGACAGAACGAACATACTTTGCGCGTGGTTCACCTACATCCCCGCCAACTGAACGCATCAATGCAGATGATTCTCCACAAACAAAAGCACCTCCACCTTTGCTGACTTTTAGGGTGAATGAGAAACCTGTTCCCAAGATATTATCACCGAGTAAACCGTATGAGGTAGCCTGTTCAATAGCAAGCTGAAGATTCATAATGGCTAGCGGGTACTCTTCACGAACGTAAATATATCCCTCGTGAGAGTTCACAGCACGGGCACAGATTATCATACCCTCAAGGACAGAATGCGGATCACCCTCCATGATAGAGCGATCCATAAACGCACCAGGGTCACCTTCGTCCCCGTTGCATATAACATAATGTGGAGTTTCTTCAGCGGAAGCACAAGTAGCCCATTTTCTTCCTGCTGAAAAACCTGCTCCGCCACGACCTCTCAACCCTGATTGTTTGACTTCATCGACAATCGTTTCAGGAGTCATATCAGTTAATGCTTTTGCCAATCCTTGATAGCCACCAGTAGCTATATAATCTTCTATCCGATACTGATCGATCATGCCCAGATTGCGTAAGGCAATCCTCTGCTGTTTTGCATAGAATGGGATGTTTTTGTATTTCTCAACTGATGAGCTGTTACCGTTAGGGGAGTAGAGGAGTGTTTTCTCAGGTTCATCGTTGACGATCGAACTTTCGATAATCTTTTCAACATCCTTCACTTTTACTCGCGGGTAAAGTGTCCCTCGTGGTTCAATAACCACCATAGGACCTTGATCACAAAAGCCATGACAGCCCGTCTCTTTGACTCCTTAAATATCGAAATCTTTTATATTTTTTTTCTTCAGTTGATTTTTTAACTCATCTACAATCTTAGCCGCACCATTGGCAAGACATCCAGGTCCACAACAGACCATAACTTTTTTCTTTATTGCATTCTCTTTCTTAGAGAGTGTATCCCTAAGTTCGGCAAGTTGTTTAGGAGATTCAATTCGCATTGTTTCCCCCTTTGAGTAGTTTTCTCGTGTCTGTTAATTTGACAGAACCGAAGTATTCATCATTAACAATGACAACAGGAGCCATCGCACAAGCACCGACACAGTTTACGACTTCAAGAGTAAATTTCATGTCTTCCGTCGTTTCACCAGATTTTATATTTAACTGTGTTTCAAGCTGGTGTTCTATCTGTTTTGCTCCCCGAATATGGCAGGTTGTTCCTGTACATATTCGTATAACTTTTTCACCTCTTGGATCGAGACTAAAGGCATTATAAAATGTTGAGACAGAGAATACCTTGCTAAGGGGTAGATCAAGTGCCTCAGCTGTTAGTTTGAGAGCTTCACAAGGAAGATAGTGGTACTCTTTTTGTATGTCTTGTAATACGGCAATCAGCGATTGCGGGCTCTTTGGGTGTTTTTCAATAATATCCGGCAATTTGCTAAAGTCGTGGTTCATGCTTTTTCTTTCTGTCCTGCATGTTTCTGCGCAAGCTCATAACCGCGATCAAATACGGCAAGGTTTGATTTCAGGAGTTCTTTGCGTTTGCCTAGTTTTTGCGTAATTGTATTTTTCATTGTCTCGAAATCAACGACATCTGTTGCCCCAATAAAGGCACCGAGAATTGCGAGGTTTGTTGCCTTCACATTTTGTTCCATTAGTGCTATTTCGTTGGCAGGAACCAGTATTTCATTAATATCTTTTCGAGATGTTGTTACATCAATCAGCGAACTGTTGACAATAAAAAGCCCGTTCGCTTTCACTCGTGGTTCAAATTTATCAAATGATGGACGATTAAATACGCAAATCCCACGAGGGTTGGTTACAATAGGTGAACCGATCCGAGTATCTGAGACAACTACTGTACAATATGCTGTTCCGCCACGCATTTCTGGGCCGTAAGAGGGGATCCATGCGACAAATTTCCCTTCAGCGATACCTGCATAGGCCAACAATTGCCCAGCAGTCATAATACCTTGCCCACCAAAACCAGCAAATGTTACTTCGTATTGATTCATTACTTGACCTTTCCGTCATCAGGTCGCTTGAAACAGCCGAGGGGGAAGAATTTGAACATTTGGTCTTCAACCCATGATGTCGCTTCGGTCGGAGTTATTCCCCAGTTTGTTGGACAGGTCGAGAGTACTTCTATCAAAGAAAAGCATTTGTCGTCTACTTGGTTCTGAAATGCTTGACGAATCGCTTTCTTAGCTTTCAATATATGTTGTGGTGAATGGACAGACACTCGTTCTATATAGGAAGGGGTAGTAAGTGTCGAAAGAAGCTCTGATATTTTTATCGGATGTCCTGTCTCATTCATATCTCTGCCTGTTGGACATGTTGTTGTGATCTGCATTGGCAGAGTCGTTGGTGCCATCTGCCCGCCAGTCATTCCGTAGATTGCATTATTGACGAAGATAGCAGTGAATTTCTCTCCACGGTTAGCGGCATGAATGATTTCACCCATACCTATAGAGGCCAAATCGCCGTCACCTTGATATGTAAAAACGATCATGTCGGGACGAAGACGTTTAAACCCAGTCCCGAGCGCGGGTGCGCGACCATGTGGTGCTTCCAGGAAATCACAGTTGAAATAATTATATGCCAATACAGAGCATCCGACAGGTGCAACACCTACCGTACGCTCCCTCAACCCGAGATCATCAATTGCTTCGGCCACCAGTCTATGAATGACACCGTGTGTACAACCGGGGCAGTAGTGAGTAACCACATCCGTCATTGAATCAGGTCGTACAAAAGCAGATCTCTGAATATCTTGTTCTTCTGTTTTCATCTCAGTTGCCTGCTTTATTTCGAATACGTTTTTTGCATTTCAAGAATCTTCTCTTTTACCTCTTCAGGTGTCGGGACGATACCGCCACATCGTCCATAAAACTCAACTGGACGATTACCAACAACGGCCATCACGACATCTTCCATCATTTGTGCGGTACTCATCTCGACAGTAAGAAGTGCCTTCACATTCTCTTTAGTTGCTTCCTCAAGAATTTGAGTCGATGGAAAAGGGAATAAGGAGATTGGACGGAAAAGGCCGATAGAAACTCCTTCTTCTTCAAGTTCGTCGATAGCAGTCTGACATATTCTTGCCATTGTGCCGTATGAAACGATCATGAACTCATTCTCAGGCTTAACTTTGTACAGCTCAAAACGCACTTCTTCCTTTTTCATGCGTTCATACTTTTCGTGCAAAAGCCAACTATTTTCTTCCAGCTTGACAGGATCAAGGAAGAGCGATTTGATGATGCGAGGCTTTCTGTCCTTTGCTCCGGTTGCCGCCCAACTCTCATCAGGTGGTTTTGGGTCTGCATCTTTGTCGGGGAATTCGACTGCTTCCATCATCTGCCCGATCATTCCGTCACCAATCATCATGACCGGGTTTCGATATTTATCTGCTAAATCAAAAGAGAGAATCATCAGGTCGACTGCTTCTTGCACAGTTGAAGGAGCCAAGACAAGAAGACGATAGTCGCCATGTCCTCCGCCTTTGACTGCTTGGAAATAATCAGACTGAGCGGGGAGAATCCCACCAAGCCCTGGACCTCCACGCATGATATTTACAATCACACAGGGTAGTTGTGCCCCCGCCATATAAGAGATCGATTCCTGCATGAGAGATATTCCTGGACTTGAAGAGGTCGTAAACACTCTCTTGCCAGTTGCAGCTGCCCCAAAAATCATATTACCTACCGCGACTTCACTTTCACCCTGAAGAAAGACACCGCCAACTTCAGGCATCCGTTTTGCCATATACTCAGCGACTTCAGTTTGTGGGGTTATCGGGTAACAGAAGTAGTTGTTTGCGCCTGCCCGTAGAGCTGCTTCCGCGATTGCCTCGTTACCTTTCATAAGTACTTTAGCCATAGTTCAAACCCTCTTGCTTAATAATCAACCAAGGCAAATGTGGTGCCATGGGTTCGGACTTCAATGGCGACATCAGGGCAAACGATTGCACAGAGTCGACAACCAATACATCGTGACGGGTCATGTAGTTGAGCGTAGAAGTACCCTTTAACCGAGATATCTTTCGACATCGAAATTATATCCATCGGGCACGCACGGACGCAAAGCTCACATCCTTTACAGTGATTTTTGTCAATTACAATACCAGGCATAGCAGGTCCTATCTCATAGTCGAGGAATCGGAGTTTGTATCCTCCCTTTCCCATGGTTTCAGTAGAAGTCGATGTAAAGGGAGCACCGGGACCTCAATATCAGTCTGTTCAAGTTCAGAAAGTAGCTTTTTGTCAACAGCAACGCAGTTCACAGGAAGTCCCGTTGTTGTGCTGACCTGTTTTGCCAAATCCAAACCCTTGATTATTGTTGTTATATCAGTCATGTGCAACATATGCGAATTAGCAATAATGCCTGTGAATTTAAGGCGAGTTGCCGTTTCAATTTCACGCATCAAGTTTTGGCACGAGGGAACGTCTTGAGTAAACGGGCGATTGCTGTTCAAAACTAAAAGCATTTCATAGTCATCAGCAGGGAAAGTTACCGTTAGTGAACTCAGCACTCTTGAACCGACATCATCACCACCTGCATCAAGGATCAGCGTTCCATCATAGCTTTCTACGGCTGCGGCAATTTCAGGAAGAATAATAGGAAGGTCAGCGCTGGAAAAATCACCGCGAGGATTTATGGATTCAATGCCGAACTCATTTAGTCGCTCAGACGCTTCTCGTGATCGAAAGTATGGATTGACAATGTCAAGGTCAGCTATAGCTACTTTGGACTGGCAGTTGAGTGCCAATAATTGAGCTAAGTTTACAGCAACCTCGGATTTTCCACTTCCATATCCACCCACAATGACTATAACTCGCTTTGAAAAGATTGGAGCAGTGAATCTGGAAGTGGATCTTGCCATACAATAAAGCTCACCCGTATCTAGTGGTTCTTGTGGTTTTTAGAACTAAATTGATCTTAAAAGACCACAAGTTATTCTTCTGGCTGAAAATATCGCCAAAATAGTCGGTGAAGTCAAGGATCGTTGTGAAAAAAATAACGAGACAATCGATTTGACAGTCTATTCGTATGCAACTATATTCAACTTCCATTTGGATTTATGTGAATATTGTTGAAAACGGTGATTCTGATGTATGCCCTATTATTGAAAAAACAACTTATTCTCATATTCGTCTTAACTTTGTTTATTATCGCGATTTTACCTAGCGGTTGTGGTAAGAAAGGGGAAAAAGACGACGGTAGCGGTGGGGACTCCGTACAATCACCATATACTGATTGGCCGTACCAAAATTATGGCACAATTAAGTTTTTTTATCCTACAACCCATCCGCAGTCAGGTTCTTTCAAAGATTTTGCTTTCAAGATGAGTGATATCATTCAGGAAGTTTCCACACTATTGGATATTCCTTTTCCCGAAGATACGATGTACTTTGTTTTTTTTACTGGGTATGGGCAGGGTCGAGAGTTGACATCTCATCAATACCCTTACAGTTCTGGCGACACAGTATATTTTTGGCTACCGAGCTTTATCGGTCCTCCTTTGATGGAGTGGCTTCTTCCCAAGTGGGAAACTCGTCCGAGCCGTCACGAATTTCTCAGGCACGGGATTATTACGTTACTTGATTACTCAAGCCAGAATTATCATAAGACTACACTCGATATGATAAAAAATGATAAGTTTATCCCACTGGCTGAGTTGGCAGTCGATACAAATATCAACTATCTTGAAGAACGGGAACAAAGTGCGGAGGCTGCTTCTTTTGTAGATTTTCTTTTGGTAGCAGGCAATATCAATATCTTTAGAAGATTATATGATTTGGATCTACCGTTTGAAAAAGCAGTCGATCGCATTTGGCACGTTCCAGTTGATTCATTGCAAGCAGCATGGCTTAAATTGGCTGAAGTAGGTGCCTCAGTTGACACAGTAACAAACAACAAGAATGAATAGCAGGTAAGCGACATGGCTGATTTGAATTGGAAGACAGGAATTACGAACATTAAACCCGGTTCGATTCGTGTTCGGGGGTACGATATCACAGATGTGATGGCAAATCTTTCTTATGCCGAAACAGTCTATTTGATTCTAAAAGGGGAGCTTCCAAGCAAAGCTGAGGCTGAGTTGATGAACGCTATTTTGGTCGCTTCAATAGATCATGGTGCGACACCTCCTTCAGTTTTGGGAACACGGACGGTCATGTCCGGTGGAAATTCACTCAACGCAGCTATTGCAGGTGGTGTATTGGTCATCGGTGATACACATGGTGGTGCTATTGAACAATCTGCAAGAATTATGCAGGAATGGGCTGGTAAAGAAGGGTCTGCTGAATCCCTTGCTTTGGAGCTCGTTGGATGGCTAAAAGCAAATAAGAAGAGGATGCCAGGTTTTGGTCACCGCCTCCATAAAGTGGATCCTCGCACTGCAAAGCTGTTTGAGATTGCTCAACAGCACGGTTACAACGGTCGTCATATAGAGCTTTGCCTAGCAATAGAAAAGATGTTGGAACAACAATTGGGTAGGGCATTACCGATCAACGTTGATGGAGCGATTGCGGCAGTTATTTCTGATATGGGGTTTGATTGGCGGTTAGGAAAAGGTTTTTTCATTATTTCACGTGTCCCCGGGTTAGTTGCTCATGCGTATGAAGAGATGACCCGTGAAAAACCGATGAGAAAATTGGGGCCTCTCTCTTTTGAATATGATGGTCCAGATGACCGCAAGATTTCAGAATAGTGCAACTTGAATTCTCTTTGCTATAATCCAGATAACATCTTGTGAACAGATTTGTTGAAGTTTACCTTGTCCTGTAATCTGACTGTAGAGAAATCGGGAATATGTGGTGAGAGCGAAACTCACAAGATATGTTTAAACTATGTGTTTGGAGCTGACAATATGATGAAACAACGATTGATTTATCTTATATTAATACTTATTGGACTTTTACTTGTTTCCTGTGGCCCATCGAAGCCGGGTGATGAAGCTCGTTCAAATTGTGTTCCTTATGATCTGCAGATTGATGTCAATGACTCGAAACTTACTGTAGCCTTTAAGAATGATTGTAGCAGTTTAACGAGTGGTTATAATATCTATATTAGTGAGGATAAGCTAAGTCAGCAATATGACAGCACATTTCTCCCTGAATCGGTGAAGCCACACAATTTTTCTGTCTTTCCAGGTGATACAAATCCTGATGATGGTGTCGAACACTATATTGCAAGTGGACTTCAAAATGGTCGGCTCTATTACGTATCAGTCCGAACAGTTTTTTCAGATCGGTCATTATCATTTTCATCGGTTGAACTACCTGTTGTTGTGACTCCGAAGGGAGAGATAACACTTTCTATTCGATATAAGGGGGATAATGATGGTTTCTCCTTTAATCGCAATACGTATGTGCGCGCAGATGATGATTCCAATGATATCTATTATTCATCAAAAAACGGGAAAGATTTTTTGGGGTCGCCGACTCGCCTTGACGGTTTTCTAAGAAAGAGTAAGCTTCGGATCAGACCCATTCGTGGGGACTTCTCTTCTGTTGTCTCGCAACTTGAGCAGGAGAGTATCGGAAAAGGGGCTGAACGGGTTCAGGTTCGTGCTGGGGATTG
>JAJRUL010000065.1 GCA_024277795.1 Candidatus Zixiibacteriota bacterium
AAGCGGGGTGTCCTAGCCCTCCCTCCCCCATCATGATCATTTCCCGGCCCGCAAGGGGAAAGCACGCGGGAAATGCTTGGGCGGCTTGGATTGGGCCGCCCTCTTCTGGGGAGAGGGCGAGCAAAAGGAGGAGAGAGGAGCGACTCCGAAAGGTGTTTGTAAAAACATGAAAAAAGAATATACTATCAAGCTGAGCGTATTGTTTCTTGCGTTCTTGCTATTCGCGTCAGCGGTTTCTCTCCCGCGCGGACTAGCCGCTGAAAATCAAGAAATAGAATTTCCAGATGTCACGGGGTATTTCGAGGGGAATGTCACAATACCAACATTGACGCTCGTAGAACTTGCGGAGCATTCAGAGCAATTCTTGCGGTCTCTGAAATCATTGGATATTTATGACACGCGAGGGACTCCAGGAGACCTTCTTCGAGAAATGCCTGTTGGATATTCTTGGGGTCCGGGCATTGACGGGATCGGGGACATTGTGAAAATTTCTGAAAAAGCTTTTGCAGTGACTTTCTATGAGCAACTCGAAGCCCCTGTTCTTGACGCCACAACAACAACTGAAAACGTGAACGAGTTCCCTGTAGAGCCCAGTAATGAAGAAGAAGGCACTGGTGACTGGAGCATTTTCGACATTCTCAGCGATCAGAGCAATCTTATCAAGAATGAGACCGCAAAGAACTATGGTAGCACTGCTGTTGAGTTCACCGATGATTTCCAACCATCAACGTATAAATATTTGCTACTCTACAAAGTCATGAGCAGTGGCTCCAACAACATATCAGTTGTTGTTTCCTACTCTAACAGCTCTAGTCCAACAAACCTCAATTCCACATATGCCGTCAACGTCACAGTGTATAACGAATACGTCCGAGACTCAAGCACGCTTTGGTGGCGACTAGACAAGGAAAACACTGCCAACACCTACGTGAACCACATCAAGATTACCGGTATCAACGTCATTGGCGGAATCTATGTCTTTTCGCTGACTCAAGACCTCAGCGATCCCCGCTACGACACGGTGTATTTCGAAGATAGGACCACTTCTGTCTCGGTACATGCTATCGAAAAAACCGGCGTGATGAAGGGCTGGGAAAAGATCCGGCTCATGGATCTTCCAGCCGATGAACGGACCAAGCTCAATAGCCTTCCACCTGGCAGTGAGGGTGGGCTAAAAGCAAATGGTCTATGGTCTTCTCTCAAAGCAAAGGACTTCTTGAAAGTGCCTTCCCCGATTAAGAACACGTACGACAACCTGAAGAAAGA
The DNA here is from genome assembly GCA_024277795.1 of Candidatus Zixiibacteriota bacterium. Classification (GTDB taxonomy): domain Bacteria; phylum Zixibacteria; class MSB-5A5; order GN15; family FEB-12; genus JAJRUL01. Next base: position 1,267 of record JAJRUL010000065.1, read on the forward strand.
AGCGCGTGGGTGGGACAGTGCTACTGATCTTTCTAATTCTATAAAGGCAAGTGTTGCAGCAAAACTAGGGGTTTCAGCAAATGATATGGGCAACCTGAAATTGTCAAAAGCGATCATGGGCTGGTCGGTTCCAAAACTTACGGCCACGACTATCAACAATGCAATGGAGAAAGCAGCCGATATTCGTTCCGATGCAAAGGGGGTTCTAGAAGATGCGAAGAAAACAGGTTACAAAGTCGTGAACTTCGCTACAAGTGTGAAAGCGGAAGTTGTCGGCAAAGTCAGTGATGTTGCGAAAGACGCAAAGGAAGCCACCAACGGTATTTACGGTGCTATAAAAAACGCCGGCTCTTCAGTAGCCAAATTCGCAGTTGACGTGAAAGACAAAATAGTCGACTCTGTGGGGAACATCAAAGAAGGAGCAATCTCTATAGTTGGAAAAGCGAAAGAAGCACTAAGCGGTTTTGGCAACAGCATGATTTTGCTGATTTTCGGCGGGTTGCTTGTAATGGTAATTGTCTTGGCCCTCCTCAACAAGTACGGCGTCATCGGGTAGGTGTAAATCAACTACATTCCTCACCATTTTACTCTTCAATCGGGATTTCAGCGTTGTTAGGAATCCTGAGATTTTACGAGTTATACTAGTTAAGGAGGTCTGAATTATGCGAATGCGTTTAGCGGGTATTACATACACATGCCAAGTCCCTAAACATGGCCAGGGCTGTAAGAGAATTTTTCCTAAGTGCTTTCTCTTCCGATGGTCTGGTCGTGGGGGAAAAGCAACTGAACTAGGAGGTTGTTAAATTGAGCGAAAATTACACATACACAATTTCTGGATCTGGAGTGGAGAAATGGAAGACTGTTAAGACTAGTGTTATAGTGTTGGCAATTATTTTGTCCTTGTTCGCGTCGCCACAATTGATTAACATCGCAAATAACTCAATGATTAAACAAAACACGCAGACGCAACAAGATCAACCACGCAATGAAGTAGAAACGCCTTCGTTTTCTTCTTTTCAAAAAACGGTCGGTGAGTATACTTTTTACGCTTGGGCAACGGCTGACCCGTTTCAAGAAGGTTCAGAACAATGGAATCCCCGCCTCTACTTTAATGAAAAAGAAGAGCCTTACTACGCCGAATTTACGCTTTATGACCAATCAATAACGCTAGAATCGATTTATTTCAAGAAAACCTTCGCAATCGCCGGACAAAAGGGTAGTGAAAAACGATTCCTTGAGTACAGGGGACGTAACGATGGCGGGTTCAAAACATGGATTTGGGAGACAAGTCCATTAATTGAAGAAAGCGTAGATCGCAGATTGGGATTGTCTATCAGTGAAAACCAGAGTTTTACCGGGGAAAGTGTTAATGTAACTTTCGAGTACCAGAACTCGGTAGTCGAGGAAGTTAGGGGATATACCGCACCTGTTTTGCTGGAAACTGGTGGTTTCGTGAGCACGTATGTTCTTGATGGGAAATATCATTTTCTCAATACCACTACTGCCGTGAATGCCGATGTGACTCCTTTTAACCCAACTACTTGGGACGACGGGATATATGATTTTAGCGTGATATACGCATTGCCGGTTAAGAAACCAGGATCTATTTCCGTCCGAGGTTATTCTGTTGCCAAGATTGCTTCGTCTACCATGAGTTCGACATCAACAACGCTAACTACAACTGTTAACAGTTCGTATATTTCTCAAGATACAATTTTGGTTAGAGTAAGCGCACAAGTTGCCCTCAACTATTACTATACTGGCATTCATAATAGAGACGCCAAAGTCGCCTTCCTACTCATGCTCTTCAAGTTTGATACAAAAGAATGGGTAATTTCAGCTTCATACTCTTCTACCTACTATAGCAACACCAATGATCTCACATTCAAATACCTGACAATCAATGTGGATCACGTGTTTTTTGAGCCAAATGCTGACTATGCAATCGTTCGCAGCACATATTCATACGGTTCTCCAACAATTATTGCTCATTCATTAGCGGTAGACATTCCAAGCTATAATGTCAAGGTTGGCATTTATGCTCCTCTGTCTTGGAATCTTACCAATATACAACCCACTCCGGAATCAGATTTCTTTTATAACTCAACGTCAGGTCGATGGGAATTTATCTCAAGCTATCCTGCAACTTACAACATTAAGTTTTTGTCAGGCGACGGATTTGGCGTTGATTATGCCCGCAAGCCCCAGCTCCTCGCTATTCAAGATTATAGTTCGGACTATACGAATCTTGCATCGGTTTTTGATGGGTTCGAAGACGGTGATTTTTCAGAATGGAAACCGCAAGCAGGTACATCTGAATTTTCTGATCTTCAGTTATCAACATCTGTTGTTTTCGAGGGTTCTTTTTCCTTACTTCTTGACGAAACGCTTACTGCAGGTTACGACTCTATTTTCATGACTACAGAAATACCTGATGGATATTACTATGTTAGTTTCGCGTATTACATAGAAT
>JAJRUL010000066.1 GCA_024277795.1 Candidatus Zixiibacteriota bacterium
AGGGCAATCAAAACCCCTGACATCACAAGCGACGTACCACCATAGCTTACCACAGGCAGTGCTAACCCCGTAACTGGCATAAATCCGACCGTCATCCCCACATTAATCAGGAATTGAAACAAGAGGATAGATCCCGCACCAAAAGCAATATATGAAGTAAAATTTGAACGACATTTTGCCGCAATCCTGATTGATCTATAAAGAATATATCCGAAGAGAGCCAATACAAGCAATGACCCCCACAATCCAAACTCCTCCCCTAATACTGAGAAAATGAAATCAGTATGTCTTTCGGGAAGGAAATCAAGACGAGTTTGAGATCCTCCGAACAACCCTTTACCAAAAATCCCCCCCGATCCAATTGCTATTTTAGATTGGATAATTTGATAACCTGCACCTCGAGGATCATGATCAGGATCAATAAAACTTAGAATACGAAGCTTTTGATAATCTGCCAGTTTGTTCCAAACAAATGGTGTAATGATCCCAAATGCCAGATTAGCAACCATTGTTACAATTCCGAAAACAAGTCCTGGGCGAGTAGCAAAAAGGACTCCCAACAAGATAACAAGAAACCCCGCCCATGTTGCCCAATGTGACGCTGTTACTAATGATGCAATCGGTGAGAGCATGAGAATAAGATAGAGCGGTGACAACCCAGACCAATACCAAAGGCCAAACAACACAACGGGAAAAACAAGAGAGGTCCCCAAATCAGGTTGTTTCAAAATCAGAGCCATTGGCAACAATGTTATAATTGCCGAAAACGCTAGTCGACGTTTTGAAAATGGTGGTAGTTTCGTATAAGCAAAAAAACGAGCCAGGACGAACAAGAGCGAAAGTTTAGCAATATCTGAAGGTGCGATATTAACTGGCCCCACGACCAACCAACGGGTCGCCCCTGTATGAGCACGACCGATTATAAGTACAAGAATCAACAACGCCAAGACTATTCCATAGAACAAATACGCGGTAGCATCAAACAGACGCATTGGCAGATGGATAATTGTAAAAAAGACAACCAATGCAACACCCAACCAAATCATCTGCCTTTGGTAGAACGTTCTCAAAAACTCAGTTTCGGCAGAATGCTGAGCAGACATAATCAGAAGTATCCCTATCAACGACAAGAGCATCGCCGCACCGATTAATCGCCAGTCAAGATTCCGATAATCCAACATCAGAGACTATCTCCTGTCACGATTGGCTCTTCTAACTCACTAGGTCCAATCTTTTTAGTCATATACAACTCTATAATTTCAGCAGCAATCGGTGCCGCAACCTCTGAGCCATGCCCTCCGTTTTCCACAAGAACCGACACGACAATCTCAGGGTTATCCAGAGGGGCAACACCAACAAACAAAGAGTGATTCTCCCCATGCGGATTTTGAGCTGTTCCTGTCTTCCCTCCAATACTGTATCTATCATTCTTGATAGATTTGGCTGTCCCATGCTTTCCTTCAACAACCAACCGCAACCCCTCCTTGAGCACACCTAAAGTAGTACGTGAGAAAGGGAGCGTAAATGCCTGAACTGGATCAACGTCCATAACCTCACCAGTTGCTTTGCTGATCTGTTTGATTAAGTGTAGACGATTTACAACACCATCATTTGCCAAACCACACGTAAACTGTGCAAGTTGCAGTGGGGTAACCAACAACTCTCCCTGCCCAATCGACAGGTTCAGTACCAGACCTTTAGTCCATCCCCGCTTACCGTATCTCTCATTGTAATACTCAGAACTTGGCACCAAACCATCAGCCTCACCTGGAAGGTCAATACCAGTCGCCTTACCAAACCCACACTTCCTATAATACTCCCCTAATTTATCAACCCCTAGCATTAGACCAAGTTGGTACATATACACATCACATGATTGCTCAATAGCTTCAACGCCATTCAAAGATCCATGCCCCGCAAGATGCCAACACTTGAAGAATCTATTTCCGAATTGATATCCCCCTAAACATGGCTTAAGGTTCGTACGCGGGCCTACCAACCCCTCCTCAATAGCGGCTCCTAAAGTAATAAACTTAGTTGTTGAACCTGGTGGATACAGCCCAGATAAGGGACGATTGAGAAGTGGATGGGCATCATCATTTGTTATCTCCTGCCATAAGCTCTCAGGTATGACCGATGAAAAGATATTTGCATCATAGCTCGGATATGACATCATAGCAAGAATCTCACCAGTCCTCGGATCTGCCACAACAATAGCACCGCAACAAAACGTGTCGAGTGCGGCAACGCAAGCCTTTTGGAGATCTAAGTCGATCGTCAGGGTCAAATCCGCTCCTGCGATCGCTTCCACACCTGACTTATCACGATATGGACCAAGTATAGCTCCCGTAGCAGAGACTTCGATATACTCTGTTCCCTCGTGCCCCCTCACAAGTCCATCATAAAACTTCTCAAGCCCCTTTTTACCTATCATACTACCAAGCCTGTAATCAAAACTCCTCGATCTGGATCGGTCCTCCGCAGAAACTTCACCGACATAGCCCGTGTACGATTCGGAGCCCATACCTGTTGGATAATTCCTCACCTGCTCAATTTGATACGTTACCCCCGGAAATCGTCTACTTTGCTCTTCGAGAACAGCAATAATTTCAAAAGCAACGTCCCGCTTTACTGGTACAGGTTGATATCGGTTCACAAGATTGCGACGAATCCTCTCCTTGATTTGAAGAGTATCAAGCGAGAGCAATTCTGCCAAATTAGGAAGTGTCACCCCTTTAACTCGCTCAGCCATTACAACCGAAACCGTATAAGATGGACGGTTGTCTATTAAACGTCTCCCCTCACGATCATAGACTATACCACGACGCGGAGTAATCGGTACTACTCTCAGGCGGTTGTTTTCTGACTGTTCTGAGAGAGAGGCATAATTGATAACCTGTAGATTGAAAAGACCTGAAGCCAAGACTATTATAACAAGGGCAAAGACAGCAAGGGCAAGCTTCTCTCGCTGTGATACTGAAAGTTGGAAGCGCTCCATAATATCAAAAAAGCGATTTTATTCGTCTGAAAGTCAAGTGGCCATCCTTGACAAGGAAAAACAACCACGCAACAACCGTAGTGTACAATGCTCCGGGAATTGCTTCTGTTATACAATTCATAAAGTATCCATCAGTAGATTCAATCAATTGTACAATTAAGCTATGAAGCAACACCCCTCCTAAGACAACCAGTACTCGAGATTTTATCGACTCTAAATTGAGCTTTTCACATACTTGAAAGGCTATCAAACCAAGTCCCATTGTCAGTAGTGCATACCACCCAAGAAGATCCTGGTATCCCGCAACCATAACCATCCCTGCAAAGAAACCAAACCAGAGGACAACTCCTTCAGGTTTGTACATAGCAACCAGCACAACCATTAAAGCGGTTACCTGAATAGACACACCCGCTATTGTCGTAATATCTTTCAGTAGAACTTGATGAAGGGCAATGATCAGGAGATAGATTAAATAAGGAATGAGCCTCATTGGAGTCGCTCCTGCATAAGAATAAACAACTCCTCCAACGATCTGAAATTCACTATAGGCTCAAGCGACACATTACAAAACGGCTCTTTTTCAAACCGTATAACATCCGAAACGATCCCAACAACAAGCCCGGGAGGATACACACCACCCAAACCACTCGTAATAATTGTATCCCCTACAACTATCTTCCCATTCCGCGGAAAATGACCAAGTGTCATACCATCGGTCGGACTATATTTGACTATTCCCATTTCACGGCTCGATGCGACCCTCGCCGCTACCCTGTTGCCGGGATCGGTCAATAATTGAATCGCAGAAAAATCAGGCCCCACAGACTCTACACGACCAACTAGCCCCTGTTGATTAATTACTGAATAATCTACTGCGATAGAGTCTGATGCCCCCCGATTGACTACTACCCGTGAAGGTATAATAGTGCCAGAAACAGAGACTATTTTTGTAGGAAAGAGCTTGTACGAGGCAGGTGGATCAAAACCGAGTGCAGACCTAAGACGATCATTCTCACGTATTCTTTCTTCATAGATCGAAAGGCGAACTGATGATTCCATCAACGCCTGACGGAAATCAGTAATATCAACAGCGTCCATTTTGAGAAGCTCATAACCACGTTTCAACTTAAAAAACGGATAATAGAGACTACTAAGAATTCCCTGACTCACATAATTGTTGATCACTTTCGGACCAAATATCAGCATAAGCGAGAGAATACAGGCCAGAACGAGGTTTATGTTCCGCCAGTGGCGGGCGTATTGACTTGAGATCCAGTTCATTCAGTGGTAGCATCCATGCTACATAAGGGTATTATATTACTCTATATTATCTATTAGTTCAAGAACATCTCCAGGAGAACCAACTGATTGCAGCAGTTTTCTGTTTGATTCAGATTTCATCAAATATGAGAGGCGAGCCATAACGTTCAAATGGGCACCGATCGCATCTTCAGGAGCGGCGATTAAGAAAAACAAATGAACTGGTTTATGGTCCATCGCGTCAAACTCAACACCGTCGTTGCTACGACCAAAGGCTATTACAATCCCCTTCACTGCTTTTGTCTTTGCGTGAGGGAATGCAACTCCATAACCAACACCGGTCGTCACTAAATTCTCTCTATTGATGACATCTTGCAATAGGGCATCAGCATCTTTAACCATATTGGAAGCACCAACAACCTCAACAAGTTCCTTGATCGCTTCCTCTTTGGTCTTAGCGGTCATATCAAACTTTACCAGTGTTTCATCACAAAACTTCGATAATTTCATTTCATCACTTTCTTCTACAACTTCTTTGCTTCATCACTTAAAAGGACAGGGACATTATCCTTGATAGAGTAGAGCACCTGACATTTTTGGCAGATCAGATTATCCTCTTGTTCTTTATATAGTAACTTCTCTTTACAGCGTGGACATACGAGCATGTCTAATAATTTCTGAGATAAACCCATACATTCTCTCCTGTCTACTCATCCAATTCGCCAATAACTCGGTATTTTTGAACACGAGCTTTCAATAGTTCATTGATAGGTAATTTCTCCAACTTGTCAAGCTCCTCAAGAATAGCTTCACGAACAGAATCGGCTGTTACCTGTGGATTGCTGTGAGCACCACAACTAGGTTCTGGAATAACTCTGTCAACAATTTTCAAATCGACAAGATCGCTGGAAGTTACCTTAAGAGCTTCAGCGGCATCAGGTGCTTTCGCGGCATCACGCCAAAGAATAGCGGCACATCCTTCAGGAGAAATAACAGAATACCACGAGTATTCCAACATCATGATCTTATCACCGATACCGATGCCAAGTGCCCCACCTGATGCTCCCTCGCCGATGATAATAACAACTATCGGAACCTTTAGTCTGGACATTTCAAGGATGTTCCTTGCAATTGCTTCCGCTTGTCCCCGTTCTTCCGCACCAATCCCGGGATATGCCCCGGGAGTATCAATAAGTACGACGATAGGAAGGCCAAACTTCTCAGCAAGTCGAAACAGCCTCATTGCTTTTCGATATCCCTCAGGATGCATCATACCGAAATTACGTTTGAGCTTCTCTTTGGTATCCCGCCCCTTTTGCTGTCCGACAATCAATACCTTCTTGTCACCGAGTTTGGCAAAACCACCGATAACAGCCAAATCTTCACCGTAGCCTCGGTCACCATGAAGCTCGACGAAATCTGTTGTCATAAGCTCTATATAGTCAAGCGTGTAAGGTCGCTTTGGGTGTCTTGCCAGTTGCACTTTCTGCCAACGGGTAAGATTGGAATAAATGTCATCTCTAAGTCGCCCCAGCTTCTTTTCCAAAGAAGCAATCTCACCACTAAGTTCTAGGCTTTCCCCAACGGCAAAATCCTTCATGTCAGAGATCTTTTTTTCAAGCTCTACAATTGGCTTTTCAAATTCCAAGAATGGACGTTCTGCCACGTATCAAGTACCTCACCACAGTTTCACTCAGCCAGTCATCTCTTACAATTTCTGGCTGAATCAGATTCTCACAAATTTATATAAGATATAGATATTTAGATGAAAGAGACAACTACAAAAAACCGTCAGAGACGGTATTCTGCTCAATTACAAAGAAAGCTACTTACCGTTTTCGGGCAATTGGCTGTTTTACGGGCAACAATGTCACAGCAGTCAGATTTGCTAATAATACGATTGGGAGTACAAAATATGTCAGGATTCCGGGATAATGCTTTACAAAATATTTCCACACGTTGTGGTGGTGGTATACGTTCCTCTTGAACTTTCCTGCTCGACTCCCTTTCCCCCAAAGATGCACACCTCCGGCTTCAGGTACAAAATAATTCTGATACCCTTCCCGGCCTATTCTCAAGCAGAGATCGACATCCTCAAGAAACATGAAAAAGTTCGTATCAAAACCACCGATAGATTCAAACAATCGCTTGTGAATCATCAACATCGTACCTGCAGTTGCGGGAACAGCAGTAGTATCATCATAATCAGGAAGAGTATATCGCTCTGAATCTCTGCCTAAAAACCGTGAAAGAACAGATCCACGGGAAAACATTATATTCTGTAGTTTGGGCAATTGGCGACAAGTTGCCTGAAAAGAGCCGTCAGGAAAACGCATCCTGCCAGCAACAGCCCCAGCATTCTTTTTTGAACGACAGACCTGAAGCAGTTTCTCAATCGCAAGATTATCGACTACTACATCAGGATTGAGAAACAGGAGATAGTCTCCCTCAGCCTCTTTGGCCGCAATATTGCAAGCTGACCCGAAACCGACATTTCGGTCATTTCTTATGACCTTTGCTTCAGGGAAGTACTCTTGAACTATTTCAGGTGATCTGTCATCAGAGACATTATCAACGGCAATAATCTCCAAACTCGTCCCATTGGCGCCTGCACGAATAGATTTGAGACAGTTCTCAAGTGGAGGCATCGAGTTATGCGTCACGATGACGATAGACACAGTGTCATTTCCGTTGGACATAACTTAACTGAGCTTCCCGAACATAGATTTCAATCGCAACAACCAGACCATCCAAATAGCTTCACGAACAATCTTCTTTGACATCTTGGAATTACCAGCAACACGATCATAAAAGACAATCGGAATTTCTTTGATCTTAAATCCTTTTTTCCACGCTCTCATAGACATCTCTATCTGAAACGAATACCCTGATGAGCGGACATCGTCAAGATTGATCGACTCAAGCACTTCACGCCGAAAACACTTAAACCCGCCTGTAGCATCACGCAAAGGAATACCAGTGACAATACGAGTGTATGTGTTGGCAAAATATGACAACAATAGCCGTGACATTGGCCAGTTGATAACATTCACACCGCTGATATAACGAGACCCGATGACAAGATCATAATCCTGAATCTCTTTCAGAAAATTCTTGATATACTCAGGGCCGTGAGAAAAATCAGCATCCATCTCAAAGATTAGATCAAACTTATGCTCGATTGCCCAGCGGAAACCTGCAAGATATGCCTGCCCAAGCCCCTGTTTTTCAGGACGATGCAGAACATTTACTTGCTCTTCTTCCTTGGCCAATTTATCAGCTAAATCTCCCGTTCCATCAGGTGAATTATCATCGACAATCAGTACATTCACACGTGGATCTAAAGGGAGAACAGCGTGTACAATCTTTTCAATATTCTCCCGTTCATTATAAGTCGGGAAGATTATCAGAGCACGTTGTGTGTGTGGCATTAGTCCGCAGTTCCTTCAGGTGTCAATCTCTTCTTTCGCCGAATCAAGCTAACCGCAAAGATAACCATCAGGTACAATGATGTCAACCAAGTGATCAGGCGACCTGTTTCATATCGTTTAGAGTGATACGTAAAAAGAGCTGTTTTGGTCCCTGCGGGAACAGCTACAGCACGGAATGTTCCGTAAGCCCGTAAAACCTTTGCTGGCTTCCCATCGAGAGTAACATGCCATGCATCAAACCAATTATCATTGAGCACCAATAATTGATTACGAGTCACATTCAAACCGACCAAAACAGAGTCTAAATCATGCACAACAATCCAAGCCGAATCAGAGCTAACCCCCGAACCGGTATCAGGGAGGATCTCAATCTCTGGCTCCTCTTCGAGATAAACGATTCTACGCAGACTATCGGATCCGTTCAAAACAAGCGGATATATCTCCTTGCGGTCATTAAATACTTTGTATCGATCAACAAGATATACGCGAGGAAGGACATTATCATTTTCATATATCCGAACAGCACCAAAATTAGCGACCTCTCGAACAGGGATACTTCCCAAAAACTGCTCAGGCAGTTTCTGATTTCCAGGCAACGTTATGAATTGTGCTCCAGCCAGATTAAGAAATCGAGCATTCCCTTTGTTCTTAACCCCAGGACCACCTAAAAGATCATCATACCAACGTAATTGATTGCCATGATAACCCGTCACCATCTCAATCTTATGATACGGCAGAAGATCTTCCTGCACTCCCCCAAAGTTCATCACTCTAAACTCACCATTCTGTCGAGTAAAGAAATCTGTCATCGGGTTTGGAGCCCAGATAGTAGCTTGATCGAATACTTCTATGAAACGACTATCAAATCGAATCCCGTCAATAACTGGTATGAACGCTACAAACAGAAAAACGGTCGCTCCAACTTTACCTGAGCGGTAGAGCCAGATACAACCTGCTGTTAATGCTACAAAAAGAAATGCGAACCATGCCCCGCTTTGTATTGCAGGAAGATTCGCATAAGCGACATCCACCTTTGTTATCCCCTGCTGAACTTGAGTAGTTGATGCAGAGCTGTAGAACAAGGCTATCCACGCATTGAGCAGACCTCTGCCTGATGAAAAGCCGAGCGCCAAAACAAACAGCAATCCCGGGAAACCAAACAGAAGCCAATTAAACTTCGAAGAAAGATCTTTCCCTTTTACATCGCGTAGTTTCTGGATCCCCATACCTGCTAACATCGACGCTGAAAATGAGAAAAGAAACATAATCATGGATGGTGCCCGAAGAGACTTCACCTTCGGAATCAAATAGTAAAATACTTTGAACACGGGTGTAGTCGAACCGAGTGCGTAGAGTAATGCAAAAATCGCCAATCCACCAAAGAAATATGAATCTCTTCGTCTTGAAAAAAAGAGTCCTAACAACGCGAGAAAAAACGTGACCGCCCCAACCGCTTCAGAATTATCCTTAAACCAGTTCTTCCCCCAGTAAAATGATTTCCTGTTCTGTACAGATGCTCCTACAAACTCAGGTATAATCAATGACATAGTTTCTTCTTCATGCATAGACCATGACGTAGCCCAATCCCAACCGCTTTTTGAATCGGAGTCGGCACGAGGAGAGAATGTACTTGTGTACGTGTAACCGGGATAAAATTGTATTGCCGAAAGGGCCAAGCCGATTATTACAGCATAGATCGCAAGTAGCGACGGTCTAATAAGAGGGGTAACAGACTTCTTTTCTTTGAAAAGAAAAACAAGCTTGTAAAATGTGTAAAGCCCGACTGCCCAAAGCATAAAGTACGACATCTGTGGGTGAGGAGATAGAATAATAAAACCAATTGTCAAACCGAGAAGAGAAAAGTTAAGAAATGGCTTCGTCTGAAATCCTCGATCGACGAAAAGCATCGTCAATGGGAAAAGAGTAGTTACAAAGATCTTGCCATCATGGCCGGGAGCAATGAAAGAGACAAGATACGCCGCAAACATATAACACGTAGCCGACACCAATGATGCCGTTTTGGACAGTTTGAACTGTCTCGCACAAAGATACATAAAAAGACCGGCCAGAAAGATATGCAACACCTGCACCATCCCCAACATCCGATGCAGTGTGCCAAAAAACTTGAGAATCGAGAGCGGATAAAAAATGTCTCCGTGGAATGCCTCAACATACGGCATACCACCAAAGATGAATGGGTTCCATTGAGGGATAGCGCCATGAGTAGAGACAAAATCAACCAAAAGTGAACGAAAGAAAATACCAGCTTGAATCATGTCAGAACCGTGTAACATCTTGTCTGAAAAGATAAACTCTCTAAACAGAATAATGACAGCAAGAGCCAACACGCCAAACAGGGCAGGGGTAAAATATGGTGAGGCTTCCCACTCGTTGAGAAGGTCTCTCTTTTTGTGCACTTTAAGTGCTATCTTTTTTTTAGCCAACAGAAATCTCCGACTGTTATTTCTTCAGTATTAAAGCAGTTCCCGCGGCAATACTTTCCAATACAAGAGACCAAACTCGTGCCGCCAACGCAACCACTACAGCAACCTTGCCAATAAACGGAGCCAAGAGTGCCGACATTACCAACTCTCTCGGACCGAATCCTCCGGGTGCAAAGAGTACCAGATACCCTATCTGATAAGCTGCATTAAAAAGACCTATAGCTGACAATATCCCCAAATGACAATCAGGGACAACTGCCATAACCAGAAAATAAAAAGCTACTCCATAGCAAAACCAGCCGAATACATACGCCGAAAAGAGCGTAAGAGCAACTCTAAAATCTATCTTCAAAATTACTTCAGGACGACCGATTTTTCTTAAGAGCCTGTTCCCAATCGACAAAAACCAAGCCGGACGCAAAGTAAGCATGAGACAAATAAGAATCAGCAGTGCAGTTACCAGATACCAACTGTTCGAATTGAGCAATTTGACCTGATCTACAAGCAGAGATGGTTCAAACTGTACGGCCAGTACAAAGAGGAAAAAAGAAGCAGGTATAGCAAACAATTGGACAATTATAAACGATGCTCCCGCCTGTTCTGATCGGATTCCTTTTTGTTTTGTCAAATAAAGTATCCCGAACAATTGCCAAACCTTGCCTGGTATGTAACGCCCCAGATTCGATAGGTAGAAAATCCGAAAGGCCGAAGCTACAGAAAGCTCATACCCAAACATCCTAATTATCCCACGCCAGGTAGTCGACATTATCAGCAATGCGACAAGTCCTACCAATATTGAAATAGTTAGATAAAAGAAATCAATCTGCCAACTATAATCCTGTATTTCAGACCATTGTAAGACAAATTGATGATAAACAAAATAGAGGACAACTGCTGTCAGAACAGCTTTTATCGACAAGCCCAACAGATTGTTTTTTACAGGTCGTAGTTGTTCGGACATATAATGCACTGCCTGAAATATCAGGAATTGTCGGTGTCCTTTTTATCAGACCTCTGAAAAATCAGCCTTTTTCTTAACTCAGAAACTTCATCTTTAATTGCTGTCTGCCCTTCAGCCATAAACCCCATCAAGAACAGCCCGAAACCAAGCCCTGTCAGTAAAATCACGAGGTAAAGCAATGGTAGCTGAGTTTCCCCACACCAATATTTAAGATAAACCGCCCACAGTCCGACCAGAAAACCGAGCAGAAAAAAGACTGAGCCAATTGAACCGAAAAACAGCAACGGCTTACGAAGAAAACTAATCTGGAATTTTACAGCAAGCATATCAAGAACACCGACGGGAATACGCCAGATAGAACCAAACTTCGAACTTCCCCATTCTCGATCATAAAGCGGGATCTTTACCTCATCAACCCGAAAACCTTCATTGTCTGCAAGCGGTACAAGATATCTGTGCCAATCCCTGCGAAGAAAAATCTGCTCGACAACTTCACGTCGAAACGCTTTCACTGAGTTCAGATCATGCACTTTTACTTTGAATATCTTACGAGAAACCCAATTATAGATCGAAGAGACCAATGCTTTATTATAATTCCCCTGTTTCCAACCTGTAGAAAGATCCGCACCTCGCGATATCGGTTCAACCAGAGATGGAATATCTTCAGGTTTATACTGTAAGTCTGCAGGATAGAAAACGAATACATCCCCCTTTGCAACTGAAAAACCTGTGAGAAGCGATTCGGTCAACCCGCGATTACGAGGATGAGAAACATAATTGATAAAATCATACTGCTTTTTTGCCTCTCTGATTTTAGCAAGAGTCCCGTCTGTGGAACCGTCATCAATAAAAAGCAGTTCACTCTCAAAAGGAGCAGTAGCCATCATCTCGGCATACTGACGGCAAAACTCATCGATATTCCCCTCTTCATTGAGAGCAGGTACTATTGTTGTGACGAGGAAAGCGTATCTTCTTTCAATTCCCAAGCTTCATTATCCTTCAACTCTAAATACGATGATTTCAAACCAATAGCGGTTGGAGCAAACGTCAATGCCTGCTCAAACCAATATAGTCCCTGTTCCTTATACTTCTCATCTTCACTGGCAATATACATCTTTTTATAGAATTCGGCTAACATTGCATTAAGATGATAGTTAGTCGGAGAAAACTCAATTGCTTTTTTATATGCCCTGTGGGCAACTTCCATCTGATCGTACGTCTCAGCCATAGTAGCTACTGACAAATGGCCGGTAAAACTCTCAGGATACTTACTGAGAAAGCGTTGGGCCGCTTCATTTCCCATCTGAATTCGTTTTTTCTGGTACATATCAAGTGCAATCTCCATCAAAGACGGCTCGTAGCTGTCAGCCTGAGTATTTCCTGTATTTCCTGCAATTCGAAAGAGGCGTACTTTCTTATTTCCAATATGATATGTCAGCATATGTGACGATTTATCCATCATGTCATGATAATCTCGATCTGCACGGGTTTCATTCCCTTGATCAAGAAGAAGATGGGTTATTGGAAACTTTTGAAACAAGAGTGAATCAGGTTCGGATACTCCAAACATGTGGATAACACAATCAAGATCATTTTCAAGGGAGAGCATAGGAGCAAAAGGCCCCGATATTACCGCTCCTTTGTTGAGAATCATCCCAAGATCACGGCTCGTATCTCGGATTGTAAATGTTGGCCGTTGTGACCAGTACGTATAATCAAGAACTCCAATTGTCAGGGTTGATATAATAACAACGAGGACCAACCCTCTTGCTGTAAATCTAAGCGGAAGAAAGCTATAACTCTTCGCATGACGGATCAAAACAATGACCCCTGCAGAGAGAACAAGTGCAATCAATGCGAAAATAAAACGACGCTCCGTCCAACTATAACCTAATGAATAAGAATCTGCGACAGGATTGAACGTTTTATACACAACAATCAAAGTGATTGGAAAAAGAATGAAGTAGAATAGAATTGGAACAGCTCTCCCCTTCCATTCATCTTTTGCCAGCCAAAACTGTTGTAAAATAACACCGGCAGCACCGTAAAATCCATAAATCAAAGGAAGTTGATATCGAAGTGGACGGTAATTCCAGATCATCAGAACAATATACCACGCAACAATCATTGTTGCCAAAAAAAACAGCTCTCGACTAATTGTCGTTTGCTCACCTTCCTGTTTCTTTTTCAGAGCCCAAAACGAAACCCAGCAGATGAAGAGGCCACCGAGAAAACCAACAACTCTCATACGAGGGAACAGCTCGGAATCATCTCCGAAATCGACTATATGTTTGATAAACTGATCAAATGAACTTAACCCATCGGGAGTACCATATAACGAAAACGCCTGTTCCCCAAAATAACCGCTTACTTCTGACTGCATAGGGAGATAGGTAAAGAAAAACCAGAAAATAACAATAGCAAGAAATCCAACTGCAAACAGGCTGACTTTCAAAACAGTTTTTCTTTCAGCTCGTTCAGTACGGTCGACGACTAATGACAACAGGTACAAACCAAATGGGATGAGAAATATCCCTCCGATCGCTTTCCCGAAAAAGATTGCAATTCCCAACGATATCCCTGCGGGAAAATATACCCACACCCTTTTAATCCAAACAATGAGAACAAGAGAGAGAAAAGAATAGAATGTCATTGCATGTTCAAGAAACGGAAGTCGGCCATAGAATATTTGATTGTAGTTAAAAGATATGAGAACCAGAAAAAGCAAAGCCGATAGTTTACCTGTCGACCGCCACAGAAAAAGAAAAAACAGAACAAGTGAACCGAATGAGTATAAAAAACCTACCAGATGAGATTGATAAACTCCAACACCAAAAAGGGTAAATATGACTGTTGCAGTGGCAGTAACAACAGACTTGAGAAAGACTACCCGACGCGGGTCTTTGATAGTCTCAAACTGCCCTGAAGTAGCATAGTTTCTCGCATTCAATGTATATTGAGGCGGATCAGTAAAAACATCAGAAGAGACTGAAACACCGACAGGCGGATCAGCATCCAGCTGATAAAAACGAACCGTAGCAATCAGTGACAGCAGAACAAATACAGCAACAAGTTCGAGAGAAAATGATCTAATCAACTTATCGGTCATTGAAAAATTGCCTGATCTCAGAACTCACTTCCTGCACCATCTCGTGCGTCATTTCAGGGAATATCGGAAGTGACAATATCTCATTCGATAGTTTTTCTGTAATTGGAAAATCTCCTGCTCGATAATCCAAGAATGAAAAAGCCTTTTGCAAATGTATGGGAATAGGGTAGTGAATAATTGTCGGTATACCATGTTCAGACAAATATGCTTGCAACTGTTCTCGGTATTCCGTTTCAATCACATAGACATGAAACACCTGGCTGTATTCATCATCACGATTCGGCAAACGCAAAGGCAAACCCGCAAGCTCCTGATCATACCAATCTGCAACTTGATTGCGAGCTTTGTTCCATCTGTCGAGATACTTCAACTTCACCCCAAGAACTGCTCCTTGAATCCCTTCCATACGAGCATTGTAACCGAGAAGATCATGATGATATTTTTTTGATGAACCATGATCTCGAAGCATTCTTACCTTATCTGCCAACTCGACATCAGAAGTTGTAATACCTCCTGCCTCTCCAAAAGCTCCGAGATTTTTCCCGGGATAAAATGAAAACGCACCCATCAAACCGATTGAGCCTGCTCTTCTCCCTTTATATTCCGCCCCTTGTGCTTGAGCTGAATCTTCAAGAATTTGCAATCCGTATTCTTCTGAAATTGCAATAATCCTATCCATATCAGCCATCCGTCCATACAAATGAACTGGAAGAATAACTTTAGTCTTCTTCGACATTGCCATCTTAATAAGCTGTGGATCGATATTTCTGGAAATAGGGTCAACGTCGACCAAAACAGGTTTCGCACCTGAATGTGCAATCGCCGCGGCCGTAGCAATAAAAGTATTGGCCGCTGTAATCACTTCATCGCCCGGACCGATACCCATCGCTTTTAGAGCCAACAGAAGGGCATTTGTCCCATTATTAACCCCAATAGAGACAGTTGTCTGACAGTATTTTGCAAAGTCTGCCTCAAACACTGATACTGAAGAACCGAGCACATAGGCAGAGTTGTCAAGAACAGAGGCTATCGCCTGATCGACCTCAGCCTTGATAGATTGATATTGTGCCTGTAAATCCAGATATGGTACTTTCATAGCTATTCCTTTGTAAGACAGGAACATAGATGGAGACTTGACGAAAGTCAAGGCGTATTGACCATACGTGGTCGTTTCTATATCCAAACTATTATAGTTTGGATAATTAGACCTATTTATAGATATGAAATGACAGTAAAAATGAAACCAGTAACAGATGCTCCTTCTGGAGGGAAATCAATGCGAATCACCTGTACACTGATAACTGTTTTTACACTATTACTCATTGGCAATCTATATGCCGACGATTGTGTAGAATGCCACAGCTACAGTACGCCCGGGATTGTCAAGGATTGGCAAGCGAGCAAGCATTCGGAAAATGATATCAGTTGTGACGGTTGTCATGGTAACGGCCATACGTCTGACAGTGATGTCAAAAATGCACTAATCCCTACTCCTGCAACCTGTGCAAATTGCCACGACACTCAGGTTGAACAGTTCTCAAAGGGAAAACATGCAATGGCTTGGGCTTCTTTCAAAGCGATGCCGACCACTCATCATCTACCTGAGGCTCTTGTCGACGGCATGAAAGGTTGTGGCGGTTGTCATAAAATTGGATTGAAAACCGATGAAGAAATTGCACGACTGAAAAACGACGGGCATGGATATGGAGTTGCCTCGTGCGATGCCTGTCATACACGCCACACATTCTCAGTGAAAGAGGCAAAAGCTCCTCAGGCATGTCAAACCTGTCATATGGGTTTTGATCACCCGCAATGGGAAATGTACTCAGCATCCAAACATGGTGTTCGTGCACTCTTGAAACAAGTTGGAGTCATTCCGGAATCCGCTTCGGCACCAACCTGCCAAACGTGCCATATGCAAGATGGAGACCATGAAGTGCGAACTCCTTGGGGATTTCTTGCCGTACGCCTTCCGCTCCCTGCGGATTCTCAATGGGCTGCAGATCAGGTAACAATCCTGAAAGGACTTGGAGTCCTCGACCCAGAAGGAAATCCAACTGGACGACTTGATGTTGTCAAAGCTGCTGATGTTGCTCGACTC
>JAJRUL010000007.1 GCA_024277795.1 Candidatus Zixiibacteriota bacterium
GAGGTGAGAAATCCTCTTTCAGGTATTGGAGGGTTTGCTGCTCTATTGAAAAAAGATTTGGATGCAGATGATCCGAAGCTTCGTTTAGTCAATAATATTATTCGAGGTGTTGATTCCTTGAATGAAACTGTGACCACATTACTAAACTATACTCGTTTTGAAGAAACAAACAGGTCACGTGTAGAGGTGTCTCGATTTGTACAGGATGCGATCGATCGTTTTCGGCAAGATAATGGTCACCGCCTCGAAAAAATAAATTTTAGTACTCGATGCAATGAAGATTGTCGAGTTAATATCGACATTACACTTGTCCGACAAGTTCTCTTCAACCTCTTCTCAAATGCTGTTGAAGCTCAACCTGATGGGGGCGAGGTTGTAGTATCATCGCGGGTGTTGCCGAGGCAAACAGCGACAGCTCGTTATGCTGACCGCTTACTTTTGGGGTTAGATGAGACGATTGTAGAGATCAACGTAGAGGATTTTGGGGGAGGGATTAAAGAGGAAGACTTGGATAAGCTCTTCGCACCATTTTTTACAACCCGTTCAGAGGGTAATGGGCTTGGTTTGGCAGTGGCATTAAAAGTAATGAAAGCACACAGCGGAGATATCGCTGTTGAGAATAAATCTGAAGGCGGAGTTATCTTTCGATTATTACTCCCGACCAGAATAGTGAATGAGAATATGGAGCAAACCTGATGAAATACTCTGTCCTTGTTGTAGATGATGACCATTTGGTGAATAATTTTATTACTGAAACGGTACAGCGAGCAGGTTATGAGTGTTGTTCTGTCCTTTCCGGTGAAGAAGCGCTCGGAAAAATGAATAGCAATTCATTTGACATTATTCTGAGTGATCTCAAGATGAAGGGCATGGACGGGCTTGAACTGCTTTCACAGGTCAAGAAAGCATCACCTTCAACAGTAGTTGTTATGATGACTGCTTTTGGAACTGTTGAGACAGCGGTTAGTGCGATCAAAGGTGGAGCGTATGATTTCCTGCTTAAACCTGTAACTCCTGATGTGCTCGAACATATGTTATCTCGGGTCGTTGAAATAATTGGTTTACGGACAGAAAATGAAACAATGCGTCGTGATTTGACGCACCGTTTTCAGAACATGATAGGTAAATCACCAGTGATGTCTGAAGTATTTGAGTTGATTCAGTCTGTCGCGCCAGCCCGCTCGACTGTTATGATAACCGGAGGTTCGGGGACAGGTAAAGAGATGGTCGCACGTGCTATCCATTATAGCTCGAATAGAGCAGATAAGCCGTTTATTAAGCTGAATTGTGCCGCCTTGCCAGAGAATCTGGTTGAAGCTGAGCTGTTCGGATATGAGAAAGGTGCTTTTACCGATGCGAAGAAAACCAATCGAGGGCGTTTCGAACTCGCTGATGGTGGCACTTTACTTCTTGATGAAATCTCTGAAATGCCTTTGAATTTGCAGTCTAAGCTACTTCGTGTGATTCAGGAGCGGGAATTCGAACGGGTTGGATCAAGTAAGCCTATTCCTGTAGATATACGATTGATAGCGACCTCTAATAGGAATCTGAAGGAGTTCATCGCAAAAGGTCAATTCAGAGAAGATTTATACTATCGACTCAATGTCATTCCGATTCATTTAAGTTCTTTGAATGAGCGGAAAGAAGATATTCCACTACTTCTTGAGCACTTTGTTAAAAAGTACAATGAAGAAAATGGGCGTAATGTACGCGGAGTAGACAATTCCGCCCTCAGGTTGCTCATGAAATACCATTGGCCAGGTAATGTTCGTGAGTTGGAGAATCTTGTCGAGCGTGCTGTTGTGACTGGTTCAGGTGATGTGTTAACAGAAGATGATTTCCCTGCTGAACTTGCGCTCGGACGTATTGCTGACGGTATGCTTGGATTAAAGGTCCCTATGAAGCTAGAAGAAGGGAGTAAATACCTTATTCTCAAGACTCTGGAGAAATTTAATGGGAATAAGACCCGTGCCGCTGAAGCACTCGGGATTACTCCGAGAACAATCCGAAATAAATTGGCCGAATATCAACTGAGCGAAAATTAAGCATTTTTGTTAATTGCCAGCTAGTCAGTTACTGTACTATTTCCTAAATCTGCCGATACCTATTGCATATGGGCGTTTGTGCCCGATTGTCAATTTTTGAACAATTTTGATACACGGTATGTACAGGTATGGATCCAGCAACGATTCTCGGCTTATTTGTCGCACTAGGTGCGGTCGGCGGTGCCTTTGTTCTTGAAGGTGGGCAGTTAGAAACTGTTTTCCTTACAGCACCCCTTCTTATCGTTGTTGGTGGGACTTTTGGGGCCACCACTATTACAACTTCATTTGATACCGTTCGACAACTTCCACACTACCTCAAGGTTGCAGGTTTTGGGAAAAGTCGTATTCTCGTTGATTCAATAGAGAGTATTGTCAAATTGGCTGAAAAGGCGAGGCGTGAAGGTATCTTGGGTTTAGAGAATGATCTCAAAGCTATCCAAAATCCATTTTATAAGAAGGCTGTTCAGATGGTAATCGATGGCACTGATGTCGATACCTTGCGGGAAATACTGGAAACTGAGATGTCATATATTGAAGAACGACACCAAAGAGGGATAACTTTTTTCCAAAAAGCAGGTGGATTTGCGCCTACAATGGGGATCCTCGGCACAGTTCTTGGACTTGTTCACACTTTAGGAAACACATCAGATGCCAGTAAAATGGCAACAAGTATTGCAGGGGCTTTTATTGCTACTCTTTGGGGAGTTGGGCTTGCGAATCTGTTCCTACTACCAATAGCAGATAAGCTGAAGATGCGACATGATGAAGAGATGGCTCACCTGGAGTTAATCACCGAAGGAATTGTCGCAATACAGATGGGCGATAATCCTAGATCAATTCGAGCGCGTCTGCTCTCATATCTCGCCCCTATACATCGTCGAAACTACGAGGATTAAAGCATGCGTCGTTCTCGACGGAAGAAACTGCCTGAAATCAGTAATAATGAGAGATGGTTACTTACCTATGCCGACTTGATTACGTTACTTCTCGCGTTCTTTGTGGTTATGTATTCAATGTCGCAGGTAGATGCAAAACGCTTCGGGCAGGTCAGCAAAGCCTTACATGGTATCCTCAAGGGCGGAAATGGTGTTCTGAGATATGAAGAATTCCAGAGTGAGAAGGGGCATGGTGTCTTGAAGGTCGGTGATTTGAAAATGCTTCAGTCCCTAGTAGAGAAAGAATTCAAATCTCCTGGTAAAGAAGAAGTTCAAACAGAAATAACTGAACGAGGGTTGGTGATTCATATTGTAGAATCCGCACTTTTTCGTGAAGGTTCTTCGGATATGCTCCCAAATGCAATCAATGTGCTCGAACGAGTCTATGATCAGATCGGACATATCCCGAATCATATAAGGGTCGAAGGACATACTGATGATCGAAAGATTCATACTGCTCGTTATCCTTCGAATTGGGAACTCTCCTCAGCTCGAGCAACAGAGGTCGTTCGATACTTTATAGATAACTATAATTTCCCTCCTGATCGTATATCAGCATTAGGATATGGCAAGTATCGACCTGTTCGTCCCAATACATCAATAGAGAACAGAGCACGAAACAGGCGTGTTGATATCGTTATCCTCACTATGGAAATGTCTTTGAAAGAACCATCCTCACAAATGTACAATATTCAAAACAGAGCGCAGGATATTCCCGGTTAATACGGAAATGCTTTCCGCTACTTCGTATCGTGTGATTCACTCGCAGTTGTCGTTTCGTGGCTAAGTTTATATAAGTCAATGTGTTTGCTGTTGTGTTCGGGTTTTGGCATAGCCATTGCTTTAGAGCATCGCGAAGGATAGTATTTGTGAGTGAAATATGCCAAATAAGTTGTCACAATTTATATTCAGCGGAGTAGGAGTTCCTAAGTTGGAATCCTATCTCGACCTTTCATCATTTCGTCAGAAACTGGTGGCAGGTAATATTGCCAATGTTTCAACACCGGGTTATTCCCGAGGTGACATTGATTTCAAATCTGAATATAGCAGGCTCATTGATGATAGTCCGAGACTCTCAGGAGTTACGACGCACTCTGCTCATATACCGACTGGGCAACATCCAGACAAGGAACCGAATGTTGAGAGAACTCGTGTTCGCACAGGTGAGCTTAATTATGTTGATATTGATGTTGAGATGGCCACTCAAGCAAAAACTGAGTTGGAATATACTGTAGCCGCAAGACTTCTACAAAGGAAGTTCCAAAGTTTACGAAATGCGATTAAGTCAAAATAGGATGTGTTATTATGTCAGGTTTATTTAGTTCAATTGAGATATCAGCACAAGGGTTGACTGTCCAACGTGCAAAAATGAACACAACTGCAGAGAATATAGCGAATGCTGAAACGACGGAAACTCCTGAAGGTGGACCGTATCAGCGTCGACGAGTTGTTGTTAGTGAAAGCAAAGACCGAGTTTCATTTCGTGCAATGGTAAGGCAAGCAGGGAGAAAGCTCGCACGAACACATGCAGGTCATATTAGTTCAACTTTGCGTCCAGCAAGTGGACAGGTAGATGTATCGACCGTTGAAGCAAGGGAGACAGTAGACGAAGATGCAGAATTCAAGTTGATACATGATCCTTCACATCCTCAGGCTGATGCTGATGGTTATGTGAAGATGCCCGGCATTGAGATAGTTAATGAAATGGTTGATATGATGGCTGCCTCTCGTGCGTATGAAGCGAATACTGTTGCTATTGCGACAGCCAAAGAGATGGCGAAACAGGCTCTTGATATATAATAGGAATTAACACGGTTAGGATAGATAGGAAAGGTGTCGTATGAAAATCAATCCAATAGGAATTCAATCCTACCAGCAGATTGGTCAGCAGAATAACAAACCTGCTCAGAAATCGGAAACTGAAGCAACAGGTGTACAGAGTACGCGATTGCATATTACTCCGCAGGAGAAGACGGATTCAAAGATTTCAGTTGAAGGACCGAAGGGAAGTTTTGCGGAGTTTCTTTCGACTGAAGAAAGAGCTGCACTTGATCTGTTGTTTACTCGTTTCCGCGATAGTGATCGTTTTGGAGCAAGTTTCAAACGGGATGCTTCACCCGAACCAACTGAAACAGTCGGGCGTGTAGTAGATATAAAGGTCTAACTGTATGTCATCTGAGCCAGTATCACTTAATAGAATTTTACCCGGTTATATCGAAGCACCTGGCAAGGCGACGGTCAAATTATCGGCCGATGTTGTAGATATTAAGGAGAAAGGCGGAGAGTTTTCTGATCTGTTTTCTGAAATGATATCGTCGGTAAACGACCTGCAACTTGACTCAAGTGAGATACAGTCGGCTTTTCTTTCAGGTGATCCTGTCGAACTGCATCAAGTGATGATAAAAGCAGAGGAGGCGGGGGTTGCTATGGATTTATTATTGGAGATAAGAAACAAGTTGGTGGACGCATATAAAGAAATAATGCGAATGCCAGTATAATGCCTGACAGGATGACAGGCACGGCCAAGGATGGTCGATAATTATAAATAGGAATTAGAATGGACAGATACAAGCAATTTGCGAAAAGTGTTTCTGACTGGGTCAGTCAGATGACTCCTGGTCAGGTAATGATGCTTCTCGGTGTCACGGCCGGTACTATTGTCGGAATGATCATGATGGTTGGATGGCTCAATAGTATTAACTATGCCAACTTGTACTCGGGCCTGGATCAAAAAGAAGCCGGTGAAGTGGTCAACTATCTCAACGACAATAAGATTCCATACAAGCTGGAAAATGGCGGAAGCACTGTACTTGTCCCTTCAGATAAAGTATACAATACCCGTATATCACTTGCATCTGCTGGATTACCGAATAGTGGCGGTGCCGGTTATTCGCTTTTTGACAAGAATAACCTTGGGATGACCGATTTTCTCCAGAACCTGAATTTTAGGCGAGCACTTGAAGGGGAGCTGACTAAAACGATCATGGAACTTGATGAAGTTCAAGCAGCTCGTGTTCATATTGTGATGCCAAAGGACAGACTTCTAAAAAGTGACCAACAAGCAGCTAGTGCATCGGTAGTATTGAAACTCCGTGGTAATGGACTGGCTCGTCAGCAAATCAATGGGATTACTCACCTTGTTGCATCATCAGTCGAAGGATTGAAACCGAGCGGAATATCGATAGTAGATTATGAGGGGAATCTGTTAACCTCTGGAATGGAAGCTGATCCAATAGCAGGGTTGACATCAACTCAGTTGGACACTCGCAAGCAGGTAGAAACATATCTTGAACACAAAGCTCAATCAATGCTTGATGATGTTCTTGGAGCTGGAAAGTCGGTAATACGTTTGACAGCGGATCTCAATTTCCAACAACTCGAACGTACATTGGAAACATACGATCCAAACTCGCCGTCGATTCGCAGTGAGGAACGAACAAAGACCAGCAGTAGTACGAGCGATAAGTCGGATGAGACTGCAGAGAGTTCTGAAGAAGGTAGTAATGAAACTACGATAACAAACTATGAATTGAATCATACGGTCGAACATATTGTAAATGCAGTAGGCTCAATCGAGCGAGTCTCAATTGCTGTAATGGTTGACGGTATTTACACGCCGACAGAAAATGAAGACGGTGTTGTTGAGATGGTGTACCAACCTCGCTCTCAAGATGAACTTGACAGGATTGCTGCTATAGTCAAGTCAGCAGTCGGTTTCGATGCAGGAAGAAATGATCAGATTGAGATGGTGAATCTTGAGTTTGACCGTGGTGATCTTGGCAAACAACAGGAAGCTCTTGATGCTATGTATGAACGCGAGTTTTATATGGACATTGCCCGTCGCGTCGGATATTTCATGCTTATAGCATTTATCATTCTGTATTTCCGCAAGAAAGTGAAAAAGCTATTCGCTTCACTCAGTCAGCTAATGCCAAAACCTGTTGTTGTACAACAGCAGACTGTCGCAACAAGTGAAGAGGAGGAAGTCGCCCCGATCACAGTTGCACCAGAGAATCGAAAGCCCAGACTTGTAGATCAAATGCAGGAGGCGGCAAAAAACGAACCCGAAGAGTTAGCAAAAGTTATTAAGACAATGATGGTTGAATAATATGCCACTTACGTATGAAGAAATGACAGCCTTGCAGAAGGCGGCAGTAGCTCTCGTTGCTTTTGGTCCAGAAGTTTCAGCCCATGTGCTTAAGGGGATGAATGAACAGGATCTCGAAGCGATTACGATGGAGATTGCGAATCTGCGTGATGTCCCTGCTGAGATAGAAGACAAAGTGATTGATGAATGTCATCAGATATTCATGGCTCGCCAGTACATTTCTCAGGGTGGTATTGACTTTGCAAGGGATATACTGGAAAAAGCGGTTGGCTCAGGTAAAGCCCGTGAGATAATGACACGTCTTGAGTCTTCGATTAAGACAACCGGGTTTTCATTATTAAAGGATATTGATCCGAAGCAATTAACGAGCTTTCTGCAAAATGAACATCCGCAAACAATATCATTAATTATGACACAGTTAACCGCAAATCAGGCCGCCGCAGTTTTGTCTGAATTATCCCCAGAATTACAAACAGAAGTTTCTTTACGGATTGCATTGATGGAGAAGATCGCTCCGGAAATTCTGAATGAAATAGAGCAGAC
Source organism: Candidatus Zixiibacteriota bacterium (assembly GCA_024277795.1). Taxonomy (GTDB): domain Bacteria; phylum Zixibacteria; class MSB-5A5; order GN15; family FEB-12; genus JAJRUL01. The sequence continues at coordinate 7,632 of JAJRUL010000007.1, forward strand.
TCTTGAGGGTCACTTTGAAGCATCCGCAGGGGGAGCAATTTCCGCATCAGGTGGTGCAAAATCTATCGCAGAAATCCTTAACTTGATTGATACCACTGCTGAGAAAAATATCCTGCAATCTCTGGAAGCTGAAGACCCTGATCTTGCTTCTGAAGTTAAGAATATGATGTTTATCTTTGATGATCTTACCTTACTTGATGACCGTTCGATACAAAGATTACTCAAAGAAGTTGAGACAAAAGACTTAGCTATTTCATTAAAAGCGGCTAGTGAAGAAGTAAAAACCAAGATATTCAACAATGTGTCTGAGCGTGTTGCGGTCATGATTAGAGAAGAGATGGAGTTTATGGGGCCAACACGACTTTCCGATGTGGAATCTGCTCAGAGTCGTATTGTAGAATCAGTTAGACGACTTGAGGAAGAAGGCCAGATTATTATATCAGGTCGAGGCGGTAAAGAGGATATCATTGTCTAGAGTACTACGAGGCATAAAACCCGGCTCTGTCGTTTCGGTTGGTGAAAAAAGACTGGACTTTGATAGAGAAGAAGTCGCGGCAAAAACACTAGGGGCATTGTTTCCGATAGTATCTGTAATGACAGATCCTGATGGTGCCCGATTCATACCGATTTCTGAAGTGTACAAACTACAAGAATTGTTTGAACAAGCTAAGAATGAAAGCAGGCAGGAGGGGTTCGAGCAAGGGCATAAGGCAGGACTAGAGCAAGGCTTGAAACAGGCAGAACAAGTTGCAAGCAACTTCGATCGAGCTATTGCAGACGCTATCGAACAACGTGAACAACTCTTTGAAGAATCGCGTCAGAACATCCTTGAACTGGTAATGAAGATAAGTCGTAAAGTGACTTGTGATGCAGTATCGATTGATCCTGAAGTGACAATCGGTATGATTAATGGAGTTATTGATACTCTAGTGGATAGATCACAATTAAAGATAAAAGTCAACCCTGATCATCTGCCTATTGTGGAACAAAATCTGCAACAGTTTCTTAAAGGTTCAAGTACGATAAAAGAGCTTACTTTTGCACCTGATCCGAGAGTACGTACAGGTGGCTGTTTTATTGAAACCCCTACTGGTGATATCGATGCACGTCTTGAATCACAACTCGATGTTGTAGAAGAGACCCTCATGAGCGGTGAGCACAGTTAATGCAAGCAATTCAGTATGATGTATATTCCGATCGGGTCGATGCTGTAAGTACAGTTCGACATTTTGGAAAAGTAACTCAGGTGATCGGCCTCGTAATCGAGTCTGCAGGTCCTGCTGTGTCGATTGGAAGGCTCTGTAGTATAGAGAATCGTGATACGTTAGATTCTGTTCTCGCTGAGGTCGTTGGATTTCGAGATGATAGATTATTGCTTATGCCTTTAGGTCCAATTACAGGAATTACACCGGGGGCAATCGTAACGTCAACAGCGGAACAGCTACTTATACCAGTCGGCCCTGAACTCATCGGGAGGGTTATTGGTGGCTTAGGTCAACCAATTGATAACAAAGGGCCATTATTGGCAAAAAGCAGACGTTCAATCAATGCTGAACCTATACCCGCATTGACTCGCCGTCGTATAACCGAGCCTATTCGCACCGGGGTTAAAGTAATTGATCTTACAACAAGTGTTGGCAAAGGTCAGCGGATGGGAGTCTTTGCTGGCTCGGGAGTTGGTAAGTCAGTATTACTTGGAATGATGGCGCGGGGGACAAGTGCTGATGTTAATGTTGTGGCCTTGGTAGGAGAACGTGGGAGAGAGGTCAGAGAATTCATTGAAAATGAACTTGGACCCGAAGCAATGAAACGCACTATTGTTGTTGCTGTAACTTCTGATCAACCTGCTCTCATTCGCATAAAAGGTGCTATGGTTGCTACGACAATAGCTGAATACTTTAGAGATCGAGGGAAAGATGTGCTCTTGATGATGGATTCTGTCACACGGATTGCAATGGCGCAACGTGAAATAGGGATTGCTGTTGGCGAACCACCAACAACAAAAGGATATACCCCTTCAGTATTTGCACTAATGCCACGATTGCTCGAACGTGCAGGACAATCCGATAAAGGTTCAATTACAGGTTTGTATACTGTCCTTGTAGAGGGGGATGATATGAACGAACCTGTTTCAGATACAGTCAGATCAATTCTTGACGGGCATGTCACTTTGTCTCGTCGTTTGGCGGCAATGAATCAATACCCAGCTGTTGACTTACTCAACTCGATCAGTCGACTCATGAAAGATGTTGCTACTGAGGAGGAACAAGTTTTAGCGGCGAAAGTACGCGAACTGATGTCAGTTTATCGGGAAGCAGAAGATCTTATTAGTATTGGTGCTTATGTAAAAGGATCAAATCCGAAGATCGATGAGGCTATTGATCATATTGACGCACTAAATAACTTTTTCAAACAACCGATCAAGCAGGTTACTTCCCATGAAGACTCAGTTGCTGAACTTCAGAAAATACTTCATGGGTAGAGGTAGCAATGGCAGAGAAACGTTTTCGATTTCGGCTTGATTCTCTTCTTAGAATTAAAGAACATCACGAACGTGAAAAGCAAAAAGAGTTAGCTACTGCCACAGCAAAGGTGCTGTCGCAACAGCATGAACTCGAGCGTATAAAGAGTGAAACGGGACAAACCTTGGATCGTCAAAGAGACTGTTTGGGTGCTTCATTGTCAGTCCCACAGCTATCTTTATTTTCACGGTTCTTAGTTCGGTTAAAAAAAGATCATGTTGCCACACAAGAGATCCTCAATGGATTAAAACGAGCACAGGATAAACGCCGAGAAGCTTTACTCGAAGCAACAAAAGAGCGGAAGATGTATCAAAAGCTCAAAGAAAAAGCCTTTGATACATATCGTAAAGAGATAGCTCATGACGAAATGAAGGAAATGGACGAAGCAGGAATGAATTCATTCAGGCTTCGTCAGATGTAGAAATTTTCTATATTTTCGCCAGACAATTAGTCCATTGATATTCATTCTTTCCTATTGACATGAAACAGGTGCAGGTCCGCCTTTAAAGAGGTAGTTGACAATATATGTCAGGTCGGCAACATTTGCTTCCAAGCCACCGACTCCATCCATATCGCTTTCTAGAGCACAATCAGGTGGTGGACCACCCTTAAAGAGGTAGTTGACTAGGAAGGTTAGATCAGCAACATTCGGCTCTTCATCTATGCTATTGTCAATATTTCCCCGAATTCCAGTACAGCAACCCGTACCTTGCAGGATATTAATCTTGCCTGCTTGATACTGCGGAGCAAACTGGTTGGCATTATTGTCTGAGAATGTGGATGCATATTCGATATCATTTATAATAATAGTTGTGGTATCTATGGTGACTAGTTGAGGGGGGATCGTTAGAGCCCATGACAGCCAAATTGTTCCTAATAGACCGTCTCCAGTAGGGATGACAAGTTCAGTAGAGAAAGGGAAGCAATAGATAGTAACAGCATTAGTGTGGTTTAGAGTACCTTTAACAGAAACTGTCTCTAAACGTCCACCTACAAAAGAGAATGAGTCGACTTGTACATCAGGTGAATCCAATGTAATTGTCAATTCAATCCCCGCTAAAGTTTCATCATTGTAAAAACTAACAGGAACAATTCCGTGACCATTAGTCCACGCAACTATAGAATCTACTCGAATTGTATCAGGGATATTGGGGTCATTAGCCAATGTTGGTCCTGCTATTGTAGAGCTCGTGGCAAAACAAACAAGAAGACAAAACAGTATCAGCGTTTTCATAATCATATTCGACAGAGTCCTTTCAAACAGTCAATAAGCAAAAATAATGCTATCCGGCCGGGAAAATGTGTTGAAAAGGCGGTGTTAATGAACGAAAACCGTGCCGGTCTCTGTAAGTACTTGTTATTAGCCAGTTATCGGCTATTATTAATATACACTTAAGGGCTTAGGTGAGCAACCGAAATCTACTATATCAGTACTCCTATGTAACCTGTACCTACATTTGATACGCAAAACTCTGCTTATAAGATCAAAAATATTGGAATAATTCCCTTATTGTTTGCTTTGTGCCTCCTGTCTATCTTTTGGGCAGTATAGAGGAAGTCTATATGCCAATGCTTGCTATTACTTCATATTGATATTGATTGTTTTCATTGGTAATTATACTCGTTGATATCTTCTTAAAAATATGAACTTTAGCAATTGTTGACTCTACCGATAGGGTAGATATGAAAGAGACAAAAACACTAAAAAGGGCAGAGCGATGCGGGTATTTGAAAGCTTGCTATCTTGCCGAAGATTTAAAGTGTTTCGGCTATAGGACAGATTGCCCTCTCTACCAAAAATGTAATGACGAATACTACAGTGATGCTCGATTCAATGATGCTATGGATAAGCTCATTGATAAGACAAGAGCAAAGTATCAAAAGCTCCCTTCATAACAGAATA
>JAJRUL010000067.1 GCA_024277795.1 Candidatus Zixiibacteriota bacterium
GTTTACGATCTATAAGCAGACTGGTCGAACAACGGTGGAGACAGTAGTACATTTAGAGCCTGATTTAGTGATTGATGCATTGATCGGGTACTCACTTCACTCAGCACCGCGAGCAGAGGTTGCTGAACTTATTTCATGGTGTAACTCATCATCGGGGCAGATACTTTCACTCGATATTCCGTCAGGTGTCAATGCTACAACAGGTGAAAGAGATGGAGAGTTTGTCAATCCCGATTCTACACTTACTCTTGCCCTTCCCAAGACAGGATTGCTACCAGAGCTTTGCGGGGAGCTTTTCTTGGCCGATATCGGTATTCCGGAATTTGTTTACCGTCGTGCAGGTATTGATTTCTCGTGGGGGAATGATTCACGATTTATCCTGCCAATTCATGCCGATCATGTAAAAAAATCCTGACAGTTTATATTATCACTTCAGTTCTGTTCGATTCAATCGTATGTTCAGCGGATTATGACCTTTCGAATACGACAGATATCAGTTCCGACAATCACATTTTCAGCGGTTATCTGCTGGGTCGGTTTTAATGCATGGCGAGTGATATTCAACAACTTTGCAATTGAGGTTTTTGACGCATCGCCGACTGATGTCGGTCTGATTCAAGCCGTGAGAGAGATCCCCGGTTTGTTAGCTTTTGGAGTTGGAGCACTTGCTATATATTTGACTGAATCTCGCATTGCATCGCTTTCAATTGTAGCGATAGGGTTAGGCTTGATTCTCTCAGGGATGGCTCCATCGTTGTTTGTGCTCGGATTTGCAACAGTATTTATGTCATTCGGGTTTCACTATTTTGAACCGACCAATTCTTCTCAATTATTGGCGATAAGCAGTTCTGATGAGATGGGAAAGGTTCAGGGACGTTTACGTTCTTGGCAATCAGTGGCAGGTTTGATCGGTGCCGGTTCGGTTATGGCTCTCACATTAGTTATGGATTATAGAGAGACGCTTTATCTGATTGGCGGGATAGTTATGGCAATCGGTATATATCTGGTTGTTGCGCTTCCAGCTAATCGTGGTAAAAGTGAAAACAGGAAAATGAGGATTAAGCGCAAGTATACTCTATACTATATTCTCGCATTCTTGCGTGGTTGCCGACGGCATATTTTTACTACCTTTGCAATTTTCCTCTTAGTCAAAAACCACCACCTTGATATTACGATTGTGTCAGGTATGATGATGGCTAACTTTGTTGTTACGATTTTCACCAATCGTTGGCTTGGCCATCTGAGCGACAAATGTGGTGAGCGGTTTGTTCTTGCCGGTTCATCGTTTCTGTTGGTATTCATTTTTACCGGATATGCGTATGTAACTTATCTGCCTGCATTAGTTCTGCTCTACTTACTTGACAACATTTTGTTCGGATCATCAATTGCCTTGAAATCATACTTACGAAAGATAAGTAACAGAGAAGACCTCACGGGTTGCTTGTCATTTGGCATGACTGCCAATCATATTACTGCGGTGATAATACCTGTTGTTGGTGGGACAGTATGGGCTATGTTCGGCTACCAGACGACATTTATAGCTGGAGCTATTATTGTGTTTGTTGATTTGCTTTTTTCTTTGCGACTGCCTAAGCTGAATCAGTTTCAAAAACAGGGGTAAGATGAGTACAGTTAGATGTTACCAACTGACTGAGAACCTGCAAAGTCTGTTGACCACACAGATATCTGATAGTACCATAAATAGTTAGATTCATATTCACACCTCACAACCTAAAGTAATGTGGGGATAAACCGATAACCTTTTATGTATGGATCATGATTATTTTGTACAGGAAGCCAAACGGGCTGAAGCAAGTCGCTACGCTAGTGAAGTGCTCAATGAGAAGAAGATCAAACCGATCTGGAGAGAATATCTCGAGACAACGGTCATTGCACTGGTGGCGGCGATTTTGTTACGTCTGTTTGTGGTCTCTGCCTATCGGGTAAACTCAACTTCGATGGCTGATACGTTGTTTGAGGGTGACTATATTTTTGTCAATAAATTGGCATACGAATATGGAACTTCTCCTCAAATTGGCGATGTCATCGTTTTCAAGTACCCGAATAACCCGACAAAGGACTTTATCAAACGTATAGTTGCTTTGCCGGGACAGACAGTACAGATTGCTGACAAGATTCTGTATGTAGATAATCAAGTTGCTGAGATTCCAGTGCATTCCAAACACATTGACAAACGGATAATCCCAGGAGATTTGTCATTTAGAGACAATTTCGGACCATATACGGTTCCCGAAGGTCACTATTTTACAATGGGGGACAACCGTGATGATAGTCGTGATAGTCGTTTTTGGGGTGGGGTTCCGTCTGAGAATATCCGAGGTAAGGCTGTCTTTGTGTATTGGTCATGGCAACCGGATTATTCAGCACCAGGATGGGAGTTTCCATACATTGTCAATGCGGTCCAGTGGTTCGGGTTTTATCTGTTTAATTTCCCGTCTCATATTCGCTGGGATCGCCTTGGCCTTCCACTATAGCAATGTCGCTTGCGCTCTATCTTCACTATCCCTTCTGCACAAATAAGTGCGGATACTGTGATTACTACAAAGAAAGTTTTCATCGTGAGTCTGAACGTGAGTTTTTCTCAGCACTATATGTTGAAACTGAATTAGCTGTTGCTGATAAAAACCTTACAGACTCTGTTATCAGCTCGATCTTCATCGGAGGGGGTACTCCTTCATTGGCAAATGCTGAATATCTCGCTGAGTGGCTTAGTATTGTGAAGCGCAACTTTGAAGTTCCTGATGATATAGAGTTTTCTGTGGAGTGTAATCCGGAATCTGCAACTCTTGACAGACTCCAATTCTTCAAAGAGCTTGGTGTTAATCGACCCCTTTTCGGGATTCAATCATTTCAAACAGATTTACTGAAACTGCTTGATCGGAGCCATAATCCGAATGACTCTCAGAAAGCGATCTATCTTGCTAATGCACTCGGTTTTCGGAATTTTGGTGTTGATCTCTTGTATGGTCTGCCCGGGCAAACTGCTAAGATGCTCAGTCGTGACCTTGATCAGTTTATCGAGCTTGAACCGCCTCATATTTCATTCTATCAACTAACAGTTGAAGAAAATACTCATCTGGCCAAACAAGTTGAGTCAGGTGAGATAAGAATGCCAGACCAAGAGTTGTCTGGAGCCTTGTATCAGGGCGGGGTTGAGAAAATGGCAGAACATGGATATGAACGATATGAAGTTTGCTCATTTGCTCAATCTGGTTTTGAGTGTCAACATAATCAAGTGTATTGGAAAGGGGGGGAGTATCTTGGTCTGGGACCATCGGCACATTCCTATCTGGGAAACAACCGTTTTGCTAACATTCCAAATATGCAACAATACGCTGATTCATTGAGACATGGGGAACTGCCGAGAATTTTTGATGATTCGGATGATGATGCTCGTATGACTGAAGCAATAATGCTAGGTTTGCGAATGGCTGATGGGGTCGATCGAGCATATTTCAAAAAGCGCTTTGGTATTGAGATAGCGGACCGACTCAATAGATCAGAGTATAATCTGCTTGTTGAATCAGGTCATTTGATACCTGATAAGGGAAGGTTGCGGTTATCCGATGCAGGTTTGAGTTTGGCCGATGAGATTACTCGTCGATTAATCAAATAGTGTCGATTAAACTGTTTGATCCTTGACCTTTACATTTCTATATTTCGACATGTATCAAGACAGTTATAACAGATATATGGCTATCGCTTTGCATGAAGCAGAGATCGCTTTTGAAGAGAACGAAGTTCCTGTTGGAGCGATCATTGTCTACGACGGGCGTATAATAGGGCGTGGTCATAATCAAATAGAGCAACTTAAGGATGCTACTGCACATGCAGAGATGATTGCGCTTTCCGCCGCTTACAATAGTATTGGTGATTGGCGACTCGATGATTGTACGCTAATTTGTACATTGGAACCATGTGCTATGTGTGCGGGGGCGATGTCGCTTTCAAGAATAGGGTGTATCGTTTATGGTGCCCATGACCCGAAATTTGGTGCTTGCGGATCGATTCTTGATATACCTTCCGAACAAAGGCTTAACCACCAAATTGAGGTCGTTAGTGGGATTATGGCTGAAGAGGTTGCGACACTAATGAAGGAGTTCTTTGTAAAACTTCGCAAAGGGAGGGAGCGGATACATTGATACTGAATGAAGAGCAGAAAAAAGAGATCAAAAGAGGGATGCTCGTATCATTGATGACGTTCGTTGTGGGGCCGATTTTGTATTTTCTTATCGTCCTCTATATAGAGACACCTGTACCTGCTGATGGTCCGAAAGAGTTATTGTATTATATGTTGCTTGGGATTGCTGTTTTTGAACCGGCATTATATCCATTGCTTGAACGTTTTCAGATTGCGGGGTTCAAAAGAGCAAACAGTCCAATGCTTACTACTGCTAAGCTACTCTCAACTCTTATGATTATCAAAGGAGCAATGGTAAATGCAATATATATCTATGGTGTGGTTGCATATCTTATGACTGCTGATTTTGATAAGATATATCCTTTCTATATCGTCGGTGTGTTTTGGTCAATCTTCTATTGGCCACGGCGGGATACAATTGAATCTAAGTTGCAGGAGCTTGAAGCAAGATGTTAGTTGATAAATATGAAGGTGATTTTGATCTGAGTCGAGTTATTGCAAAAACGCTCTACTTTGGATTCGCAGTCAATATTGTCGTACCGATGGTAGGTCTGTTTGCCTGCTACTACTATTACAATAATCACTTTATTGATAATCAGGTTGGTGATTTAGCTAACACTTTGTTCTATGTTTTTGGATTTTTATCATTGTCAAAAGCGGGTTTAGCATTGTGGTGGTTTCAGAATCGTATGCATGCACCGATGGTACGATCTGCGGGAACATTTGAGCAAGACCTTACTACTGCAATAGTCGCTCGCTCAAAGCCTATTTTTATTCTTATCAGTACGATCAATATGTATGGGTTCTTATATTTTATCCTTACTGGTCGCTTTCAAGAGACAGTTTTCTTTGTCGTCTTTTCTTTTCTTGTTTTTCAAATAGTACGTCCTCGTTATGGGAGTGTAAGAAAAATTGTACAGAGACAACGCAACCTTATTGAAGATGGTACGTTTATAAAGTAACGTTTGCTTTGTATGTTTTAAGAGTTTGACCCAAGATGTGAAAAGCAGTTTGTGTCGTCTCGTCTGAAGTGATCAAATGGAGGTTGGATATGCCTGAAAAGAAAATGGAAGAAGAATGTCGTGGTATGCTAGTAGGTGGATTGATCACGCTTGGTATTGGTGTTTTCTTTTTGCTAGTCAATTTAGGCATTCTCTCAAGTGTAAGAGAATACTGGCCTCTGTTTCCAATTGTCGTCGGTACAGCCTTGATTATTGGTGCATTCTTCAAAAGCAGGGAACCCGAAAAGTCTCAACAGTCAGAGCATTAAATATTGTCAACTGTGTGACTATCATTTTCGCATAGAAACGTTTTAGTATCTTTCAGTCGATTGATTCTTTTCGTATCCTATTGTACTATAGTATTTTAAGCCCTCTTTTCCGTCTAAAAGAAGAGAGCTTGTAGGTTCATGGAGTTTCTCATACTCCGAGTCGCACTTCATCGAAGAACTATAAAAATTTGCTTCCCTATGCTATCAAACTATTAGAAATAGTCTGCATTTAATCTGCAAAAAGTTGGAACTTTTTAATTGACTCGCATTGCAATAAAGTGCATTCGTAGACGAAGATAGGAAGGATTAGGAGCAATTTTCTGCCCATCTGAACCGACATTTTCAGGTAATTACAGCTCGATGAACCTGGAAGATTGATCCAGTATCATCTAAGTATGTACTGAACTGAACTTTGGTATAAATATATGAAGCTGTGGAGGAATAACTATGCGTGAACATGCATGGAGGCATGAACGAGTTGATTCAAGCTCGGCACTTCAATGTCTTCAGGGAAGAGAAGATAAAGTAAAATTCTATAAACGTATTATTTCAATAATTGCGGAGGTATTCTCATGAGGAAAACTACGCTTGTTGTCAGCTTCCTGTTTCTGCTCTTGATAGCAGGAACTACATGGAGCGCAACGGTGGGTAGAATCCAAGGTGTCATTACTGATAAGGACACTGGAGAACCATTGGTCGGCGTATCTGTGATGGTCGTCGGAACCAATTTAGGGGCAAATACAGACATTGACGGCAAGTACAAGATTATAAATGTACCTGTCGGAACGTATGTATTAAAAATTAGCTCTGTCGGCTATACTGGGATTGACGTTGAAAACGTTGCAGTATCTGCAGACTTGGGTACCTATATCAATCAATCACTCTCCACTTCGACGACTGATCTCGACAAGACGATTACTGTTCGTGCAGAGCGTCCGATGGTGATGAAAGATCAAATAGGTACGATCAATGTTGTAACACAGGATGAGATTCGTGCACTCCCTACTCGTGGGTTTGCTGATGTTGTCTCTTTACAATCCGGTGTTGTGAGTGTTCGACCAAATACCGCACAGTTAAGAGGTCTACGTGGTGCTCGTGAATCTGTCAACTCAGCAGAGCTGAATATCCGTGGTGGTCGTGCTTCTGAAGTCGCATATTACGTTGATGGTTTCTCACAGCAGGATCCCCTGACTGGAAACTCAACAACATCAATCAGTAATACTGCTATTAAAGAAGTTACTGTCATTTCCGGCGGTTTCCCCGTTGAGTATGGTCATGTTACTTCGGGTGTTGTCAATGTTATTACGCAAGGTGGAGCTAAAGAACTCTTTGGTAATGCTGAAGCAGTATACAACGACAAATACGGGAAGAAATGGTTCTCTGCTTCTCTCGGTGGTCCGATGCCAGGACTTGAAAAAATGTCGTATTTCTTCTCTGCTGAGCGGAGAGAGTTTGATGACCGAAATCCATCTGCTGTAACTTCGGATATCCTCCCAGGTTCACCAGACCAACTCCCGAGCAACTGGTTGGCAAGTTGGGCTTACACCGGAAAAATTAACTATGAATTCAGCCCGAATGTCAGCCTTATGATCAATGGAAACGGTTCCAGAGATGAGTGGCAGGAATATCGACATGTATATCTGTTCGATGCAGGGCATGCGCCATATTACCTTGATCAGAACCTCGGTCTTAACGCGACCTTGACTCACACATTGAACAGATCAGCATTCTACAAAGTGAGTGCATCATATTTTGTTACTGAGCGTTTCCGTGGTGATGGTGTTCATCGTGAAGATCTTTGGGCGTATGGACGGCCAAACGGCAACAGAACATTTGATGATGACAACCTATTTGCTGAATGGGATGATATTGATTCTGCTACGACAACGCTTTATGATACTATGACTGTTGACGGTCAACTTCGTACTTTCATAGTTGGTGGTGATGAAGGACGTATGTGGGATGATTACATGCGTCGTAAATCTTCCTACCTAGGTTTCAAAGGTATGCTGACCAATGAGATCAATAGTGAAAATACAATCAAGGTTGGTTTCGAATATCAGCGTCATACATTGCGATTCTATCAGCATCTGTTCCCAAAAGATGTGTATAGAGGAATCGATAGTAGTGGTTTCTTGAATGTTAATAGATATGGTTATGATGCCTACGGTGAAGAGTCGGATAGTGAGGATTGGAGAAACGAAGCTAAGAATCCGACCAACGTCGCTGTCTTTGTTGAAGATAGACTTGATTACAAGGATCTTATTATAACAGCAGGTCTTCGACTTGATGTTTTTGACTATAATGCATTAAGGCTTCGTAATGAGAATCTACCACTCAATCCTGATAGCCTTCCTGCTACAGACTCCACAATCCAGACGCTTGAAGAAGCAGATATGGAACCTGGAGATGTCTTCAAAAGGATCTCACCAAGACTTGGTATTGCATATCCAATCTCTGATGTGACCCAGATGAGGTTCTCCTATGGTAAGTTCTACCAGCGTCCGGAATTGCAGAACCTCTATGTCGGTTTGGACTTTATGGCACACAAGATTCGTACTGGTGGCTACTACACATCGTGGGGCAACCCGAATCTTGAACCTCCAAAAACTACAGCATACGAAATCGGTGTCAGTCATCAATTATCTGACAACACGGTCTTTGATATTAACATCTTCTATCGTGACGTAGCTGACCTTGTTCAGGTTCAGAATGTTCCATCACAGCCGACATCTTTTGCAACGTATCGTAACACAGATTACGGTACGACCAAAGGAATCGACTTCAAGTTGAAGATGCGTCGCACTCAAAATATCGCTCTTGATATTAAGTACACGCTACAGTATGCAAACGGAACAGGGTCATACTCGAATACTCAGGGGAATATTGCTTGGGTAAACGCACGAGGTCCAAAACAGACTGCTCCATTAGA
>JAJRUL010000068.1 GCA_024277795.1 Candidatus Zixiibacteriota bacterium
TATTACCTGACCTCGACGAGTCTCACCTGCCATCGCTTCAGGAGTATCTTCCCAATTGTCAATATTCCCATTGTTACAAGTGCATTCAGGAAGTTTGATTTGTGATACAGCTCTAGAAACAGCATCGCCAATAAGCCCGCCAATCTCTGATCGTAAGCCACTCATCATCTTTTTTACATCTTCTGCTTTAATATAACCCTCTGAAGCCAACTCTTGCTTGATTTGTGATTTGATAGATTCTACATCTATCGGTTGACCCGTTTCGCCATTGACAAGTTGCCCTGTACCAACAATTTCTCTAGTCTGCTGATCATAATAAGCGGATGCGATAGCAGGATCATTACTTGGGACGTTCCAGAATCCGGGGTCTTGAGCAGTGGTTTGCGGAATGTAGCTAAACAGCGAAATTGGATAAGCACTGTTGTATCCACTGGGACCGATTAGTGGGAGATTATCTAGTGTGATTCTGTAGTCTTGTTCTGATAAAGGTAAGTTATTATCCACGCCCGTAGAAGAGAAAATCAAGTTACCCCATTCATCTCGACCATACCCTAATTGTTGATCGCCATAGGTGTATGGAAACTGCGATTGAATAAGTTCAGTAGACCCAAATGTATCTCCTTGAATTTCAGGCAAGACAATTCCATACTGCTCCAGCCGTGCTGTAACCGCTTGTTCAACCGCTTCTGACAACAAACCATCAACCCGATCTCCAAATTGAACACTACCCTCTTCCTCATTGACACTCAACATCATATTGGCGAAACTCTCTTTTAGCTCATCTGAGGCAAAGAGATTGGCTAAGGCAGGTGAACGTATCAGTTCGGGATTGTCGATGAATGCTTGATATAACGCCTCTTCGTTATCTGCCTCGTATGTACGCGCTTCATCATCGCCTAAGGTGGCTTCGATTGCCCAACCGCCTTCTGCATAAAGGCGAAGCAAGTCATTCTTATTGTCAAGGTTTTCGATATCTAAAATTGAACTGAGTATTTCTGATTGTGCAGGGTCTGAATACTCTGGCAGGAAGTTCGGATTTTGCAATGCCAATAGCAAATTAGCCCGTTCTTCACCTGTTGTCAAATTACTGTACATAGGACCATACTGATTATCACCTGCATCTGTCTGATGCCTAGTTAATGCAGATTGAACCAGTAATGCCGTAGGGCTAGTATCAGAATTAGACTCATTAAATATGAATGAGCTAAAAGCTTCTGTTATAAAATCATCATCTTTATAACCGTCCAGAAAATCTTCCAATACTGTAGATTCATCTTCACCACGTTCAACACTTAGGAAACGAGTAGACCAGACTTGATACAAAGATTCTTGTGAATAGCCAAACTCTGATGCTAATTCATCAAGTATATTTTGTTGCATGAAGAATTCAGCGTTGTTAATGACATCATCTAAACCCGTATACTCACCCGAAAAGGCTTGCGGAGAATATCCAGTCATTGACTGAATCCGCTCATCTAGCAACTGTGGGTCAATATCATATAACCGCAACGTATTCCCATAGATTGAATCTTGTAGTTGTTGATTATCTTTTAGTGGCTTCAAAATTAAGCGCAACACTTCTGGGTCAATAACAGGATCTATGGGATTACCCTCACTATCCTGTGTCAGCCGACTACGTAACGTTTGCCCACCAATCACATTGGAATAGATGTCATTCAGATTGGCTTGCTTGAGTAAATCCAAATTTAAGGTTTGTCCGCCTCCACCTATGTTATCTGCAACCACTCCACCAGCTAATGCTCCGCCAACAACCAACCAAGGCTGACCAGCTAGAACAGCTGCTACTGCCGTAACAATTCCACCTACAGTACCACCGCTAAATTGAAATCCACCACTATCATTCAACAGCTTTTCCAAACATTCTGCAACTTGTTTACAATCGTTATCTGTTGCCATATGTATCTCCTTTTTATATACTACGTCTTATGTGAAATAGAATTTGCGGTTTACGATGCATAATAGGTTATATAGGTTCAATTCTATATCCAAATATACCTTGAGAAATATCTACGCTGATATAATACTAAATGTCAGTGTGTTTGAGTTGTTATGAACCTTTGTAAACTCAAAACTTGCGTTTCATTTCACATAGAGCGTATACTTATTCTGTATAATATGTTATAGGTCTCTCAATGAAAGAAATTGATCAACTGAAAAAGCGTAATCGTGAACTACAATTACAGATCACTGAATTAGAGTTACAAGTTGAAAAACTAACTCGCATGAAAAATCAACTGATTTTTATAGCCTTATTTGCGGCTCTTATCATTTTTATTTCAGCAAATACATGATTTATACTCTCGACATCTGATATATGGTATGTAGCAAGGGAGCGGTCTGCAAATGCGACCAACACCATCGGTAGTCCGCTCTCCCCGCGCAGGTTTGTGTTAAATCGGTAGTAAAACTGCCGAATCTTCCGGCACTTCTCCGTTTCCGTCGGGTGTCACAATATCGTCCTCATCAATCATAAACCAGTGTCCCTCAGTCGCCGATTCCAAATACCAAGTTGTCTCGTATCGCGTCATGCTGTTGTTCAGTTTATGGCGTTCACCGATGATAAAATACTCACCAGTATGCCCTGTTTGCGTTTCGATGATTTTGATGCGATCCCCAATTGTACGTGCTAATTGATGACTATGCTGACCACCACCCGATATGCCATGACTGCGGACTGTAACCGTCTGAACTTTGCCTGTCGGTTGTTTACGGCGAATGAGTTCAAAGTCGGCGATGCCCTGTGCTGCATCTTGATTATCCACTGCCCGTAAATTGAGCAACATCTCACGATGTCCATACAACGAAACGCTAGCCGAATCGACGGCTGTGGCATCGACTGTGCCGAAGTCAGTGATTTTTTGACCGCGTACCATGCAAGTATCCAACACAATTGATTTGTTGGTTGGATTAGTGACCCACAGCAGAGACCGATTCGCCCCTTCTTCTTTAATGGTCAAAGTCCCACTGGTGACAACGACCCCTTTTTCGTTTTTGAAGACCACTAAAGATGATTCCGACAATCGCATTGGGGGGCTGGATGTTTATCTAGATTCGGTACTATCTGCCGTATTGGTGCGCCAATCCAATGTAGTGTATCGGATGGGCTGAGGCATGATATTGAGTGCATCGCTGGCTTGTGCCTCCCAACAAATGACTCCCTTACGTCGCCAATCCACACCAATGTTAAATTGTGTTGTCATATGATTTCCTTTCTTCTAAATAGACTTTAGCAGTCACCTTCGAGCTCACATGGACTTTTAGGCTGTGTCTCAAAATCACCATCACTACAATTGCAGTCAGGAACAGGGACTTGTGCCACTGCCATACTTGCGATTTTAGGGATCATGCCATTCAGCGTTTTCTTTACGTCTTCGGCTGTCATGTAATTTTTAAGTTCAGACCCTAACCTTCTGATTGCATCATGTATGCTTTGTAATGGATTATCTTCCCCATCTGGAACAGGAGTTTTACCAAAAGGTAACGTATCCGCATCCTCAAGAAGAGTAGATAATGGCTTAGGTGCTGTGCCGTCATCGTTAGGCTTATATGAAATCGATTGGTTCAGCGGATTTCCTGATGAATCATAAGAAGTGCCAGAGTCTTCTTCAGAGTCTTCATATAGATCAATCGGGAAAACGGGAATCAGGTTTCCTTTATCATCCTTTTCGTAGTAGACAGGGGGATCAGCACTTTCATCAGCTTGAACCGGAATTAGCTCGAAACCAAACCCCGTCATTGCTGTTTGAAGATTGGTACTAAAATTTGCGTCAATTGCATCTTTGATAGCTTGGTCAAAAGTACTTTGTAGGGTGCCGACCTCAGAAATCATAGTATCAACACTCCCAGCGATGGTACCAATTGCCGTTGTAGTTGTGCCGATGTCCCTTAGAATATCGTCATATGTTGCCATTGTATATTCCTTTCTCTCTTTTGATAGATTGTTTACTGATGTTCAATATAGATAAGAGCCGCAACCCCACCAAGAGTTATTAATACCTGTCTACTGTCATCGCTCACACCGCGAATAAGTGCTTCATCATTATAGATAAGCTCATCTTGATTAACTCCGTCTATTTGAGTGAAGTCGAGTAAATCAATATCTGTTTCAGAATCAACAGATTCAAGATGAAACACAAGTTCAGCATCTAGCACTCCAATATATGTTTCTTCAAAAAGCCATGTTGGTGCAAAGTCAATAGGTCGCATTACATCCATTATATTCAAGTCAAGAATACCATTTTGATAATTCTTCTCATTTGTGAAGTACAGATATTGACCAGACGGACTCAAAGCAAGTGGGAAATAAGGATACATTGATATTGGAAATACTTCTTCCTGCTGATATGCATCATTGGAAAACTGCCAGATAATCAGTTGACTGTTATTTTCATCCAACTGATTATCCACAATAGTACTCTTAGCGGTCGCAAGCGTTAATCCTGATAATGAGGATATGGTGGTTGTGTCATACCATCGGTTTTCGGTATCGAAAATGCCATCTAAATGATAAGTTTTACAATCTTTCACTGTATCACAAAACACAAACGCAATGTCAGGTTGCTCATAGAAACCCCGAATAATCCAACCTTTCTCTATTGAAGTCATTTGTGTATTGGGAAATCTATCCCAATCGGGGTAAGGTATGACGTTTAATGGCGTAATTGAGACCTGTTCCGAATCGATCTCCCAGAACAAAACGCTAGTTTCATTTTCAACTAAGACAGCTAAAACGCTACTGTCATGTGACAATGCAAACTTTTTACTTAGAGTATTTGCAACATAAGATAATTCAGATATAGTGCTTGACATAGAAATTTCATTAACGAACTCCAAATCTGGTAAGGTCAGAATTTTGAGTGTTGTCTCTGTGCTAAGTACCAGATATTGATTATTCGATGATATCGCATAGTTGGTTGGTTCATCTAATGACAAAGATATATGGGGGTTTGGAAAAATAACATTTCTATCGAATTCAAATTCATCCGTATCCCATATGTAAAGGTTGAACTGAATCAACTGACCCGATTGCTCCCTTACAGAAGTATGTCCTATGATGTAACGCCCATTTAAAGACATTTCTATATTTGGGAATTGGTTCGCGGTCTCAATTATTAGCGGATCATCAAAATCGTCATATTTATCATCCACTTGTAAGATGGCGACTTTTTCACTTATATTTGGAATATCAGTTTGTGATTGACTTCCTGATATGACTATCCCTAAAACAAAGATCATAATCAACAGAATTGTGATATTTCTTATAGGATTCATGGTGTTTCCTTTCATCGTAAATAATCTATCTGTTTACAGGTCTTGATGGATTAGTTGTGTTACTGTCAAGTATTGGAATATTATCCTGATTGCCTGAAAGAACGACTCCTGAACTTGACACCCAAGTATATTTATATGTTTGTGATTCGTCAGGAATACCAATATAATACCATTTTCTAGTTCTATCCTGACCTAAGATGGAAACAGATGTACTGGCTTCTGCTTTGTTCATCCATACGTTAGCATTTTTATGAGCAGGTGGTAGTGGAATCTCTGGAGTAATACGTAGATTGTAGCCTTGTAAAAGAGTTCCGTTTTGAGGCGATTGTCCAAGATTTAATGATTCATTATATTCATCTGGAGTCATATGATAGATTCTTGCTTGTCTCACAGTAATTTGAAAAGCTGAGAGGATTTCGGCATCATTCACAAGCCCATACGAAGCAAATAATCCTAAATCGGCAAGTAATTCCGATGCCAATGTACTTGAACTCTCACGAGATAATTGGTCTGATTGTAATATGCTAGGATTATTTTCAAGCCATTGTATAATATCTGCCCTATCAAAAAGCGATCCTTCCCTTTGCCCACCAAAGCCTGCAAACATATTGAACGAATGGAACAATTCATGAATCATATTGTTAACGCTCATTGCCTGAGTATACGTACCACGGGTTGTGTCAGGCTCAATTGTATTGCCATTATGGACAAAATATATTGTCCCGAAAATATCATTAATCACTTGTCCA
>JAJRUL010000069.1 GCA_024277795.1 Candidatus Zixiibacteriota bacterium
CAGTTATTGTCATTGCCTAACTCATACGGGCTGACCAATGTCTCCTCTCGCTCGACTGCTCCGGCACCCTATTTCTCTCCGCAGTACCGGTTCCGACCGGTAGTACGTGTCTATCAGCTCCCTCACAAAGTTGCCGACCGGGAGGTGAACAGGACATACTAAATGCTAAGGTTTTCTGCTAAAATAGCCAGACAGCTACTTTGTATATGTTGTCTGGCTCTCTTTTTATCTTCTCAGGCGAGTGCATACGACTCAACTTTGATCGCGTTTGAATCTCGTATCAGTAATCTCGTCTATCAGCTCTCACAATCTATTGTGACAGTCGAAGCAGTACATTCTGTAACTGCTCCGTCAAAGTACCAGCAGTCTACAGAATTAGTTCAGAGCCACATTTCGTCTGGGCTTATTATTGACTCTATCGGCAATATCTTAGTTGCTGGCTCTTCGATTGATCACAGCGAACGAATCATAGTACACTACAATGGATTGACCTATGATGCAACGGTACGTGGTGTTGACTATCGCACCGGTCTTGCTTTGATCTCGATTGCAGGAAATCCTGGAATTGCTGTGAAGATGGCTGAGGTGCATCAATGTACGGGGCAGATGGTTATTGCAATGGGGAATTCGTATGGAGTACGTGCAGTCCCAACTTTGGGCTTTTGTGCGGGTGCTCGTGCAGACGGGACAGTACAGTTTTCTGCTACAATATCATCTGGGTCGGTTGGTGGTGGGCTTTTTGATCTCTCAGGTGAGCTAATCGGTATTATTATCGGGTCACTTGGCCAGCAGAAATCACCAGAGGCCGGGATTGCAGTACCCTCCATTAGCATAATGGAAGTAGTTGGCTATCTGAAGGCAAAAGGGAGCCGACCAGCAGGATATGTTGGGATCACGACGGCTGATTTTGAAATATCACCTCCGATGGCGTTGGGGAGTGTTGATGGTCGAATGGTTAATGAGGGGCCCAATAGTTATTCTGTAGATCATGGTGTTATGGTTACTCGAGTGGTGAAGAATTCACCTGCGTCACGAGCAGGGTTACTTGTAGGGGATCTCCTGCATAGTATTAATGGCAGAGACATCCCTTCAGCGGAGACTCTTCGCTCGCTTGTCCTTGCAACAAAACCGGGGACACGGGTTGTAATTGGTTTTATTCGCAATGGTGTCACATACTCAACCGAACTTCAGATTGGTCAGGTTGAGTCGTACAGTTTTGTTCAAGACCCTACATTTACAACTGCTTCAGCAACAATTTCCGATCGTCAAATGATGCAACGACAAATCGATAGCCTCAAAACGACTCTTCGGGCAATCGAAAAGCGTCTTCGGGATGGACTTTAAGGTAAGATACCCGTTGCCAACTCTTTCCTATTCTTCTTATTATATGGATAATGACTCACTCTTCCGATATGAGTGAACTGTTGTATGAATTGAAACAGTTTGCTCCGAAAAGCAATTATCGTTGTCGTCTTTTGTCAATGTATTCTGCAACGATTGCATTGGCTGATGATAGCTGTCTTGAGGTGATGATTGACCACGGGCGGAAATGTCAACTCGAACGGACAGCATTCTATGAGATTGTTCTACAATCGTATCTCTTTCTTGGATTTCCGAGAATGCTCGAAGCGGCAAAACATCTTTCCGTGAAGTGGCCAAGTAACATAAAGGGTGTAGAATTACATGAAATTAGTCCAACCGAGTCAGAGAGTTGGTTTAATAGTGGGGTTGAACTTTGTCAAAAAGTGTATGCAGATAATTATCTCCCCTTGAAACACAAGGTTGAGTCTTTTGCTCCTGAGATATTCCGTTGGATGATTGTGGAAGGATATGGTAAGGTCTTGTCGAGACCGGGGCTGACATCAATTGAGCGGGAGCTTGCCGTTGTTTCCTGTCTGATAGTGGAAAATCGTCCTACACAATTACATTCTCATATTCGCGGTGCACTAAATGTCGGAGCGGATGTTGCTCTTGTTCAGCAAGTTGTTGAGGATAGCCGTCTATTTGGTGGTGAAGGATGTGAATATGCTCAGTGTATTATTGACGGGCTAAAGATATGAGTCGTACAAGAAAAATAGTAGTGACCTTGGCGACAGTTTCCATGTTGGCACTTTTGGGAATCTATGTCTATGCTTTTTGGCTTGGGGGAGTCGAACAGATTGTCAATGGACGTTTGGAAGCGATACTGTCTGATAAATATGATCTTAATGTCCGTGTCGGGAAACTTAGTGGCGATGTTTTTACTGGCCTGATTTTAGAAGATGTTACTGTGTCATTTGATGATTCGGTTAATCAATATCAGATGCTTTATCTACCTCGCTTATCAACTGCATATACGTTGTCGAATATCTGGAACAGAAACTACAGTCTTGAATATTTGTATTTAGATTCGGCAGAAATCACGCTCATGACCGATACGTCTGGAAAGTGGATGTTGCCTGAATTTCAGACAGGAGAGTCAGGTAAAAAAATCCCTACGTTTTCTGTCGAAGATTTAGGGTTACGAGACCTGATATTGCATTTGGTGCGGGCTACAGATACGCTCTCATTGAACAATATCACGCTTGAAATGGCTGTTCAGGGAGACGAGAGAACATACTCTGTTGATCTCGAACGATTTGAGTTTACATCCAATAGAGAGAGAATCGAACTTGATGCCGCTGGAGGAAAAGTTACGTACTCCGAAGGGGTAGCCTTACTAGATGAAATAGAATTAACAGCTGGTGATACGCGACTGCGTTTAAGTGGCTATATCAAGCGGGGCGAGCCAAACCGTGGACGGTTGGATTTTACTGCTGACGGGATAGATTTGACAGCAATTGCTCGATATGTTGGACCGAAACTTAAAGGGAATGTCGATATCAATGGTTCAGTCGAGTTTGAAGGATCTCAGATAAGAGGTACTGTTGATCTTGCGGGAGATTTGTTCCGTGCACACTTTGATAATATGTATGTGGGTTTCCATTATGATGATCGTGTGTTGACTTTTGATACTTTGTATGGCTCCGTTTTTCATGGCTGTTCTGTGGATGGATCTGGAGAGATGAGATTTGTGAAGCCTGAACCAAAGTATCAGTTATCTGCAAATATTGAGAATTTTGATCTGTCACATTTGTTACCTTGGACCTTTGAGTCAGATTTGACTGGCCATATCAATTTGAAGGGCAGTTCATTTAAGAAAGAACGGATGCTTCTCAACGTAGAGGCGGACTTATTCGAATCATCATTTGCAGACTATCCTCTTCACAAGGCGACTGGGGATATTACTATCACAGCTGATTCTATTTCGTTTCACGATCCATTTGTGATTGACTACTATGAGAATATGCTGAGTGCAAAAGGGGTTGTTGTATATCGTGATAGTATTGACCTTGATGTAACAG
The DNA here is from genome assembly GCA_024277795.1 of Candidatus Zixiibacteriota bacterium. Lineage (GTDB taxonomy): Bacteria > Zixibacteria > MSB-5A5 > GN15 > FEB-12 > JAJRUL01. The sequence goes on from JAJRUL010000069.1 coordinate 3,384, forward strand.
CTCAACTGTTGAATTTAGATCGCTATCGTGGCAAGTTTTTTATTAAGGAACCTGGGGGACGCGGTGTTTCACACTTCAGATTTTCAGGTTTGACTAAAGACCCCGATCTCTCTGGGCACTTTGCCTCGGATTCTCTTTGGGTTTATGGGCTTTATGCTGACAGTACCGAAGCAGATTTTGATATCAAACGGTTCTTAACTCGCAAATCAGGTGATGTGCAGGTTTCATTTCATTCGGGTCTCATGTGGAGTATTCCGTATGAAGCAACTACTGTAGATTTGTCAATAGATTCAGATCTTGTTTATATCAGAGAGGGGCAGTTATCCAGTCCAAATACTAGGCTGTCAGCCACAGGTTTGTTGGATTACATGGTCTATCCACAGCAACTTACTATCGATACGGTACATATAGAGCCGTTTGGGCAAGAGTTTTATAATCGTAACGATATTGAGATTCGTATAGATTCAGCCGGCTTTATTTTTGATCACGCCGCTTTATGGAATGAATCTGCTTTGTTGTCTGTGTTGGGTAGAGCTGATTATGATGAGTCACTCGATTTGATACTTACTGTAAAAAAGATGCCGATTACTCCGTGGATATCACTTTTTGATACTGTTCTCACTACTGGAGGATTACTTTCAGGTGATGCAAGATTGACAGGTACATTGGATTCACCTGAGTTCGAGATGTTTTGTCGTATAGATTCTCTGTTGTACAAGGATCTCGTGCTGGGTGATTTGTCTGCAGCAATTGACTACAAGGATCAACTGGTCACCCTCGACAGCCTTAAACTTGTATCAGATTCAGGGCAGTATGAAGCGCGAGGTCTGCTTTATGCTGACCTTGCCTTTTCTTCACAGGTTGATGAGAGACTACCCGATAGACCAATGAATCTGAGTTTGTCAGGGAGCGACAGGCAGTTTGAGTTGGTGACATTGGTGATGCCATCAGTTGAAAAACTCACCGGTGAATTTTCAGGTATGGTGCAACTTACCGGCACTCCATTCAAACCACATCTTGAGGGGGTAGCGTGGATTCGTAATGCACGATTGAAGTATTTCGATTTGGCACATCCCCTATTTTGTGACTCTATCGGGGTCAAGATGATTGACAATAAGATTCTTTTTGATCATGCGGAATTGTATGCGACTACAAATAAAGAGAAAGATGGTAGTCCTCGTTATGCAATTATTGATGGAGAGATTGTCGTTAAAGCGTTAGACAGCTTGTACTATGATCTCGATGTTTCATTACCGCGTGAGTTTCCGTTTTCATACGAACTGGATGACATCAAAGGGAAGGCAGAAGGGGACTTTCATATTGTTGGTTATACACCCCAGTTGGTCACAGGTGATATTACGTTGATTGCGATTCGATATGGGGCGAGTTTTGCTGATGAAGATGAAGGGTCTCCAGTTATGGAAGCTCTTATGAGTGAAAACTCTTGGGACTTAAACATTGATATTGACATTCTTTCAAATTATAGAATCAAGAATGAAGATATTGACGCTGAGTTTTCAGGAAAGCTGAATCTTGTAAGGGAAAAAGGAGTCTATCGATTCAGTGGTGAGATGGAGATATTGCGAGGACGTGGTTTTCTTATGGACAAGACGTTTCGTCTTGAGCAGGGTAGCAAGGTGATTTTTGAAGGGGGAGATACACTAAATCCCCGTCTTGACATAACAGGTTATGCAAGAATTGCGGGGATACGTTCAGGTGGAATCGATGAGGCCGAAGCACCTGAACAGATTGAGTTGTGTATTCAAATAGGAGGTACACTTAATGCTCCACAGATAAATCCGTGTGAAGGTTCAGAGTTTTCACGTGAAGATATACTTCCGATTATTATTGCCAACTATTACTCCAATGAGCAGGTGTCATCATCGGGACATTTTGAACAACGCCTTTTCGGGTTAGGTTTCTCACAAGTATCACAGATTGGTGCAAGGCAATTAAGTAATATCGGGGTAGAAACATTTGAAATCGATCCAGTTTATGGTGATAATCAAAATGCTTTTAATGCCCGTGTGACTGTAGGCGGATATGCCGCATCCAACCTGTATTTGTACGCTCGTTCCACTTTAACAGGTCAGACCCGGCAGGAAGCAGGTTTTGAATACCGTCTCAATAGAGCCTTTCAAATTGAAGGAAGACGAGACGAAGCTGAACTGTATCATTTGAATCTCAAATTGCACTGGGAGTTTTGATGAGATTCTTTCGATTTATTCTGCTGTTGCTTGTTTGTGCACTTTCTTTCCCAACCGAGTCTGGAGCACTCGACAGAGGGATGTTACGCTGGATACAAAACAAACCTACGATTACAGAGATAACGATAAGTGGGAATACTGCTTTCACAGATAGTCAAATTAAGAAACAATTGTATTCTCGCACAAGAAATCTACTCGGTGTGTTGCGAGGTGACAGAAGGACAAGAGTCCAACGGGAATCATTCGGTCGGGACACTCTTGAGTTGAGGTTTCTCTATATAACGAACGGGTATTTGGCTGTTGAAATAGACGAATCTTTCGAAATGATTCTTCCTGATTCTTCTGCTCGAGTTGTGATAAAACTGGATGAGGGACGACAGTTTACCTATGGAGATGTTACGATCAACGGTACTTTTGAAGCGAGATTACTGGGGGATTTTGAAAAAATATCATCTCGTTTGGAAAGAGGAAGACCAATAAATTTCTTGGCTGTACGCCAAGTTGTTTTCAATATCAAAACGATATTAGCCAATGAAGGATATCCATACGCTGATGTTTCCTCACACATTGATACAACCCTGTCATCTTCGATTGCACATGTATCGATCAACATTCAATCCGACTCCTTAGTTCATTTTGGTGATGTTGTTGTGGAGGGAAGCAGGAGATATCCTGAGTACATTGCTCGAAGAGAATTGACTATTAAGCGAGGGGATATATATCGACGACAGACGATTATCGATTCGAAGCGTCGCCTTTTCGAATCCGGGTATTTCAGTACGGTATTACTGCAGGAACCGCAAAATCAACAAGACAGACTGAATCCTGAATTTGTTCTTCGCGTGAGGGAACGTAAACCGCTCTATGTTACGATCAAGACTGGTGCTGGGCAGTCTGATGTGGCCGATCTCACGTGGGACCTTTCTGCAGGTGTCGGTAAACGCAACCTGTTCGGATCGAGAAGACTCGACTTGTCGAATCAATTGTCACTATCTATTGACAAGGATGTTAATATCCTTGAACATAACTATCGTCTCCGTTTCACGGAGCCGTGGTTTTTGGGTTTACGTATGCCACTTTCACTGACTTTCACTTTTGAGCCAGAGATAGAGCACCCTATTCGTGATTTTAGATGGGAGCAATGGTCGATAGCTCTATCGACACTAAAACGATTTGGGCGAGAGATTCGTCTTACAGGTGGGTTGGAATATCAATCAGTTGATATTTTTGGAGTCCCCGAAGCTCTAATTGACAGTACGAAAGAAGAAGTTGGGATTACTGTACGTCGACGTTTATATGTGCAGTTTAAGCGAGATAGTCGTAACAATGTATTTGTCCCCCAACGAGGGTCGTATACTGATATTTCAGGTGAGTACTTTGGGGGATTTCTCGGAGGTGACTTTAGTTTTATTAGGCTTCAGGGGAGTTGGTCAAGTTATCAGGTCGTTTGGCCAGGTTGGATTTCAGCCACAAGAATTGGCTCAGGTTATGTCAGGGCTTTTGGCGGATCACAGTCAGTACCGTTGGATGAACTTCTCAACCTTGGTGGAGCCAATACAATTCGAGGATATGCAGAGAATTCGATGGGGCCTTTGCTCTCAGATGGAAGTAACGGTTCTGGGTTTACAGTATTGTTTAACCAGGAATTCCGATGGAAAACATTACAAGTACTTCGGCCAATTCCAATTTTGGGAGATATTTTCAAACATCTTCCTATATGGCAATCTATCTTTGTTGATATTGGTAATGGCTATGAGGAAATCAACGATATTTCGCTTAAATCTCTTGCAATTTCTTACGGAACAGGTGTACAAATACAGTCTCCTGCAGGACCGATCAGGCTTGATTATGCCCAGAGGGTGAAAACAGATCATATACCATTTGATGATCGTTGGCACTTTACTATATTGTACGCGTTTTAGGATTGTAGCTTCTTAAGGAGCAGGTAAAAAGTATCAAGTCTTTTGACTGTAAGCTCCGTACTTGTAAATGATATCTATGACTTGAAGGAAGTTTGATATGAGGCAAATATACTTAGATCATAACGCAACAACTCCAGTCGATCCTGAGGTGGTTGAGGTGATGGTGCCATATATGACCAAACAATTCGGGAACGCGAGCTCTGTGCATTCGTTTGGACGAGAAGCTAAGGTTGCTCTGGAGCAGTCACGAGAAAAAATAGCAGAAGTTATCAATTGTGCTCCCGATGAGTTGTATTTTACATCTGGTGGTACTGAGTCAGACAACATCGCAATAATTGGTACTTCTTCCTATAGAAAGAACAAGCGGGATCATATCATTGTATCTGCGACCGAACATCATGCTGTTTTGGAACCTGCAGAATATCTGCATGAAAAAGAAGGGTACGCACTAGACATACTTCCAGTTGATAGTGAGGGATTGATTTCTGTAGATGATTTACGCAAACTGCTTACTGGTAAGACATCGTTAGTCTCGGTTATGCACGCCAACAACGAAACAGGGACAATTCAAGAAATAGCACCACTTGCTGTTGCCTCACATGAAGCAGGTGCTCTTTTTCATACTGATGCCGTTCAAGCTGTTGGGAAAATACCTGTGGATGTGAGAGCCATGGATGTTGACTTGTTGTCTTTGACTGCTCATAAGATATATGGTCCGAAAGGAATAGGTGCACTTTATATACGGCAGGGGATCAAAGTTAATCCGCTCTTTTTTGGTGGCTCACAAGAGAAAAAAAGAAGACCCGGAACGGATAATGTTGCTGGTGTTGTCGGTTTTGCCAAAGCGTTGGAGATTGCTGAGTCACGACGAGAAGCCGATTTGGTTTCTATGAATAAACTGGCAAATTATTTTATTGATACGGTAATAAAAAATATCCCTGATGTTGTTCTAAACGGTCCGATGGAAAATAGAGTTGCGCCAACAATCAATCTCTCATTTTGTGGGATAGAGGGAGAGTCAATTGTCCTCTCACTCGATCTTGAAGGGATCGCCTGTTCGTCAGGATCAGCATGCACATCAGGAGCGACAGAACCATCTCATGTACTTGTTGCAATGGGAAAGGACAGGATTGATGCTCAGGGGGCCATTCGTTTTTCTCTTGGTCGTTCGACAACAAAAGAAGAACTTGACTATGTGCTTTCAAAGCTACCAGCGGTAATAGAGAGGTTGAGAGCACTTTCCCCGATGTATGATAAGTAACATGATAAAAACTGCTGGGAAACGTTGCATAATCACAGATCTCCTACTGTGTAAAGAATATGGCTAAGAAAGTTCTGGTTGCTCTCTCAGGTGGTGTTGATTCTTCTGTTGCAGCTTTGCTCTTAAAAGAGCAAGGATATGATGTGGTATGTGCTCACATGAAACTGTGGGATTATATTGAGGTCGGTGGAGATAGTCATCGCGATGGAAGATGTTGCTCGCTTGATTCAATAAATGACTGTCGCATGGTCTGTGATAAGATTGATGCCCCTTTTTATGTGCTCAATCTGTCGAAAGAATTCAAGGAGACAGTTATTGCGAATTTTGTTTCTGAGTATCGTTCAGGGAGAACTCCGAATCCATGTGTGCTCTGTAACACAGATATCAAATGGGCTGCATTTCTTTAGAAAGCGAAAGCTGTAGGATGCGATTATATTGCAACCGGCCACTACGCGTATGTTGAGAAGGGAAACTCAGGCAGGTATCAGATTCGTAAAGGAGTTGATGGGACTCGTGACCAGTCGTATGTCCTTTGGGGTGTTTCGCAAGAAGCCTTGTCTGTTACACTAATGCCACTCGGCGGTTTACATAAAACGAGGGTAAGAGAAATAGCTCAAGAGCATAAGCTCAGAACTGCAGATAAGAAAGAGTCGCGAGAAATCTGTTTTGTAGCTGATGATAACTATCGTCGTTTTCTGAGAGAATGGCAGGAGAAAGCAGAGATAGAGAGTGTAAAAGGGAAGATCGTTCATGAAGACGGTCACGTATTGGGGGAACATGATGGAGCCGAGATGTTTACAATCGGCCAACGAAAGAAACTCGGTGTGACCTATCCGACGCCACTTTATGTGCAACGCATTGATGCGAAAAGCGGTGAGGTTGTTGTCGGTCGGGATCAATCACTTTTCAGATCAGACTTGATAGCTTCCGGTATAAATTGGATCGGGTTAGATCGTTCTCTGTACGAAGACGGTGATTCTCTTGAAGTTGAAGCGAAAATTCGCTACTTGCACGTTCCCGCTCAAGCTGTTATTACATTCTTGCCTAATTCGCAGGTAGGTATTAGTTTCAAGGAGAATCAACGTGCTATTACTCCAGGGCAATCAGTCGTTTTCTATGACGGTGATGTCCTTTTGGGAGGAGGGTTGATCGAGTGACAGATGTGAATCTAGTACATACTCTTAAAGTACGTTTGTAAAACTGACAGGAGGTTTTCGTATGCCTGATATTCAATTTCTTGGCCATTCATGTATTACTATTGAGAATAGTACGCATAAATTGATCATAGATCCATTTATAACAGAGAATCCGCAAGCAACAATCACAGCAGATAAGATTGACGTGCAGTACATTTTGATCACGCATGGTCACGGAGATCATGTCGGAGATGCGGTATCAATTGGCAAGAGGACAGGGGCTACTGTGATTGCTAATTTTGAACTGGCTAATTTGTGTGCCAAAGAAGGGCTTGTCATTCATCCGATGCATATAGGAGGGGCGCATGATTTTGACTTTGGGCGGGTTAAGTTGACTATTGCCCACCATGGTGGAGGATTTGGTGAAGATGCTTCCCGATATACGGGCCCAGCAACTGGTATGCTCGTTACTATGGATGGGAAGACGATATACCACCCCGGTGATACAGGTCTGTTTTATGATATGAAATTGATTGGAGAACTTAATGACATTGATCTGGCTTTTCTTCCCATCGGTGACAACTTCACAATGGGGATCGATGATGCGGTGAAGGCGGTTGAGTTTCTGCAACCGAAAAAAGTTGTTCCGTTTCATTACAATACTTGGCCGATAATTGAAAGTGAACCTGATGAATTTGCTAACCGTATTACAGATGCTGAGGTTATTGTTCTGAAGCCGGGAGATACTCTTACGTTGTAGAAATCGATTTAGTTGTACAAAAATTCTGAGGCCGGCAGATTGGTGACGATCTGCCGGTTTTTGTTGCCTAACAAGAGCATCAACAATAGTATACGTCCTGAAGATCGAAGATAAAGGTGCTTGATTTGTAATGAAGAAGATAAAACGTATTCTTATCTACTCGGTTCTTATTTTTGCTTCTCTTTTATTGGTGGCTTTGATCGGGTTGAAAATATTTTTCCCGTTTGAGAAAGCAAAAGTACTCGCTATTGAACGGGGTGAAGAGCTTTTGGGGCGAAAGATTTCTGTTGAAACAGTTGATCTGTCATTCTGGGGAGGATTGGGTGTCCGTCTCAGGACAGTCGAAGTCGGGAACTGTGAGGGATGGGATGAAACCTCACCGTTGTTGCACGCAGATGATATTGATCTGAAGTTGCAGATTCTGCCATTGCTCTCTAATGAATACAAAATAGATCATTTGATTATCAACAAACCTGAAATTCTATTATATCGACAGAGAGACGGTCGAGATAATTTTACTTTTGACAGACTTGATTCTCTCGCACCAAATGATGCAACAACACGATTGAGTTCAGAAGAAAAAGTGATCGGAGCTGTGGTAAGTTTTGACCGATTGACAATACATAATGGGATACTGAGATATCGTGATGATAATACTCGAACTGTAGTGACGGCATCAGACTTCAACTTGTCGACATCATTGATGAGAAAAAACAGCGATGTCTATAGTTCTAAAGGAAAGTTGTCGATCAAGAGAGTCGATTTGCTACAGGATGACAGTCTGCAGTCGGGTAGTGTGGCGTTCGACTATAATGCGGAGTATTCTCTTTCAGATCACTCTTTACGGATTGATGATACGAAACTGACTTTGAACGATATCCCGATCATGGCCAAAGGTCAGGTGGAATTATCGGGGGGGGCGACAGTTGCAAGGGTTTCTTTTTCTTCTGAAAATCTCAGTATAGAAAAAATTCTTTCATCCGTTCCGCAGAAAGACCTATCGACAATTTCTGATATCTCCCTTTCGGGAAATGTGACTGTGTATCTTGATCTTGACTACGATTCTCAACGAGAGATTTCTTTGAAATATGCTTCAACTGCAACTCTTGATGAGGTTATGATTGGATATCGGGATAATCCTGATCATTTGACGGTGAGCAAGGGGATAGTAGATGTCAAAAATGATAATCTTCGTGTGACGGTTGAGCAGGCGACGTATAATAGCGAACCATTTCGACTCAATTGTGTTGTGAATGACTTCAAACGACCAGAAATAAACGGTGACCTTGAGGGTGTTGTTGACCTTGCACTCTTACGTCCATTGCTACCTGATTCGATTGTAACTATGCTGTCGGGTGAGGCGAAGGTTTCGTGTAGAGTTAATGGGTTGGTTGAACGCATAAGTGAGTTACAAGTAAGTGGTGATATTGAGATTAAAGATGGTATCTGCCTGCCTGTAGGTTTTCTTCAGCAGATAGATCGTATCAATCTTTCCGCACATTTTGATAACGAAACGGTGTTAGTCAAGAAATTGAGTGCTAATCTTGATTCATCTATAATTTCGTTTGAGGGTAGGGTAAACAACATAATCCCGTATTTCCTTCATGTGGATAGCATGATGGCAATTGATAGCATCAATGTTGACGGGAAAATTGAAGCTATAGTAAATCTCCAATCGATTGAGCCATTTCTTGCACAGGAGAAAGATGCAAAAATATCGGGGGTTATCAGCTTAGTGAGTTCAGTAAGAGGGAATCCACTTGAGCCTGAGTCATTATTCATACTTGGTCGATTGAAAGTCAAGGATGCGATGTATTCAGATATTTCTCTGTCTGAAGCAATTACCGAACTCAATGCTGAAATATCTGCCTATAATGATACATTGATTATTGATCATCTTCGAGTTCAATTCGAGTCATCAGATATAGAGTTGTATGGCTCTGTCTCGGATTTCTGGTCAGGTTTGTTTAGTAATAAGAAGCGATCTCGTCGTTCGATGATGAGCTTTACTATGAAGTCGAATAGGTTCGACGTTGATTCCCTTTTTCCTGAAGCGGCACCTGCATCAGATGGACAGTATTCTGCTGTCTCTCATGATACTATCCCGCCATTGCTCCTGCCTGATATTAATGCGAAAGGGACTTTTGTCTTCGATACACTTATCTATAGTAAAATACCGATGACAGACGTAACAGGGAAAATAAAACTCAAGAATAGATTGCTTGTCTGCTCAGATGTTGAAGGGTTTGTATATAGTGGTTCACTCTCAGGCAATACGTTGATCAACTTATCAGATATGAACAGACCTGTGTATTCAGGGAGTTTCGTTGCAAATCAAGTAGATGTTTCTGCAATCGCTACACGGTTCAGTCATTTTGGTGAGATTATTAATGGTAAAATAAATCTTTCGGGGAATTATGAAGGGACCGGTTGGGATCCGGATGAGTTTAAGAAATCGTTGCATATGACTTCTGATGCTTCGATGCAGAAAGGGAAGATAGCAACAACAGGGGAATTATTTACAAACATTAAGACGCTTGCTGAGAAAGTTGGCCAGACTCTTGATCAAGAGCAATCATTTCGATCTCTTTCTACCAGTATTCGAGTAGAGGATGGCAAAGTATCATTTGATCAATTTGATACCCGATTGGGAGATTTAGGCGATTTGAGTATATCGGGCTATTATTCATTCGATGGTGAGTTATCGTATCAGGGGGGATTAAAACTTTCAGAGAGTGCAACAGCAAAGCTTCTTTCTTCAGGAGGTCTGCTCTCAGGATTGTCAGGGATTCTAACTGATAAATCAGTAAACAGAATTAAACTTCCACTATTGATTACCGGTACAGTATCAAAACCGAAACTTGATATTGACTACTCTTCCATAAAAGATAAAGTGAAACAAGATTTAACCGAACAGACAGGGGCATTACTCAAGGGTCTGTTCAAAAAAGATAAGAAGTAACCACTTGAGTATCAGGCATATTGTTCTCATCTTTGTATCGTTTGTTTCTGTGATTAGTAGTACAGTTGCTCAGTCTCATCGGCACGATGGAAAGATCATGCCTCGTGCTCATCGTTCCTTGCCAGTTACTTCAATAGTACGCGCAACAATTCAGCCAGATGCACAGTCTGTTAGTGGGATGATCGAAATAAGTCTGCGGAATGACTTTGAGTCTGATATAGAACAAGCCTATCTGTATCTTCCGAGGGGTGGTTATGGCTCTAATGATTCAATGATTTGTCGTATTGATTCGCTTCTTTATAACGGTGTACCTGTTGTTGATAGCTCGTCACAGGTCGAAGGGCCTGTCATATTGGTCAATTTACCTAATCCTCTCCCCAAAGGTAGGAGTGGACTATTTTTAATGTCGTTCACAACTGTTCTACCTTCGCTGAGCCAAGCGAGTAATCGAACAGTCATAATCCATGATGTTTTTCCGCGATTATGCCTTTTTGATAATGGTGAATGGTTTATCTCTCCAGTTGCCCCTTATGGGCATCCCCCCGGTTCGTTTGCACAGGTGAATCTTGAACTGAGTATAGATCCTTCCTTTATGCTCGCTTTTGGTGGGGAGGTAATCAATGAGTTAGAGCATCTCGGTACGATCCCAAACTATGAAGATGGCGAGGTCTATGTTGATATTGGAGGGAGTGATTCTGAGGATAAGGCTACCTCTGTCGGTGCAGGTGTAGAGGAGGCCGACAAAGCAGTATACTATGTGCGACTAAGGAAGGCGACGTCTGCAACAATCGTTATTGGCAAGCAGTTGCTTCATGATCGTGTTAAGAGGGATTCTGTACTTATAGATGTTTTCTACAGTAAAGGGATCCGTGACAGGTGGCAAGAAACAGCAATACAATATGCCTCCGATCTTACTCATGATATGAAACCATGGTTGGGGGACTATCCAAATGATCGATTGACAATTATAGCAACTGAGGATTCAGACGGGTGGGCATGGCCAGATCATGTAATAGCTATTTCAGCAGATGGAAGGAATTCAGTCGAATTGGAAACTGAAATTGCAATTCGCCTAGGGCAGACTTGGGTCCCGCAGTATCTAATCGGGGTTGACAGGAGTCTCGTTTGGTCGGGAAGGGGAGTCGGGTTGTTCGCTTCGATCAAAGCCCGGCAACTTTTATTTGCAGAGAATAGACAAAAGGCGATGAAAATTATTCGAGCTGAACTAAAGAGGTCTGGTTCAAGCAGTATGACTTTGTTATGGGACTACGTTGTCACTCCCAGTTGGTTGAATGTTATTACTCAACAACTGTCAAAACTGACTGTACAAAAAAAACTGCAACAGTATAATCAACAGTTTGCTTTCCGTTACCCGTCCTCTCTTTCATTGGAGACGCTGATGTTTGAAGGAGATATTTCTTCTGAATCTGAAGGTTTTCCTATGTTGTCGCGAAACGATCTGTTGACAGGAATAGATTTCCATATTGACGAGGTTGAGGTGATAAATGGGGATGAGTCTCTTGTCACTTTAAGCATCAAGTCCTCCTGTACTTGTTCATTCCCCTTGGAGATTGGCTACGTGAGCAGTAGTGATACGGCTTTTCAGCAGATGGAGATTAGTGCAAATCAAACTGTTGTTACCATGAGGTTGTCATCTGGAATACAGGCAATCGTACTCGATCCTCACCATTACCTTCCAGATATGAATCGTGCTAATAATTACTGGTTCTCTTTACCGATTAGGTACAGGTATCATCCTCCGAAAAATATGTTTCCCGCATATCATTATCTGAATATGATAGGTTCACAGTAAGGCCATGAGTCGTTTACCCTATTGTATTATCATATTTGTGCTATGTATAACAACTTTACAAGTTGTTGCAGAATCAAAAATGGATCGAAAATTGTCACGTGCATTGTCAAATGCATCGAGCGACGCTGTTTATCCTGTGTGGGTTTATGTAACGAAAACAGCACTCCAGACAACTCCGATTGTACTTTCTGCAGAAGCTCAACGAAGACGGGCGAGAGTTGACCCTGTCCATTTGTTGATTGACTCGCTTGATTTTGCAGTGGCCGAATCTTCAATAGATGCTATTAGGTCAACAGGATGTGAAGTGATCGGTGCTTCACGTTGGTTGCATGCGGTTGCTGTAAGAGCGAATTTTACTCAGCTTGAGACAATCGAAAAGCTTCATATCTGTCAATCTCTTGAACTAATACAGGTACAAACATCAGATATAGATCCTGCATTCACACAAAGTCACAACGATTCACAAGAACAATCGGTGCATCGTAGTACACAATTGAACTATGGCCCTTCATTGTTTCAAAATAGGTTTGTTCATGCGATAAAACTACATGAAGCGGGAATAAGAGGTGACTCAGTTCGCATTGCTGTATTCGACTCAGGGTTTGACACATCACTATCTGTTTTCGACTCTTTGAAAGTTGTCGGCACGTATGATTTTGTTAATAATGAAAGATCGGTAATCGAACCTGATTGTCCTTCCGACCAATTCCAACTTCAACAGACATATCATGGAACGCTCGTTTTGAGTACTATTGCAGGGTATACTCCCGGAGAGTTGATTGGGATCGCACCAAATGTGGAAGTACTGTTGGCCCAGACAGAGATCACATGCAACGGAACTGAGATAAAGCGAGAGGAGCACAATTGGATCCTTGCTGCAGAATGGGCTGACTCGGCAGGTGCCGATATTATTACATCCTCTTTGGGTTATACGTTGTTTAGTGATAGCGGGAGTTATCTCTTTTCAGATTTGGATGGTGATACTCCGCTTATAACACAGGTAGCTGATATAGCGGCATCGAAGAATATTTTGGTTTTAACCGCTGTTGGAAATGAGCGGAATGCAGGTTGGGGGCACATTGTAACCCCTGCTGATGGTGACTCTGTTATTGCTGTTGGTGCTGTCAATCGTGATTCTTCTATCGCTTCTTTTTCTTCACCCGGCCCGACCGCCGATGGACGTATCAAGCCGGATATAGCGACACTTGGCGTATCAGTCAGAGCGGCTTTGATTTCAGGAGCGTATGGTAGCTTCAACGGTACTTCTTTTTCTACCCCCTTAGTTGCATCTGTTTCTGCCCTCTCTCTTGCTCATGATATGACTTTGACAGCGGAGGAGCTTCGTTCTCTCATCAGAGAATCGGGAAACTTGATCATCCCGAACAATGATGTCGGGTATGGTCTTGTAGATGCTGTTGCTGTTGCAGATATTATTTCTGTAGTGATTCCCTCGAATATTTCTATACAAGTTGGTGAAAGTCGAACTATTACTGTTACGACATACGGGCGAACTACTATTACCCCCGTACTGACATCGGTCAATCTTCCGTCGGGAGCGCAATTTGTTGATAATGGTGACGGAACGGCGACTCTCAGTCTGGTCGGGTCAGCTGAGGATCCTGTTTCTATTCAATCCGCTATTATTGCTGATGTCGGGTATTTTGTTGATACAACCAATTTTCTTATCGAAACATATGTGGATTTACAAGACCCTGTCTCAGTTGGTCCAAATCCTTTCACTGACTCGGTTCGCGTATATCTCAAGCCGGGTACCGGTTTGTGGCGGACTATTTCGGTCTATACAATTTCCGGCCAGTTAGTGTGGGAAAAAGTCAATTATTCACCCATATCGTCCGATGTAATAACAAGATGGCAGATAGTATCATGGAATGGCAGAAATGTTCATGATGAAACAATTGCCTCAGGAGTATATCTGATGATCGTTTCCACAGAGAGGACAAGGGAAATGATCAAGTTATTGAAACTGGACTAAAGTTGGTCACAAGTGGGTGTGATGGATACGTCGACACAAGTAAGTCAGTGTGGTCTTTGCAAAGTAGATCTTAAAGGTCGCTTTGTTTTTGTAGATGAGGAAATCGTCAAGCTTTTTGGTGCCAGCCCCGAAGAATTGTTTGGCCGTCCTTTGATTGAATTCCTTCACGGTGATTCAAAAGAACTCTTTGAGCATTTTCTCTATAAGCGTAACAATTACGAATCAGTTTATGAGACTACAGTACTGCATCTACAAACAAAGGGCGGTGAAATTCAAACTCGCACAGCAATTATATCGCTCAATTTTGTCGGTGGGAACCCTGTAAATATCCAAATAATCTTTATTCCGGGAGCCCCAACCTCTTCGATCGAGGGGGTTGTTCTTGATGCAACTGAACAAGAAGAGTTTGCCAACAACCTATTCTCATTGTCCTCACAGAGTGATTTCAAGTCTGCTACTGATTTTATTCGCAGTTTTACTAAATCACAGATAACAATACTCTACCTCTGCAAGAATTCTCAACTTGAACCGAGATCGATTTCTGCTGATGAACAAAATGAAGAGAGAGTTCACCGAGTTGCAACGGAACTCGAAGATATCCATTTTGAAATTGCCCTAAATCCGGGGGAGCAACACTTTAGTCGAAATGACAAACAATGCGAATACATTTGTAGCATTGCGATGACAAGCAAATCAAGGTGGCTTCTCAGGTTGATAGCAGACGATGAGTGTCTTCTCACTCCGGAGTTATTTTTGGCCAGAGCAAAGATTGCAGGGCGATTATTGAGTAATTGGCTTTCGATCCCCGATCAGGAATCTTCTCAAGGGGAAACAGGCGAGCAAGATGGTTCACTCGATATTCGTTTTGCAGTTGGGCTTCTCGATGTATTGAAGATAGGTGCTATTATTACAGATTGTGACGGGCAAGTAATAGGTTTTAACCCTGCTTTGAGTGGTATGCTCCAAGTTGACGGGGAGGGGTTGAATCTTAATCAGTTAGCGGAAATATTAGCTGGGGATGATAATCCGGTCCTATTGAAGAAGCTCTCCGACGCACTAACGCTTGTTGAAGGCTCTCAGTTAGAAGATGTAGACCTGATGTTGCCATCGGGTGGCATAGGTAGACTTAGAATCGTCCGATTGGGAGATACGCCGAGTGACCTTCAGGCATGTATCGTAATTGTCCCGTCATTTGTTTCAGTCAGGGACTTTACCGCACAAATGAACAGTATTGAAGATGATGAGATATTGAATAATATTCTCTCTAAATTCCCTGCTTCATAACCACCCTATGATGTTAAGTTTTTGATAACCAATGGGTTCCCTTTTTTGCAGTTGACATTCGTCTTTTTCAGACTATCTTGCCCACTTGTTTTCGCGGAGTATTAGCAATTAGGTGAAAGTGATTTCAAGATGAACTCCATGACCGGCTTTGGAAAAGTGACAATCCGTGGTAAAGCGGCGACATATAATGTGGAGATTTCAAGTGTCAATAATCGATATCTTGAAATTACGACCAGAATACCTCGTCAGTTTTCTGTGATGGAGCATAAGATTAAAGAGATGCTCTCAAAAGAGTTGCAACGCGGTAAAGTGTTGGTTTATGTCGGTTTTGAGGAGACAGCAGATCGTCTGACGAGAACAGCTATTAATGTGAAAGCGGCAAAAATTGCAGTTAAACAATTACGCCAATTGAAGAAAGAACTTGATTTAGCAGGAGATGTTGAGATATCTGATCTGGTTTCTATTCCGGAAGTTGTGCAACCAGATGATCCTGATCCTGATAAGGATATTGTATGGGCTGAAATGAGTCGGGGTATAAAAAAAGCTATGGTTGAGATGGTCAAAATGCGGAAATCTGAAGGTTCCGCCATGGCAAAGGATATGAAAGCCCGTCTTACACTAATTGAAAAATCAATGAAACAGATAGCCAAAGAAGCTCCTGTGATAGTTGATCGCTACCGTAGTCGACTGCATGCTCGACTTGATGATTTGCTCGGAAAACAAGCTGTTGACCCTGGTCGGATTGAGCAGGAGATAGCGTTATTTGCTGAACGTTCAGATTTTTCAGAAGAATGTACACGCTTGGCAAGTCATGTAGCACAATTCAGAAAGACTATTTCGATAAAAGATGCCATTGGTAAGCGACTCAATTTTATCCTACAGGAGATGAACCGTGAAGCCAATACTGTTGCTTCTAAATGCAATGATAATAGCGTCGCTTCTCAGGTTATTTCGATGAAAGAAGAGATTGAAAAACTTCGTGAAATGGTTCAAAACGTAGAATGATGAGCTGAGTACCTTCCGTGAAACAACAACAAAAAGGGAAAATAGTCATTATATCCTCTCCTTCAGGAGGAGGTAAGACATCGATTTGCCAGAAGCTCTTAGAAGATAACTCTGAGTGGAGATTCTCAATATCGTATACGACCAGAACAAAACGGGAAAGTGAGCAGAACGGTCGTGAATATTTCTTTGTCGATGCGGAAGAGTTTGAGTCGCTGGTCTTAAAGAATAAGTTTGCTGAACATTTTCGTGTCCATCTTTATCGTTACGGGACACCTCGTGAACCGCTTGAAGAAACTCTTGCTTCTGGAGGTGTTATGTTGCTTGATGTTGATGTGAAAGGTGCACAAGCACTAAAAAAAGAATATCCTGGAGCGATCACTATATTTATTCAGCCTCCAAATGTCGAGGCACTCAAATCACGGTTGACTGCTCGGGGGACTGAGACTGATGAGCAGTTGCAGGTACGGTTTAAGAATGCTATTGATGAGATGAAGTCATGGGAAGAATTTGAGTATGTGGTCATAAATGATGATCTGAATAAGGCTGTTTGCGAAGTTTCCAGTATAATATGGGCACATAGTTGTCGTACTGAACTTCAGGACAGGGAACAAATGAAAGAACTCTTAGGTTTATAGTTTTACGAAATAAGGAGAAAAGGATGCGTCATTTACCAATCGAAGGCTTAGATAAACTAGGGCTGAATCGTTATGAAGCAGTTATTATTGCATCGCAACATGCCCGCTTACTAAACTCGAAACGCCTTGCCGCACTTGAACGTATGGAAGAAAATCCCGAAATTGAGATTGATTCTCGTAAGATTACGATGGTCGCACTCAATGATTTACTTCGCGGAGAGATAAAGTTTACGCGCTCCGATTCGATGTAATAGAGATAACGTTAGAACATTAGATCGGATAAGGAACATTAATGGGTAAGAATCTTGTCATCATTGAGTCACCTGCAAAATCAAAAACCCTGGCTCGTTTTCTCGGTAAAGACTTTGAAATAAAAGCAACCGTAGGTCACATCTTCGATCTCCCCAAATCTAAACTCGGCATTCAGGTAGATAAGAACTTTGAGCCTGAATACACAGTAATTGACGGTAAG
>JAJRUL010000070.1 GCA_024277795.1 Candidatus Zixiibacteriota bacterium
CCAGCAACCAACTATTCTGTGAAAAAGCAGGAACATCCTTCAGCAATCAAAGTTGCACGACTACACTACTCTGGTGGAGGAGATTGGTATTGGGGCGGATCAGCAATCCCGAATTTTCTGAAATATGTGTCTGAAAACACTGATTTCCCTGTTGATACGATAGAACACACAGTCGCAATCACAGACGCTGATCTGTTCACTTACCCTTTTCTCTTTGCCACAGGACATGGCCTGATCAGATTCAGTTCTGAGGAAAAGGAAAGACTACGTCGTTATCTGATAGGGGGAGGATTTCTCTTTGTAAATGACTCGTATGGTATGGAGCGAACATTCAAAAAACAGATACTGGAACTATTCCCTGAACGACAACTTGTGGATATCCCATTTGATCACCCTCTCTACCATTCATTCTATGATTTTCCCGGTGGACCTCCGAAGATCCATGAACATGACAACAAACCTCCTCGAGGCTATGGAATCATCATCAATGGACGAGTTGTCTTGTACTTTCTCGTCGAGTCAGATATTGGCGATGGCTGGGAAGATCCGCAGGTGCACAACGACCCTGAAAATTTGCGACAGAAGGCTTTCAGGATGGGCTTGAACATTTTAACCTACGCTTTGTTATATTAGAAATAGACAATAGTCATACCCGAACATGCCGATCATTATGCAGACGGCTCGATATAAATCATAGCACTCAGGAGTGAGAATGGACAACAGAAGTCACAACTTGATCGGGCAACTGAAAAATGTATTACTCAAACAGAGAATCCTGTTTTTTGTATCTGGTCTTCTCCTTACTATCACTGTTGTATCGCTAGGTGTAATAGCCCTCTCATTCATTGCTACAGTGATTGTCCTGTCAGTACCCCTAAAGATCACTCTTCTGAGCCTACTCGGCATTGCAACCCTATTTGTTTTCTACAGTACCGCCGCCAACAAACTGTTCATCGGCTCAATTGATGAAGTCGCAATCCGATTAGAACAAAAACATCCGATGCTCAAAGGCAGATTGATCGCTGCAGTAGAGTTTTCACGTCAACAACACACTCATGGTTCCTCTACAGAGTTAATTGAGGCCACACAACAACAAGCAATACGTGAAGCGGAGACTCTCGACTTTCGCGATGCTTTGAATTTTGCTTCACTTTATCGCTCAGGAAAACTCTTCGCAATATCAACTCTCGGTGCCATTCTCTTGATTGTTCTTCTCCCGGGCATCTTCACATACTCATATGAAGTCTATTCCAACCCAACCGCCCTGATTGCCCCACCACTCGGGTACAATATCCGATCATTTCCGGGGAATACAGAATGGGTAAAATACCGAGATATCTCTTTTGGAGCAGTTCTTGTAGGAGAAAAACTCCCCAAAAAAGCGACTATTCACCATCGTTTGGCTGGTGGTAGTTGGCAAAAAACGGAAGTCGATCTACAATCTGATTTATATAGCCTTGATGACGGACGGGATTCTGCCCGTTGTGCTGTCACCCTAAGGCAAATTAACAGATCTTTTGATTATTATGTTATTGCGGGAGACCTACGTACAGAAGTTGCCAAAGTAAATGTTGTTGATAAACCGAGAGTCAGCGGAATAAAGCTATCACTTTTCTATCCGGATTATACCTCATTAGAACCGATTGTCATCGATGAAAATAGTGGCTCCTTCTCAGCAATCGTTGGTAGCCGAGTACATATGGAACTTGAAACAAATCTCCCTATCACAAATGCCGAGTTGTTGTATGCTGATTCTTCTCGACAACCACTAACAGTTTCAAGTCGTACCGCTGAAACCTCTCTACACATTGAACAGTCAAAATCATATCATATAGAACTGACCAACCACCTTGGTGAAACAAATCCGGACCCTATTGAATACTACATAACTGCAATCCCTGATGAATATCCGACAATTGATGTTATCTCCCCCGGGTTTGATGTCAACTTAACCGATGATATGTATTTACCTGTTCTTCTAAGAATCTATGATGATTTCGGGTTCTCATCATTGGTTCTGAAATACTCAACAGTCTCCCATGGACAACAGTCCGAAGAACATGTCGCAGTACTCCACTACTCTGAACGGATCAAAACTGAGGGTGATGTTTCTTTCGATTGGGACCTTAACCCAATGAATCTCTACCCAGGCGATTATGTACTTTACTATTTTGAAATTGCTGATAATGATCGTATTTCTGGTCCAAAGATCAGCAGAACGCGACAATTTATCGCTCGCATTCCATCTCTCGACGAATTGATAGCCGATATCGAAGGAACTACAAATGAACATCTCTCGAATACTGAAAAATTATTCCAACAAGGGAGAGAACTCGCTGAGCGTTTTGAAAACATGAGCAGAAAACTGAGGGCAAAAAACAAAGATGCCTTCAAAACTGACTGGCAAGAAACTCAGGAAATGCAAACTCTCGCTGAAAAGAATCAGGAATTGATTAAGAATATTGAAGAACTTGCCAGAGAGATGAACAAATCAGTCGACAAAGTGGCAGACAATGCGATGATGAATCGCAAAATAGTTGAAAAAATGGAGCAAATCCAAAAGCTCTTTGAAGAAGTCGCCACTCCTGAGATGAAAGCGGCACAGAAAAAACTGATGGAAGCTCTCAAGAAAATGGATCGAAATCAGATCCAAAAGGCAATGGAAGACTTCCAAATGAGCCAGGAAGAGATGCTTAAACGATTAGAGCGTACAATGGCTCTGCTTAAAAAAATGCAACTTGAACAAAAAATGGAAGCGTTGGTTCGTAAAGCTGAAGAACTTCTGAAACAACAAAATGAGCTAAATCAAAAGACAGATGAAAGTAAGAAAGAATCACTCCCCTCATTGAGCAAGAGTGAAAATGATCTCAAAAAATCCCTAAAAAAACTCAAAAGTGAAGTAAACGAACTTCGCAAGCTCATGGCCGAAGCGAAACAGAAAGACAACAAATCAGCTGATAAATTTGCTGAAGCTATGGAAAAAACCGATGCTGATATGAATATGCAGAAAATGTCTGATGCTCTTTCACAACAGAAGAAAAATCAGGCCTCAAAGCAGGGGAAAAAAGCATCGAAAAAACTGGCCGAGATGCTCGATGAAATGCAACAACAGATGATGGCAATGAGGGGTAAAAATAGTGGCGACAACAAAAGAGCAATGCGCATGGCTTTGGCAGATGCAAACACTCTTTCAAAAGATCAGGAAGACCTCATGGAGAAAGCGAAATCAATAGGACCGCGATCAGCAGTCTTAAAAGATATCGCAACTTCTGAACAGAACCTAGCCTCCGCATCAACAGGACTCAAGAACAGAATTGATGAGTTAGCAATGTCATCCCCTTTTATTGGTGCTGAACTCCAAATGCTGATTGCCCAAGCAACAGAAAAAATGAATATGGCAGTTGAAGGATTTTATACTGGACAAACAGGACAAGCACAACGACTGCAACGGGATGCAATGAGCGACCTCAACAAAACGGCAATGCGTTTAATGGAGTCGATGGATAAGCAGAGTCAATGCAATAAAGGCGGAAGTTGTGACAAAAATACATCGAAGATCGAATCGATGTGCAATAAACAGAACTCACTCAATCAAAAAACAAAGAAGCAGTGTAACAAACCGAGTTCGAACCCTGGAGGAATGAACCAAGACTCCCGCAATCAACTCCAACGGCTGGCAAGTGAACAGGCGACAATTCGCAAATCGATGGAAGAACTCGCAAAAGAATTCGGTCAATCACGCCAGATTCTCGGACGGCTCGAACAAATAGCTGAAGAGATGAAAAAGATTGAAGAGGACCTGCAATCAGGCAATGTCGGAGACGAAACAACTCAACGACAACTACGAGTCTATTCACGAATGTTACAAGCAAGCAGGTCACTGCAAAGAAAAGATTATTCAGAGCAAAGAAAAGCGACATCTGCTGAAACACAGCTCATGGCCGTCCCGGGAAACCTCCCCCCTGAATTACTTGATGATCGTCTTGATATTGAGGATAGATTGCAACGTTTTCTTGGAAACAATTACCCCCCTCAATATGAAGAGCAGATTAAAGCATACTTCAGAGTTCTCATGCAAGCTGAGGCTAAACGATGATTGCAAATCATGTGCAACAGAAAATAACATTCCTACTTATCTTATTTCTTATTACTGGATTACACCAACAGCAAGTCCATTCAGCGGAACCTCCACAAAAACCACCTGCAGGGCTTCAGATGGTACCTCAACAAACTACAGCCGAAAAAGTAAAAATTGCTCGGAATTTTATACGTACTCGGAATTACCCAACCGCCGTTGCAATTCTTGAGGCGTTATACGAAACAGATCCAAACAACGCTGTAATAAACAATTTATTGAGAAACTGCTACAACCAACTTGGGACATATACAAAAGCCGAAATGATGGTTCGTCGCCAAATTGAGCGAGCACCATCAACATTTATCTACCATGTCTATCTGGCTGAGGCATTAGCACGACAGGGATTTACTGATAGTGCCTATACATCATATAAGCAAGCAATGAATCTGATTGCAAACGACAACGTCAATGAATACAAAATAGTTGTCAATTCAATGCTTGCCCATTCTCTTACAAAAGAAACCGTCGCACTCATAAACAATATCAGAAAACGTAAGAATGACCAATCGCTCTTTGCCTATGAAGCAGGTGTTATGCTTGAAGCCGATGGAGACTATGTTGGAGCAACCAACCAGTATCTTGTTGCACTCTCAGACACATCTCGTGATGCATCTCGAACGGCATCAATGGCGGAGAATAAGATACTTTCACTTCTAATGTTTGAAGAGACATTTCCAACTATCGAAAAAGTACTCAAGAATCAGACATCCAAAGCTCTAAACAAACGTGCCGCTCGCGTTCTCTCCAATGCATATTTGAACAAAAAAATGCTCAAACAAGCATTTGAATATGCTTTGATTCGGGATTCACTTGAAGGTTCTAAAGGAACATCATTGCTTCAGTTCCTAAGGAGTTGTATCGACAGCCGTCAATATGATCTTGCAGTACAAATGGCAGAGAAAATCCTCCAACTCTACGACAAATCACCAGTTTATGCGGAAACATATTTCCTGTATGCTGACCTTTTGGTAAAACTCGGCCAGTACGACAAAGCAATCTCCGTATATGATTCAGTCATTGCTCGTTTCCCTCGCAACATTGACCGTCTCCAAGCCACTGTTCAAATCGGTTATATCTATTTGGATAATATCAAAAATTATGACCGTGCTTTAACTGTATTCGATTCAGTCTTGACCAACAAAGGACAAGGGGGACTGTTTTTTAAGGCGATGAAAGGCGTGCCACATGCCTATTTAAGGAAAGGGGAGTTGGACTCAGCACAAGCAAAATTCCTTGCACTAAAAAATACACGACTGCCAAAAGATATGACCGAAGAAGCAAGCTACTATCTCGCCGAAATTGACTTCCTCAAAAAAAATATAGACTCATCAAAAGCAGGATTAAACAAACTCCTAGTTGAGTACCCACGTGGTTTTTATGTCAATGATGCACTAGAACTGCTTTTACTGATGGAAGATATTGCTGATGACAGTACCTTACTTGATGTTTTTGTCAAAGCAAGAAAGTTTCAACGGATGCTGATGATCGACTCTACTGTGGCTTCATTGAAAACAGTTGCTTCTGCAAACCATCCAGAACTAAGCCCGATGGCTTTGTTTCAGCTGAGTGAAATGAGCATTGAAATGTTTGATACGGTGGGTGCACTTGGTTATATCAAAACTCTTTCAGACGATTTCAACGAATCGTACTATTATCCCTACGGTCAAAAACTAAAAGCTGAAATCCTACTAAATGACGTTCAAAGTAGCAAAGAAGGAGAGGAAATCTACAAAACTCTTCTTGAAAAGTACCCTAACTACCCATTTGCCTCTGACTTACGGAAAAAACTCAGGCAACTGGTTGAAGACACCAAAATAGGTTAATAGTTCTCTAATTTCTTCTGGGCTTTCCGAAAAGTCTCAATTTGTCTTTCTAAGTTGAAAATCCTGTTTTCGTATGTTTCAAGCCTTTTTTCCTTCTTTTTGGTTGTTGTTCTCACCAGTAATCCAAGTGAGATCAGCATAAAAAGGACAGAATTGACTCTGCGGAAGATATCACCCATGTTAAACATAGAATCAAGGAAGGCCAAAAGCCCCAGGGCAAAAAGAAAAGCACACCAAACAAACATTATTTACTCCTACTATTAATCCAAAACCCGACTATAGGGTAGAATTTTTGGTTGTACGAACCTCAGTTCGTGCTATATTTACGACTTCATGATGCAAAAGAACTCTGTTCAATGTATCGGCTTGCCAGATAACGCCTTTAGGAGGAAAAAGTGACGCAGTTCACCGGAAATAAACAAAACTCTTTCGACAGAACAAATGCCATTATTGCGGCTGTAGTTTTCATTATATCGTTTATCATCTATGCAATGACCGTCCAACGATCATTCTCGTACTGGGATTGCGGTGAATTCATTGCTTGCTCGTATACCCTAGGTATACCTCACCCTCCAGGAACCCCTCTTTTTGTTATTCTCGGAAGAATATTCTCAATGATACCTTTTGTTGAAGATATCTCCTATCGAGTCAATTACCTCTCTGTTATCGGATCCTCTTTTACTGCCATGTTCAGTTATCTTCTAACCGTTCGAATGGTAGGATATTTCTTCGGAAAGGATAAGAAGGAAGGACTCAATAAGTTTATCGCTTACATTGGTGGTTTTGCCGGCAGTATGTTCGTAGCTTTTTCCCAAACTAACTGGGCAAACTCAGTTGAAGCGGAAGTGTATGGAATGGCTCTCGCATTATCAGTCGCAATCGTGTGGCTTACCGTACGCTACTTTGAACAAAGAGGAACTCTGACCGCTTCTCGCACCTTGATATTTGCATTCTATCTGGCAATGTTAGGAGTAGGAATCCACATGACGGTATACCTTGTTGTACCCGTCTGTGCAATATTCTTCCTATTAAATCGTGATGCCTCCCCAAGAGATTGGTCAATTTTTTCAGGATTTATTATCTTGGAACTCCTCCTCATCATTGTCTTCTCTGACGGTCGAGGTGGAGCAGGACTTTTCTATCTTGTCTCGATGATAGCAGGGCTTGTTATGTTAGTCCTCCTATACAAAAAAATTAACTGGGCAGTACTAATCGGTATAGGAGCTGCCTCAGCAGTCATGATGAGTTTCTCAGCCTTTTTCAAAGCTCTTCCTATCGCTTTGGCGTTACTTACTGTGTTAGCTATTCTTGCTAAGAAGTATAGATGGCAACTACAGTGGAAAACTGGCCTAATGATAGTCATGATCGCCTTCATCGGTGTCTCTGTACACCTGTTTATCCCGATACGCTCCGCACACAATCCGAGAATTGATGAAAACAACCCATCTAGAGATTTTACTACTTTCGTAAACTATCTTGACCGAAAGCAATATGGTCAGATG
This sequence comes from Candidatus Zixiibacteriota bacterium, assembly GCA_024277795.1. Lineage (GTDB taxonomy): Bacteria > Zixibacteria > MSB-5A5 > GN15 > FEB-12 > JAJRUL01. The sequence continues at coordinate 7,464 of JAJRUL010000070.1, forward strand.
TCTATGATTGACAGGATGTTTAATCGAAGAGGTGAATGGTCAAATCAATTAGGTCGTCATCCACACATGGGGTTCTGGTCATATTTTGAAGAACAGTATTCATCGGGTGGTCAATTCATTCCGTTTTTTATCCTGGGCCTTATCGGAATCGGCTTAATCATCAAACGGAAACCACAAATAGGTATGCCATTTCTGACCCTCTTACTGTTAACTTCTGTCGGACTTGTTTTGTACATGAATTTTGCTGATGGTACCCAATTCGATCCTCGAACAGGAGATGCCTATCTGGAAGTGCGCAATCGAGATTACTTCTTCACTCCCGCATTTGTGTTCTTCGGTGTAGCTATGGGGCTTGGTATTTCAGCATTAATGCATCTACTACGAGGATGGTTAGCCAAAAACAACCCATCACTACAATACGCCGGTATTGGTGCACTGTCTCTGCTTGTTCTCCTTCCCGCAGTTTCCTTGGCCCATAATTATCATATATGTGACAGATCGAAAAACTTCCTTCCTTATAATTATGCTGCCAACCTGCTCGATGGATGTGAACCGAATGCAATCTTATTTACGTCAGGTGACAACGATACATTCCCGATTTGGTGTATACAGGAAGTATATGGCTATCGAACCGATGTTCGCGTAGTCAACCTCTCACTACTGAATACCGATTGGTATGTTGCGCAGATGAAAAATAAGTTCAATGTCCCTATTTCGCTTACTGATGAGCAAATACTCTGGTATCCCGTCGAAGAACGTAACGGTGTAACATACTCACGCCCTCTGAAACCATTCTACGATAAACCACGAAAGAGGCAAACCTATTTGCAAGCAGCTCGACTTGGCGACAGAGTGGTACGAGTTCAAGATATGATGACTGATGAAATCGTTATCGAAAACAACTGGAAAGATCCGATCTATTTCACCTCCCCCCCCTATGCCGAGTCTCCATTGAATCTTAGAGATTACGCAGTTGCTAATGGATTGGGATATCGTCTTGACCGTGAACCGAATGAACGAAAGATCGATGTTGAGTCGAGCTACAATCTGTTTATGAATGTATATAGATTTGGTGGGTTCGAAAACTCTGAAGTCTATCGTGACGAAAATGCGACTGGTGTTTTCTTGGGCTATGGTGTTACTGGAGTTCGACTGTTCGATGAGCTGTTGCAGTCTGGAGATACTACACGAGCTATGAACTTAGCCCAACATCTGATTGATTCATACCCTGAATACTGGCAATCGTATTTACTCCTCTCAGACATATATATGACTCGGGGGGATACAACCAAAGCCGATCAACTGATTCAGCAATTGCACGATACCTTGACTGCTTTCCATGAATCGAACAAAGAGAATCTCGTTTACGAACAAGATTTGGGTGTTGCAAAGGTAGAGTTGGGCATGCGTAATGATGATCAGGCATTGATCGATGAAGGTCTTTCGCTTCTCTGGTCTGCATTTGAAGCCAATGCAAACTCTGTTTACAGCTTTAGAAAGCTCATCACAGTCCTAAACAATCAGCGCCGTTATAGCGATATGCGACGAGCGGCACAGATGCACGGCAACTACAAAATGAATCTCTCAGATCCATTGGTACAATCGCTATTGGGAATGGGACAGAATCAAAGCACCCCGGGAAGACCACCAACTAGCCCATAAACATAAACAAAGAAAAGTAATGCCTGACACGACGGAATATGCAATCATACTGTTCTGTCGTGCCTGGCGTGATTTGGCATCCAGCAGTTACCCATAGGACGGGATCATCTTTAATCCCACAGTCAACATAATGCTGAGTAGCAAAGTAAACAAAAAGTGCCGATGGCACTAACTCGACAAACGGAAAGACCTCAAACGACGGAAACTCGTCCCTTTGAGTTTCAACATCGTCTTGGCTACTAAAGCGTCACGGATTGTCGACGGATCGGTATGATACCTTCCGATAATCCTATCTATCTCTTGAAGCGAATAATCCCGATCAGGTTCAAATTGTGCTATAATATACTCCAACAAGTGCG
>JAJRUL010000071.1 GCA_024277795.1 Candidatus Zixiibacteriota bacterium
CTCATCACAGGGATGGAGTCTTGTGCCGCGATCCCGTTTTGGGCGATTTGAAGTAATTCGGGCAGAAGCGTGTGAGAAACAACCACAAATTCCGCATTTGCATCTACTTTGTCATTCTCATCTGCCAACAAGAACAATGCCCATTCAGTATTTGCTGTGGAGGTAATCTGGTCAAGCGTTACACGCCAGACACCCCCTGTTGCATTGGCATAAAGGGTTGCTAAGCGTTGAATGACATAGTTTTCACGTCCATCCTCGCCTTCGGGAACATATTTAAAGGGTTGCATAAAGTCTCCTATTTCTCGTATTCAATTAGGGTGTTTGATTGGGATTGAATTACAGGGAGAGATTTGGGGTATTTTCGACGATGTTGTGGGTTGTTATCGGGGTAGATCTCATACTCAACGTCGTGGTATCGACGTGGGTCATCCAAGATTTAATGGGATCACGGTAGAGAATCTTGCGGAGGTACTCCGTCGCAATATTTGCCATGAACCCATTGATAGTTGCCGATTGCAGGGAGCGTTCCAGTAACTCAGCACAAGATAAGGTCTGTGCCAGTCGTTCTTCTTCTAAGTCGGGCTTGAGTAATTCAGGATAAACAGCCGCTGCATTGGGTAGCCAACTCAGTTTTGTATCATCGGATTCCATTGACTTGAGCCGCGATTGCATTGCCTCAATATCGGATGTTGTTCCAATAACAACTTGTCCGCTATATCGAGCATTACCGCAATCAATCCAGATTTCACTATCTGCTTCGGAAATTGCTTGTCTTGCGCGCCAATTATCGACTGCCCCACAGATAATCGTGCCACTACTGCGCGTCATATGTTTTTTAGAGTTGAAGGCTTCTGGAATGGCTTCAATACTAAGCCCCAGTGCCATATTAAAGCGACGTGCCAACTCTACAGCTTTGTTCTCGCCGATGGAAACATCCTGTGCCAACTGTCGTCCCACATTTTTAACCTCAAAATGATCAGGGTCAACGAACTTAATACGCGGGATACTCTTACCTGTATCCTTCATCATACGTATGATGCGAGCAATGCCATTTGCCCACTGTGCGCCTGTTCCTCCGCATCCTACAAGAATCACTTCATTCAGGTAATGGTTAGGATCAAAAGTAAGCATCAGGATTCTGCCTCCACGTCAATATCAAGTAGCTCTGCTAGATTGGTTTTTGCAGGAATTAAATCAGAGCGCGGATAGACACGACGACGTTGATTTTCATTCAACTCCAATAACATCTTGCGAATATCACGTCGATGTTTCTTGGATTTTCCGCTAACCGCATGGTTTCCAAAAGAACTGCCTAAAAGCGATTCCCAATCATTTGCAAGTGACATGCCTTTGAAACTTGTGCCTCTGGAAACCGTTCCCCAACAAATACCTCCCCCATTGAATATATTAGGAAGTGGAGCATGATATAACTCATCTGTTAAGGATTCTGGTCGTTTGGCACAGGCAAACACTTTATAGTCAGGGTTGCTCTCACCTGTGGTTGTCCGCATCAGAATCATATGTGGTAAGGGAACACGAATCGGATCGTCGTGCCCATCGAGCCAGATGCCTGTTTTTTGCTGTTTGCGATACCCGACCACGATCTTCTTTATACCCACTTGTTTGTGATAAATGATGTCATCGGGGATAAAACCTGTGGTAAATTCCATCGTGGCTGCTAAAGCGGTGGCAATTTGTTCAGGGTCAACAGGGTATTCTTGAACCCCACCTGTCTCTGGATTACATTTACGCAGCATCCACCCAAAGCTGTACGCGCTCAGTGTCAGTTGGGGTTTCTCCGACAATGCCTGGGTGTAAGTTGTCCCATCGAAGACCGAAGGGGTTTTTATTTTCTTCGCTGATATAGTCATTAGGGGTTTTTCCTTTCTTCTGTAATCGGTCAACGATAGCTTTGGCTTCGTCTATCTTGTCAATTAAGGTCTGTCGAATATACGGATTGTTCTCAATCAATAGCAATCCCTCATGAGATTCAGTCATGATTTGTTCTGCTTCTCGAATAATCGAGCTGGCAAAGTCCACTTCATCGGGCATCCATGGTAGAGATTCCCATTCATATCCCTCGGAATGCGTAAAATCCACGCTACTGTTACCCGTTTGCGAAGTCGCGTGTCCAATTGCCCACATGATGCTACGATGTACAGGATTGTCATAATGCTCCCATAAAGAGGCATACACAATATGAGCTATCTTGTAAGTTTTGTCTGAAAATTCAATAATTTCAGATAGATACACTTGTTCACGACTTGCACCTAGGTGAAGTACCAACTGGGTTAACAGCGGGTTCGATTCAATAAAATCACTTTCACCCCATTCTGCACCATAAAACGGCATCGGAATCCCATAAGCATAAGCAGCGGGTTCTTCGTATTCGTCGATAGGAATGCCTGTTTGGTCTGTGATTTCACGACTGATAAATTCAGAGGCTTGCTGATACCCTACCCCATCTCGAATCTGGCTGATCGCTTCAGCATAGATACCAGGAAAGCAATCTCGGGATACACGCAGGGCTGCCCCCATCTCATCGCCACTATAATAAAAATCTGCGAGGTCTGTTTCACCTAAGTCATCTAGGTCCTCAATAACACTAAGCGGGTCAAGCCATGCAACTGTTAGTGCCAATAACGCTGTCGGGTCATCCATCACGGCAAGATTGAGATTACCAACGACATTGAGATATTCTTCAACGTTCATAAGATTCCAAACTCCGGTATATATACATTGGCAGGGATAGGATTTAGGTCTTGTAGGCGTTTTGTGCCTTTCCAACAACGAGTGGTATATTCTTTGACCTCAATTGCCATACGCAGCACTTTTTGTTTGTCGATACCTTGTACGGATGGAAAGAATTCACCTGTTTGGGGACGCTGAGCTTGTTTAAATGCCTCCGCCCCCTCTAGTTCAAGTGGCTTGACCTCACTCAAAACCTTAAAAAGTGCGCTTTTGTGATGTAAAGCATAAAATGTCCTTTCCATAAAGCATATCCTTTCCGAATTGAGTGTTTTTTGAGGTATTTCGTCGTAAATTTATCCTGTCCATAAAGCACATCCTGTCCGAAAGTTAGAATTTAAAGCATAAAGCGTCCGAAAATCTGAGTGGTTTTATGAGGAGTAGACCAGTGACCACTAGAGGGTAACGATCACTGATAGTAGGTTCTTACTCAAAATAGCTCTATCAAATATCTAAATTATCATTTGATTTTTGGCATATACCACTTAAACCATGTCTTGTCCGCCCGCGTTTTAAAGCATAACGTGTCCAAACGGACATTTTATGCTTTAAGTTACACGCTTTGGGTCAGGTCAGTCATGATTTATCCTTTTCGTCCAGGTTTTTTCAAAAACTCGACGTATAAATTACCATCTTTCTCGGTGGTGTGGATGGTTGCGTTGGCAACTTCGGGATATTGGAATGCAAGGGTCTCCTGCACCTGTTCGTTGCTCATGCCTTTCATAGAATCATCTTCGACAATACGAGTTGAACCGATTTTGAAGATACGCGATAATGCGGTTTCAGTGGTGGTTACTTCTTCAGGTGTTTCGTCTGTGTTGCTTGGGTTTATGTCAGTAATGGGTTAATATCTCCTGTAGGGTTGGATTATGGTTAAATACGGTCTATCGTTTTATGTTAAGGATAGGCTGTCTCTAGCAGTCTATTGTTATGCGGAATTAAATTAGTGCGACTTGTTTCTCCCCCTCCTCTTCTGTCGCATTTGTATCTGTTTCAGACTCGCTGACGATATGATCAATATCGAAGAATATTTGGTAAATATCTTCAACATCATCCTCATCAACATGCTTGTGAATCATAGCTTTAACCTCGCGTTGTTTGATAAGATTGTTTGTCCAGTCATGCTTCTTCATTTTCTGAACCTCGCTATCAATCACAAGAACCTGTTCAACATCTTCCAGATGATCATAGAGTACTTCTTGGGTTTCACCCTCGATGCTATCTGGGTACTCGCTTGTTTCTGCTTCGTCATCGGTATCAGATGTGGCAACATCGTCGGATACGACATCACTCTTAACCGTCGAAGTTGTATCTTCACCAATAACCTTCGCCGTTTTGCCATTCTTGAAGACAATCATGATCGTTTTCTCACCTGCATCGACCAGCATCTGAGCGATTTCTTCAGCGTGAGCAAGGTCTTTGAAGACCATTTTTTTGTTCTTCATACACTTCTCAGTGACATCAAAGGGGTCAGTCATTATCATTAATTCACGCCGTTTGCCTGACGCATCGAGGAGATGATAAGGGGGCTTACCTGCGGATTTATCTTTCTTGGCAGGTATTGCTTTTTTCTTCTTGTTCGCCTTCGATTTTGGTTTCACCGTCTTCTTAGCAGATTCAACATCGCTTGGTGGATTTGCTTTGACTGTATTAAAACTGCCTAAGCCAATATTTAAGGCGCGGCAGATCGTAGCGAAGTCCTCATAAGTGAAGGTCGAGATATATCCTAAATCACCTTGTTTCACAGCAAGGGAGGCAAGTTTATCCTGTCCTGCTGCTGGAAGTACAATTGTGATTACAGTAGGTTGAGGTTGCTGGGTTGTGTTGGTCATTGCTTTTCCTTTCAGTTACGAATTGTCGGTTGTATAGATACCACCAAACACATTGACATCTATGTTAATTTGAGTGGCAATCGAATGAATCAAGTGTTGCCCATGACGACCAAAACAGTTAAATAACCCTTTATCGGGATGGTAGTAGGCATGGTCACCTGGACGACGATCTTGCCTGTGTCCAAAAGGGCAGTAGCACGCATACCACCCTTTTTCTGTTGGGGTTGCGCCATAGTTTCGTTCTAATTCAGCCAGAACAGCTTGAGATAAGCCAGTATTGAGTGTTTGGCTCGAAGATGTTTTGTGTTTTGCTTTGCATCGATGTCTTCTCGTCTTTCTTTGTGGTGGCGAAGGAGGTTTTACTTTGATAGATGAGGTGAAAATCAAGTAGGCAAGAAAGTCATCTAACTCATACTCCTGATTGTTTTCCATCAACACTGAACACATTGCATTGACATTAGGTTTGCTGTTTTTGCTTCCTGGTAAGCGTAGAATCTGATCACTTGTCATAGTTTTATCAGCATCTAACCAGATCGCCACGCCTTTTAAAATGCGCTCAGCTTTGGCTAAATTAGTGGTGGGTGTTTTCAAGAACCA
>JAJRUL010000072.1 GCA_024277795.1 Candidatus Zixiibacteriota bacterium
GGTCTTTGGAGTGTCGATCCTGTAGCTGAAGATTATTATGTTGCTGTAAAAGGATCATTTAGATTCCATCGTCCTGGTTGTAACAATATTGCGCGCACCCCAAAATCCAGACAGATTACGTTTGAGAATCGTCTTGATCCGTATTATGATGGCCTTTCAGGTTGTCGGAGATGTAAACCGTAGGATCTATTCTTAGTCAACCTTTGAACGAAATACATGTACAAAAAGAGATGAACAAAAAGATTATTCAATTTCCGATCCTGTTGATTGCATTACTATTGGTGCTACCGTTTGCATCCAATCAACTTCACGCTCAGACAATATCAGGGCTTCAACAACCACCACTTGATACGCTTGATGCCGAGCGAGTACGTATCTGGGTAGGGATAGAGCGAGATAGCAGATGCCGTCTCACGATCAATATCCTTGATGATAGCAATACGGTTGTTCGACACTTGGTTGATTATTTGCCTTCTCGCGGATATTACAATTTTTATTGGGATAAGAGGGATGATGCGGGGGAGCGTGTACCATCAGGGCAGTATCAATATATTGTAGATAATTGCCACAAGATTAGCAAAGGCATATTGGAAGTGCAATATTCATTTTGGGAAGAACACTCCAGTGTTAGTCAACCGGATACTACCCGTACATTTGCTATTGAGCTATATCTTAAAGCTGATTCTGCTAACGTTACAATGTTAATTTGCAACGGGAGAGGTCGTCAGTTTAATCAAGTGTGTGTCGATTCACTTTTGAACAAAGGGAGGCATCTGCTTGAATGGAGACCTGCTACTGTACCATATCGTGGTAACTATATTATTAAGCTGTTAGTAGGCGATTATGAGTACAGAAAAGAAGTGACCTATATCCCATGACAAAAAAAATCATTGGTTTACTGTTTCTCATTTCTATCTCTACTGTGATGTTATCATTTTTCGGATGCGGAGGGATGCCCAAGACCGTGTATGACCAACCTATTGTTCCCTCAGGGTATTGGGAGTTGGTATGGGCTGAGCCGAAGATGATCATGACAGATTCATTGTTTATTCTGATTAGATCTGATTGGGTTGATTCAATATATACTCAGACTGAAACACCTATGAGCAAGGATCGAATTGCATCTTTAGAGTTTGAGGTATCAGAACAGAGCTGTTTTGTTTCAGTCAATCTCCACCGTGGTACTCATCAGGATATTCTTCTTCCGCTGATTGCAAAGCAGATGCCCAAAGGGTGGTATAAACTGACTCCTTCAGTTGAGCTTCTCAATAGGTATGATGGCCCTCTTATGTTGCGATCTCGTGCTTGTGGCGAGATGAAGATGGTCTGGCTAGTCAAATAACTACTGTTTCTTCTTGAACCAGCAGGGAGCTAATCCTCGTAGAGTCTCCTATTTTATCTGTTTTTCCTTAAATCGTTGCGAAATCAGCCGATATAGCGATAGACAGCCCGAATAACTTCAGGCAGGTAGAAACAGAGGAATTATACTGAGGTAACCATGCCAACTATTCTTGTAGTCGATGACAAAGACTCTATGCGTAATATGCTCACGGAAACATTGGTAGAAGAGGGCCATCGTGTTGATTCAGCAACTAATGGTCGTCGGGCACTCGAATTAGCTTCTAATAAATCATATGATCTTGTCTTAACAGATTTGAAGATGCCTGATCTCAGTGGACTTGAGGTTCTTTCAGGTATCAAAGATATTGATGCTGATACATCAGTGATTCTGATGACAGCGTATGGTACGATTGAAGATGCAGTTTCAGCGATGAAAAATGGTGCCTATGATTTTATTACAAAGCCGTTTGATACTGATCATCTTTGCGTTTTGATAAACCGTGCCTTAGAGAACCGTCGTCTTGTGGCAGAAAACAGTTTGCTTCGTGAGGAGCTGTTTTCGGGGCATGGGTTCGCTGATATTGTTGGTAAGAGTAAAGGGATTCAGGAAATATGCGGGTTAATTCAAAAGGTTGCTAAGTCGGATGCTTCTGTGTTGTTGCAGGGGGAATCGGGAACAGGTAAAGAACTTTTTGCGCGAGCAATCCATTCAGTATCTAACCGTAAAGATCGACCGTATATAACTATCAATTGTGCCGCAATCCCCGGTGAATTGCTTGAAAACGAATTGTTTGGCTCAGAAAAGGGAGCGTTTACCGGAGCAAATGTGCGGAAGATGGGTAAGTTTGAAATAGCCGATACAGGGACAATTTTTCTTGATGAAATCGGTGATTTGGATATTACTCTTCAGGCGAAACTACTTCGTGTCCTGCAACAAAAGACATTTGAACGTTTAGGCGGAACGAAACAGATTGAAGTTGATGTGCGAGTTATTGCCGCTTCAAATAATGATTTACAGGAACTGATTGCAGCTAAGAAATTCCGCGAAGATCTGTTTTATCGACTCTCAGTTTTCCCTATTGCCATACCTCCTTTACGGGAGCGTCCCGATGATATTGAAGTCTTGGTTGAGCACTTTGTTCATAAGTATTGCGTTGACTTGAAAAAGCAACCGAAGTCTGTTTCGAAACAAGCATTGGCATTACTTCAGAAGTATCATTGGCCGGGGAATGTTCGTGAACTGGAAAATACTATTGAGCGTGCGATTATTCTTTCGGAAGGGAAGAAGATAACTCCTGATCACCTTGCTATTCGATTAAAACGTGCAGATGAGATTCAACTGCGTGATGGAGCGGGACTGAAGGAGATCGGTGCTCATGCTCAGATGAAAGCTGAGAAGGGGACAATTATTCGCGTTCTCAAAGAGGCACGTGGGAACAAAAGGCAAACTGCACGTATACTCAAAATTGACTATACAACACTCTTCGATAAGATCAAAAAGTATAATATCGAAAAAGAGATGCACGGCGAGTAATAAAACTCTACACATTGATTGTCGTACTGTAAGTCTATTATATCTGTCGAAAAACTATTTGACCGAATCTCATTAGCACGCTATGTTTCAAGCTGTTGTCACGTTTCTCCGACTACTCACCATCAAAGGGGAAACTAAAACAGAACCGCTACTGGTATTGCAGTGGCAGGAATGACATTATGATTGTCGATCAACGTGTTCTTTTATTGAATCAGAACTATGAACCACTGTCGGTATGTTCCGCTCGACGGGCTATTGTACTTTTGTTTCAGGGTAAGGCTGAGATGATTTCAAGGGCTGATGGGGTTCGTGTACATACAGTGCGTACTAGTTATGCACTTCCGTCGGTTGTCCGGCTTTGGCAGTATCGTCATGTTCCATATAAACGCATTATGCTCTCCCGTAAGAATATCATGACACGCGACAACCATCAGTGTCAATACTGTGGGACAAAAAAAGGAACTATGACTGTTGATCATGTTATCCCACGAAAACGTGGGGGGAAAGATGTTTGGACAAATCTTGTAGCCGCTTGTACTCGCTGTAACAACAAGAAAGGAGATCTGACTCCTGAGCGTGCAGGTATGACATTGAGAAGAAAACCGACAAGGCCAACATACATCAACTTTATTCAAAGATATTACGGAGTTGCCGAGCAATGGCGTCCGTATCTTTTTATTGATTCAGATCAGTATAGTATGACGACATAATCATTTTAGTATGCGGGAGTATTGAAAAACTATTGCAACTTTGCAATAATTGGTTCTCGTCATCGCTGTATAAGTCAAGTAATTCGTGGACAGTTTTTGTTAAATTCAACAGGTGTTATTCCACCAGAGATTGCTTCGCTCTGTTCGCAAGACCTGCTATTTTGTATAAAATAAGAGAGACTTTGAATACATTCGATATATGTGATAGCCATCCGATGGTTTTGTGTGTTATAAATAATAGGTCGTTGGTTGTTAGTCGATTATATTATTGAACAATACAATAGGAGTTATACATATCAATGGAAATCAGAGAGATATCATTCAGTAAAAATGCTCTTGCAGTTTTGGAACGGCGTTATCTGCGCAAAGATCAAGAGGGGCATATAATTGAAACTCCTACCGAACTGTTTGTTCGTGTTGCTAATTGTATAGCAGAAGCAGATCGTGCATATGGTGCTGATGATACGGCTGTTGAGCAGACTGCTCAGAGTTTTTTTGACCTGATGGCCTCGTTTGAATTCATTCCTAATTCACCCACTTTGATGAATGCCGGGCGGGAGTCAGGACAGCTTTCGGCCTGTTTTGTTCTTCCCGTTGATGATTCGATGGAGGAGATCTTTGAGACGAATAAACACGCCGCTTTGATACATAAGTCTGGCGGAGGGACCGGTTTTTCATTTTCACGTCTTCGCCCGCGTAATTCGATTGTCGCTTCGACTTCGGGGGTTGCATCCGGCCCCGTTTCGTTTATGAAAGTCTATGATGCTTCTACTTATGCTGTCAGGCAGGGGGGGACCAGACGCGGTGCCAATATGGGAATACTTCGGGTGGATCATCCTGATATTCTCGAATTTATTTCATGTAAAGAGAATACCAGTGAAATTACGAATTTCAATATTTCTGTTGCAATAACTGACAATTTTATGCAGGCGTTGAAAAACAATGGATCATATTCTTTGATCGATCCGAGAACGGGGACACCATACAGTATAAACAAAAAAGAGATGAAGCTCAGTGCCAACGAAGTTTTCGATAAGATTGTCAAGCAGGCATGGGGAACAGGTGAACCGGGGATTATTTTTATTGATCGGATGAATCAAAAAAATCCGACCTCTCCAAGCGAAACAATAGAAGCAACCAATCCGTGCGGGGAACAACCGTTGCCACCGTATGACTCATGCAACTTAGGTTCGATCAACCTTGGGAGGTTTGTCCCTGACCAACTTCCTGATAACTATACTATAGAGTCTGCTGATAACTTAATAGACTGGACTCGATTGGCACAAACAGTTCATACAGCAGTGCATTTTCTTGATAATGTTATCGATCAAAACAGCTATCCCATTGAAGAAATTGATAATCAGAGTAAGAGAAATCGACGTATCGGGCTTGGTGTGATGGGCTGGGCTGATATGTTGGTGAAGCTTCGTTTTGCATACGACTCTGAACAGGCAATGGCCCTAGCTGAGAAGGTAATGTCTTTTGTGCATTCTGAAGCCTGCAAACAATCATCAGAACTTGCCAAGATTCGTGGTCGATTTCCGAATTGGGAAGGGTCGGTGTATGCTCAGCAGAATATTTCTATGAGAAATGCTACTGTTACAACAGTCGCTCCGACTGGAACGATTTCAATCATTGCATCATGTTCATCAGGGATAGAGCCATATTTTGCAATTGCCTTTACACGGAATGTTCTCGATGGGACGAAATTGACTGAGATGAATCCGTTCTTTGAGAAATTGCTCAGTGGTGAAGAGTATTATACGCCTGAATTGGTTCAAGAGATTACCTCATGCCAATCGCTTTCGTCAATTAGTGTTATCCCTGATCATATCAAGTTATTGTTTAAGACAGCATCTGATATTTCTCCTGAAGATCATGTGCGAATGCAAGCACAGTTCCAGAAACATTGTGATTCATCTGTTTCAAAGACGATAAACTTGCCTGAAACAGCGACTGTCGATGATGTTCGAACTGCCTTCATATTATCCTATGAGCTAGGTTGCAAGGGTGTGACGATTTATCGTAATAATTCTCGACCAAATCAAGTTTTGTCAACCGATGAAAAAGCAGAGCGTAGGGCGGTTGCGATGCAGGAACGTCCCGAGATCCTCAGCGGTTTTACTGAAAAAGTACGTACAGGTTATGGCAATCTTTATGTGACGGTCAATATCAAAGATAACCTTCCTTTTGAGGTCTTTGCACATATAGGAAAGTCAGGTTATACGACGATGGCTGATACAGAAGCTATCTGTCGGCTTATCTCTTTGTCTTTACGGTCCGGTCTGTCTGTTGATGATGTGATCAAACAATTGCGTGGAATTGGAGGATCAAGTCAGACGTTTTCCAATGGTGCGAGGATCCATTCTATTCCCGATGCAATTGCGCAAATTTTATACAGGCATTTCGGGAGTAAACAGTCTGAGTCGAAACCTACTATTGACGGACTTGAAGTTTGTCCTGAGTGTCATGGAGCAATGATATTGTCGTCGGGATGTTTCTCCTGTCCATCTTGCGGTTATTCCACCTGTTAATAATGCCGATAATATCACAATAAGCAATACTCTGTCCGAGATCATACGATATGGCAGTCTTACTGTAGATTTTGCTATTGAGTCTTGACGTGATCCTGTTGTTGACGAATATTGCTCACTAATGTAGAAGAGGTATGGAAGAAAAAGTATGCCAACGTACATTCCTGCAGGTCGAACATCTATAGTGCACCGTGATGAAGGATCGTTTCAGATTCAGACCGAGTATGCACATCGTCCATATCCAAGAATAACTACATCTATTATTCTAAACGGTCAGGTAGTTGACAAGCAGGAACAGAAGCTCCAACAGGTCATTGGAAGTATTGAAGAACAAAATGAAGTTCAGGATCGTATTCAAAAACAGCATATTCGAATTGTGGGGCAGACGAAAAAGAGCGGTCTTTCGAAGTTGGGGACAGACGAACTTGATTTTGATCCTGTAAGCAATGATTTGTTGTCGGAAAGCATAGTTGAAGCTGGAGAGCCGAAGAAACCTGTTGCTGAAGAGATAGTCCTGAATAAAACAGAGGACGTGTTATCTCCTCAGCAGGAGAGACCGACGAAAGCATATCCGACAGTTTCGTCAATAGAACAAAAGGATGAGCCAGCACCTATTTCTATAAAAGAGATGCTGAGTACACTTGACGGATTTGAATATCTTTTCTTACTGAATCCTGATGGGGAGTTCAAAACCGATGCGTCACGTATTCAATTCACAAAGCTATTTAAGAAAGTTGCAAAGTCGCTTCAAGAGTTAGTAGAGATATTCCCTTTGTATTCAGGTGATGAGAATAGACGTGAACAAGGGGTATACGAAGTGAAGCGCGATCGGTTATACTTTGTTTCCACCGGTGAGGATTGTTTCTTTGTTACTGTTTGTCCAACAGGGGATATTCTTGATTATGAACAAGTCCTCAAAGATATGTTTGTCCCGACTGAGTTGAGTCAGATGCTCAAGCGGATGAAGTCTGAGTCGTAGTTTTCAAAAGTTTCCCTACAATAAACCCGCCGTTCAGCGGGTTATTATTTTGGAGAGAGAAATGGTATTGAAAAACCTTACCGTTAGTACGGTAAAGGGTTTTCACAGCCACTTCGCACATTATAGTATTCGCTATCGCTGTTGACAGCGGTCACGGCGTTTACGCAGTGCTGAAGAGACAACCTTCATTAGAAAATTGTAAGGGTTTTCAATGAATTCTCTCTCCATTTATTTGCCGTAAAATACTGCTTTTTCTTGAAACAACAAATGTTTTTTGTCCGTTGCTGAATTCTGTCGTTTTGTGTATGTTCAATTCGAATTGAAACAGATAATGGTAGAGTATGATACATGCGATAGGTCTTGATATTGTTGATGTCAATCGGATTTCGAACGATATCAAACGGTACGATCATAAGTTCCTCAGGCGGATCCTTTCGCCTGCTGAACTTGAGCTTCTTGAACACCGCAAGGATTGTGAGATGTTTGTTGCAGGGAGGTTTGCGGCCAAAGAGGCGATCATAAAAGCGATTGGCTTTAGAATTACTGAGAAGCCTGCACTTTCCAGTCTTGATATTGTCAATGATCCAACTGGCAGACCTGAAGTACGATTCCCTGACGATATCAGCGAGAAACTAGGAAAGATTATCTGTCTGCTGTCAATAACACATGAGAGATCACACGCCGCCGCGGTAGCCATTCTTACGGAGGAGATATGACATCTGAAGAGATCCTGCAACTATTCAAAGATTCAAATGCCCTGTTAACGGGGCACTTTAAGCTCACATCGGGAAGGCATTCTGATGTGTATTATGAGAAGTTTACTCTGCTGAAACAGCCGACAATTTGTACGAAGTTGTGTGAACAAATAGCTGTATCACTCGCAAACCTCGGTATTACAACTGTAGTGGGGCCTACTACGGGCGGGATTATTTTGGCGTACGATGTAGCGAGGTATTTAGGGGTTGAGTCAATCTATGCTGAGCCGGGAGAGTCTGGCAGGATCTTCAAACGCGGTTTCTCGTTAGCGGAAGGACAGAAAGTTGCGATCGTTGATGATGTGCTAACAACGGGACGATCAATTGTCGAAGTGATAGAGTTGGTTGAATCGTATAAGGCAGATATTGTTGGTATCCGTTTAATGCTTGATCGGTCAGGCGGGGGAGTACAGTTTAAATATCCTACCGAATCGTTGACAACTGTGTCAGCTTCCAGTTGGGAAGAGCGTGATTGCCCACTATGTGCAAAGGGGGAGGAAATTACGCAAAGAGGAAGCCGTCAATTTAGAAAAGTGTAGGAAGTTTTTCATTGATGGGGGAGAGGACAGATCAGGAATAGCTGAGTTCTGGCTGTTCGTTGGGCATTGTTGCCAGAGGAAACTCTACACTGATCGAAGTACCTTCACCGGGAGTAGATTCCACGCTGATTTTGCCACCATGATTATCTACTATACGTCTGCAGACAAGTAGCCCGAAACCATGACCAGTATCTTTGGTTGTAAATTTATCACAGAACATTTTTGAGGCAAGCTCGTCTGAAACACCTATTCCAGTATCTGATATTGTTACAGTAAATACTGATTTCTCTTGATCAACTTGTGTTTGTACCTGTATTCGACGTTCCGGTCGGCCTATTGTGGCGTCGGCGGCATTATTGAAGAGGTTATAGAGTAATTGTTGTATATGAGTTGAATCAAAATCGAACGGGATAGGTTGTTCAGGTGCAATCAAGTCGATTTCTACTCCGTTGAATCTTTTTTGAGGTCTGAGATAATCGACAACTTCTGCTATGAGTGAATCAAATCTTTGTATTTCCTTATGGGATGCTACCGGTTTGAGATCCATCAGGTTTGCAGTAAATGCTGTCATACGTTTTATGTTATCATTGATGACTCGCATCGACTTATCGACTTTATCCATTTGTTGTTTTTTCAGATTGACCTCAACTAGTGAGATGTTTCCTGCAACAACACCAAGGAAATTGTTTAGTTCATGACCGATTTCTGCAGACATCTCTCCACGAGAAGCCATCTTTTCAAGTTGAATCGTTTCATCTTGCAGTTCTTTCAGTCTGGTGTAAGCAGTTTGTGATTCTTCCAGTAAGAAGAGGTTCTCCAGAGAAAGGGCGAGCTGATTGGCTGCGAGTGTCATGAGTTTTATGTCTGAACTGTCAAATGTCATTGTTTTGTCTGAACTGCCAATCATTAGTACACCATAGAGTGAATCGGATCGACGAATTGGGATTACTATGATAGGACTTGACCCGTCAAACCACGGTGGCATGAGATCTTTAGCCATAGTCGGATCGGGACAAATGGGCAGGAGCGGATGTTCTTCAATGGATGAGACTATTTTAGGTTGAGTAAAGTCAAGTTGATCAACATTTGTCAAAGCCTTTGTCATCATCTCATTGTGTATCGATCTATCATCAGTCTTTTGTCCATCAAGCATAATCATATTACATGCGGATCTATTTCTATCCCAATAGAGGATAGCTCCCTGTTCGGCATGACGATGCATCATTGCAAACTTCAAGGATACAGTACATACAGACTGCCTGTCTCCTGCGGTGAGTAGGAGTTCGTTAAGGCTTGAGAGTTCTTCAAGTTGCTGACCGGATTTTCGACCGAGTGACTCCTGTTCGATCTTTGTAATAGCCTTGTGGACCGATTGCCGTATTTCAGAAATCTCAAATGGTTTCAGAATGTAGTCATAGGCACCCTGTTTGATGGCATCCTTTGCAGAATTGAGATCAGCGTATCCTGTCATAAAAATAAAACCGATCTCGGAGTCGTAATCTCTTGCCCGTCGAACTAATTCGATTCCATCCATTTCTGGCATTCGTACATCAGTAATCATGAGATGAGTTTTTTCCTGTTTCAACAATTCGAGGGCTTCTTTGCCTCCAGGAGCGGTCTCGACTACATACCCTTCATCTTCGAGCATATCAGTCAAGAGAGAGAGAACTACTGGCTCATCATCAACAGCAATAATTCGATAGTGGGACAGATCTGTGTCATTCATGTTGTTTCTCACGATTGAGAATTGCTGAAATCGTGTTCTTAACTTCGTTGAGATTGAATGGTTTGATTAAGCACGTATAGGCTCCGTCTCTTTGTGCCATTTCAGCTAGATGGTCGGGGAGAGAGTCGGTTACGATAAAATTCACGCCAGGCTTTGAGGTATTTACCTCTGAGAATACCTGGTACCCATTCTTTCTCGGCATATGTATATCACAGAAGATTATATCATAATCTTTTTCTAGTGCCTTATCGATTCCGATTTGACCATCGGTTGCGAGTTCAACTGTGTGGCCATTATCGGTCAAGTACTCTTGCAGTAGTTCACGGATAACCGCAGAATCGTCTATGATGAGAATTCTAGCCATACAACTACCTTAGGCGGGTAAAGCGTTAGAGACGGTTTGTTTTAGTTCTTTGATTGAAAATGGCTTTGAAAGAAAAGCGCAAGCGCCGTTGTTGATAGATTGACTGACTGTATACAAACTGGAGAAGCCTGAAATGACAATGACTTTGTAGTCAGGGTCACTTTCACAGGCAAATTTGACAACCTCTTCACCCGAAACTCTTGGCATTTTCAAATCGGTTATAATGAGGTCGTACTTGTTTGCTCCAAGTTTGTCAATTGCTTCATCTCCATCAGTAGCCAACGTGACGTTATAGTCTTCGCTGAGAACTTCATAGAGAAAACTGCGGATAATTTCTTCATCATCAACGATGAGTACTGATTTTTTGTCAGAGTCGGCCATACGTGTAACAATCTTTTTGTTATGGAGTGCTAAGTCTCTTGGTTGTTTTATCGGTTTCAGCTATGGCTTTCTGAACAGGGAAAATGATGATAAATGTTGTTCCTTCTCCAACAGTAGATTCAATTCGGACTTCTCCGCCATGTTCCTTGATGATACCATAGCTGACTGATAGTCCCAGCCCTGTTCCTTTACCAACTTCTTTTGTTGTAAAGAATGGTTCAAAAATCTTATTCTTCAATTCGTCAGGAATACCGCACCCTTGATCAATGAATTGTAATTCGACTGCTCCCGCAAATTCACCAACTTCAGGACTGAATTGTGAGGTGATTAATATCTGTGAATTTGGTGGAGATGCATGCATAGCATTGATAATCAGATTCGTAAAGACCTGTTGTAGTTGACTTGCATTGGCTTGTAGGAGAGGAAGATTTTCAACCAGATCTAACTTGAGGGTGATTTGATTCATATGCAATTGATGTTCTATAAACGTGCATGTATCTTGTATGACAATATTGACATCAGTTGGCTCCATCTCAGTTGTATGTGATGCACGTGAGAATCTGAGAAGGTTTTGCACAATGTTCTTACAGCGTCTGGCCTGTGTTTCAATATCGATCAGATACCTGATATATTTTACCATCTCTTTATCAGGACCATTTTCTTCGACCGATCTATTCATTTTTTCAAGTGCAAATTGAGCATAGCCAAGAATTCCTCCGAGAGGATTATTGAGTTCGTGTGCTACTCCTGCGGCCAACTGTCCGATTGCACTCATTTTTTCTGACTGTATAAGCTGTGATTGAGCATCTTCAAGGGCAATTGATCGTTCAATGATCTTCTCTTCGAGTGTATGGTTATATTCTTCGATTTCATTGCGTGATTGCTGTAATGATTCGATCATTTTGTTGAATGTATTAGCCAGATGTCCTATTTCATCCTGCTGATCGATTGCGACTCGTTGCGTTAGATCGCCTCGACTGACCTGATCAGTAATATCTACGAGCAGATTGACTGGTTTTGTGATGAAGCGGACTACCATGTTGAGCACTACTATCATGATAATCAAGAGCAAGAGCGTCAATAAAATAGCTGTATTCTGAGCCTCGTTAATAGCCAAGTTTACTGAGTGAAGTGACAGAACGAGCCGTACAGTTCCGATATCTTCTGTTATATATTCGGATGTTGTGAAGTTATTGAGCCCTGCGGAAATACCAAGGTTCTCTCTGCTGATTTTTTCTTTACGATGAACAACAGGGTAATTCAATTCAAAGAATTCTTCCCCTTCTTCATTTTCGATATAATAGTCAAGCTCTTTGGTCTGCCCGAAATCAGCAGTTTCCATAGCTTTTTTGATTCTTAAGGTCGATTCATCCCAATCACCGACTTCTGAGAGAAGTTTCCCTTCATTGTTATATATGGCGGCATAGGTGACGGCATCGAATCCTATGCTTGTTGCCAGCAGTTGATCAAGCTCATACTTTGATTCAAAAAGAACACCACTTTCAGCATTGAGAGCGATGATATGAATCATTGTTTCACCACTCGTCTCTAATTCTCGACGATATCCATCTGCTTGTTGTTTGATCAGATAGCCTGTAATCAAGGTGACACATAAGATCAATAACAATGATATTGGTATTACGAACTTCGTACGAAGTTGTAGCCCTTTCATTCTATCAAGCGGACTCATCTGTACACCGCCTTTGCAATGGCTACAAGTTCTTCGGGTATTGTGACTTTAATGTATCCTGCTGTTTTTTCATTATAGTGGAACCAGATAACATCAGCAGTAGACACTGGGATTTTTGCAGGAGAACGACCAGAGAGAACTTTGTTTACAATTCCACCTGCTTGTCGTCCAATTGCTTTGTAGTCAAAGTCTAAAGCGAAGAGTGCCCCGGATTCGACTACATTACGGGAAAAGCCCATAAAGGGTATCCCTTTTCTTATTGTATTAAGAAGGATATATCGTGTTGCTTGTGGATTGAAAAGTTCGGGGTCGGCTACTGACCATATTCCGTCAGTATTTTTAGCCAGAGAATCTAATGCTGAGGGTAAATCTTTTTCAGAACGAACCTGTACGGCAATGAGCTTCATACCAAGAGCTTTAGCTATTTTGGCCGCTGGTTCGACCAACCCTTCAGTTGCTTGTGTATAGAGAATACCGACGCGATTCATATAGGGGAGGATTCGTTTGAAATATTTGAATTGGACTTCTACAGGAATATCCAATGAGGCCCCTGTAATATTACCACCCGGTTTTTCATTCGATTTTACAAATCCTGATAGTTCAGGATACATTACACCAGCAAAGACGATAGGAATATCCTTGAAATTATCTTTCGCAATCTGAGTCGCTGAACTACCAAGGGTCATCACAAGCTTAGAGTGCAAATAACGGGTTTCGGCAATCGCGACACTATCACTTTCGGCACCATTACCAACAAGAAATGTGTGGAATTTAATGTTTGAATTTGATCTCATCACTACTTTGCGTGCACCGCGCAAAGTACGCATTGTTGAAGTGAGAGAATCTGACATGAAAACGGCAATATTAGTCTGTGCCAGAACGATTGAAGGAGTCAGAACAGCCCCTAAAACCAAAATGAGCATGAGAATAGCAGATATGTGCCGTTTGCTTTTCATCGACTAATCAGATTACTCCATATATAACGTGCTCATTACACAAGATGAAACCTAGCGTCAAATCATGATATGGCATGTGTTCTTTATCAGTCATGTCTATCGGCGGTTTTCTTCAATTCATGAGGATTCTGGGGGGCATTTGTTGGATTCTATTATGTGAATTTTCTTACATTTTTCACCAAATGTTTCATTGTTTCATTTGTTAAGGTTTCAACTCCCTGACCGATAATTATAGACGACACCTCAGAGAAGGTGTGAGAATTGTTAGTATGGTTCTCATTTTTCATAATGGTAAAGAACAGAATATTATTTGATATTTCAGGAGGATACATCTTGTCTTATCGGTTGAAACTTTTGCTTATCTGTTGGTCTCTTTTCATAGTTGTTGCTACATCAAATGCTTTGGCTTCAGTCACAGGAAAGATATCCGGGATGGTAGTTGATGAAATCACCGGAGAGCCTATTGTTGGAGCAACCATTCAGGTGGTTGGCACAGAAATAGGAACGACAACAGATGTGGATGGAGAGTATTTCATAATGAATATACCCTCCGGAAGCTACGATATTTCGGTTTCGTTTCTTGGCTATGAGAAAGTTGTCAAGACAGGTGTGAGAGTTCTGGTCGATTTGACTACTCCACAAGATTTCGGTCTGAAAGAAGCTCCCGTAGAGTTGGAAAAGGCGATTGTTGTCAGAGCAAACAATCCTGTTATTCAACGCGATCAAACAGCGTCAAAAGTCATTTTCACGGCTGAACAACTCCAAACACTTCCTAACATTATTAGTGTCCAAGAAGTGCTAACAACGTATCCAGGTGTTGTCATTGGTCGTGATAGAAACCTACATGTACGAGGTGGACGCTCTGGACAGGTAACCTATTATTATGATGGCTACAATGTTCAGGACCCGTTTGCTTCTAATGTTGGGATGCATATTGTCCCGCTTGCGTTAGAAGAGCTATCGTTGACCTCGGGCGGTTTTTCATCTGAGTATGGTGAAGCTCTTTCAGGCATTGTCAATGCCGTTTCTCGTGAAGGGGGAGCACAATATCATGGTTCTGCCAAATTCTATGAAGGCATGACTCATCCTTATGATGTAACGGTTGGGGAATGGGGCAATCTCAAGCGAATCGGTAATCGTTCTGGTTCGTTTACATTGTCTGGGCCTCTTCCGGGGATGAATTCAAAAAAATATACATTCTTCACTGCAGGAGAATATTTACACAATCCGACATATCTACCGCACAATGGTGTCGCTTCATATACTGGAAGTGCCAAGTTGAGTATGTTGCCATCATCAGGTTTCAAAATAAAGACAGATTTTGCGTATTATAAAGCAGACGGTGAAATATATGATCATCGTGATGTCAACGGCGTTTCATACGATTTCAACTTAGATGGCTTGCCCGTTTTTCGACGCAACTCTTATCTTGTTGGAATAAACACAGACTACGCATTTAATGAGCGTGCGGTTATCAAAGCGAGTGTCAATCGGTTCCGAACTGAAACAAAGTCAGCTCCTGAACAATATATAGATACATATTGGGATCAATGGGAAGGCTATTCGGAAGATTCTCTTGGAAATTATAATGGAACGATTCATGAAAACAATTACGGAAGCAATACGGATTTTTCTGATCCTGCACAAGTAACGGGTTTCACAGTTGGAGATGACTATGATCCCACGTATTCATACCGTAAGTCCCAATATGATGCTGCACAGGTTAGTTTTTACAACCAGATCAACAAATGGAATAATATACGTTCTGGTTTTGAACTACGTCGGTATGATATCACTTGGGATTCAAAGCAGTTCTATAATACAAATCCATACGGAGAGAAGTACACAAGTGAACCGACGTACGCTTCATTTTATATTCAGGATAAGATGGAATATGATCATATTGTGTTGAATTTTGGTATTCGGTATGATTATAGCAATGCTGACATTTCCTACAATGTCACCCCCGGCGATTCTGTCATAACATGGAAAAAAGCTGATTCTAAGAGCAGATTCTCTCCACGGCTTGGGGTTTCATTCCCTATCTCTGAAAAGTCAGTTATGCATTTCAACTATGGGTTGTATTATCAGGAAGCACGCTATCAATATTTGTATATGAATCTTAAGGGTGATGTCTCTACTGGTTTGCCATTACTTGGTAATCCAGATTTAGAACCTGAGCAAACAGTTTCATATGAGCTTGGACTTAATCACCTGATTGGTGAAGATCTACGGATTAGCGTAACAGCATATCATAAAGATGTTGATGAGTTAGTTACTACTCGTGAATCAGCTCGTGTTGCTGGTCGTGCAGTAACTCAGCTTACCAACGGGGACTATGGACAAGTTCGTGGTTTTGATTTAGCTCTTGAGAAGCTACCTCAGACAGGTTTTCTTAGCGGATCAATTTCATACAGTTATATGTTGGCCACAGGAAACGGTTCTACGGCTTTAGAACCATATTATACGTATTTGCACGATGTTGTAGATAGTTTAGCTCCTGTGACCGAATACCCGCTTGATTTTGATCAACGCCATACGGTAACAGCAATTCTTGCATACAATATCCCTTCAGATGTTCAGACTAATCTGTTCGGGTTGGATGTTCCGGGAGACTGGGGATTAACAATGGTTGGAAACTACGGTTCCGGTCTGCCATATACACCGAGAGATCAGTTTGGTAATCGTCGTGGAGAACGTAATGCAGGACGGCTACCTGCTAACTACTCTGTTGATATGCGATTCACTAAAGGATTTATTTTAAGCGGTGGACAGCGAAAAGTGAATCTTTTCGTAGAGGTAGACAATTTGTTCAATCGCAAGAATGTACTCAATGTGTATTCTCGGACAGGCTTAGCTGATAACGATGGCTTCAATGCACAAGGCGGGTTAGCGCTTGAGCAGAAAGAGCTTGATGCTTTTGATAGATTATATGACAAAAACCCTGAATTCTACTCAAGCCCACGGACAATCCGCACAGGCTTTGAGTTAACTTTCTAGGCAGGAACGAGAATAATGAGAAGAGATACGGTAATGTACTGGTTGTGTTTGGTTGTGTTGGCAGTCGTAGCTGTTTCAGGCTATGCTCGTCCGTTGCCTCAGCATAACTTTGTGGATTCTCTACCGAATTCATATTTGCCCGCACCACAACCATCTACAGTCGACCAAATCACACATAATATCGGTAACATCGTAACCACAATAGATAACTATGGCTACATCGGCGGGTATGATTATTACAATCAACCGTCAGGAGAATGGCCTCGTAACTCAGGTCATAACTATTTGGCTGAGATTCGCTATTGGATGGGTGTGGTGACCGCGTCAGGTGATACTGTTGTTGCGAATACGTATGATGATTTTCAGGCTTTGCCTGATCCGGCTATCACCGACAA
>JAJRUL010000073.1 GCA_024277795.1 Candidatus Zixiibacteriota bacterium
ATGAATTTCAGAGCATTGCCTCGGACAGCTTCGCTCACACGCTCTCTGAAATGCGCAAATTTGGCCTTCATTTGGTTTTGGCGCACCAGTTCTTGGCCCAACTACCTTTACAGCTCAAATCAGCCGTATTCGGCAACGTGGGGACAACTATAGCATTTAGAATCGGGGCTGAGGATGGCGAATACCTTGAACGCGAGTACTGGCCCATTTTCAAGGCCTC
The DNA here is from genome assembly GCA_024277795.1 of Candidatus Zixiibacteriota bacterium. Taxonomy (GTDB): domain Bacteria; phylum Zixibacteria; class MSB-5A5; order GN15; family FEB-12; genus JAJRUL01. Next base: position 221 of record JAJRUL010000073.1, read on the forward strand.
CGACCTGCAATCACTCTCGGCATTCGACATTTATGTCAAGCTATCAATCGACGGGAAGACCACCGACGCATTCAGTGCACGGACTTTGCCAGAACCAGTTATAAGAGACAGTCGCCGGGACGCGATATTGCAGCTATCTCGTATACGTTATGGCGAGGAGAAGGTAACTGTTGAACGACGAATAGACTTCTGGATGGGCAATCCGATCATAGATATGCAGGCGACCTCGAAAAACCATTAAGTCGGACCGAGATGTACACCTAGTAACTATCAAGTCGTCCATATAGTTTTTTACCAACCTCAGCACAGTAATAGCCAGCCAATCTACTCCAATAATGACTTCACTTCTGGCCTCGTCGACAAGGCAGTTTAGAAGCTACCTGTTGAGCTTTCTAAGCAATGAAGTAGTCCACTGGCAGAGACTTTTCAGAGAGCAATGATTGTCTCGAGGAACTTCAGCGACTGTTTTGTATCGATCGTGTAATCCGGTTTCAATATTAGATCACTGATAGTTCTCCCTTCGAGCTGAGTTACTCCACGGGAATTTCGTCCAGACCAGTGTCGAAGCAGAATAGTTGCCGCCAATAAATGACGCTGAAACATGGACACTAATACAGTGTCAACAATCTTCCCGGGATCAACGCCAACAAAATAGAACATGAACACAGATTGATTTATAGACAGAAACTGAAGCATCTTATCGATGTTGTAGGCCTTCGGATTTGAGTGTAGTACCATGATCTTTGTTTTGACGTCGGTTTCTGTATGATATTCTTCAAACACTCGTTGGTAATCCCCGAGGGCGTTTTCTGTCTTGAACTGTGGAATTCCCCTATTACCAATCTTTAGGGCCGTGATGAGCTCCTTGCGGAGCTTATCATCCTCACCGGCAATCAGATACTCAATCACGCGTCCGCGCACATTAACATTCTCAATCAGTGCCGCAAGCAAGATCTCATTCTTGAATTGGGTCACTCGGGCATCAAGCTCACTTTTGAGTGTTAAATAGTCCTTTGAAAGGATAAAGCTCTTTGCCCGATTTGGGGCATCTAATATGACTGCGCGGGCTCCGGCTGACACTTCGTATTTGATACCGGAGGGAGCAATGTTATTTGTGGCCTCAACTAATCTTACGAGATTGCCTTCAAAGCCGACGCCAGCATGGATATCATAGAGACGTTGGAAGTTCTTCGGCTCATTACTAATACCTTCAAACTCTCGTATGATGTCTGATCCATTGAAGCTACCTCTAATGTTATCCTCTCTTAGATCTTGGGAACTATGACTAATCTTCTTTAGAAAAGTGGAATTTGCGAGGAAACAAATGTTCACAGATGGAGTTACCAAGCAGACGATAAAGGGCCGGTCATCGTACTTCTTAAGGTTGGATAATGACAGGACCGTGTTCGAGAAGTTAGTATTGGCTGATGAGCTGAAGCGAAGAGCAAAGTCAGCACAATAAAAAACCGACCGATCCTTTGTCAGATGAAACTTGGCTGCAATGATCTTCGATAGTCGTGCCTTATCGTTTATTCCATCATTTTTGGCAATCTCTATTATAAGTGCCTGTAGCTGGTCATTCATCAAATAGCCCTAGCTCCGGTTTGTTGCTTCTCTTCTGTGACTTGTCTTGCTTCTGATCATTCAAGGAGTTTCTCTCCCAAAAGACACCGTCAGAATACCCTTGAATAGACGGGTCCTCATCAGCACGCATTAAACGCTTAACCGCCCAACAGCAGTATTCTCTATTTAATTCAATACCACAGTAGACTCGGTCGAGTTTCTTCGCCACGACTGCAGTAGTGCCGCTTCCCAAAAAGGGATCAAAAACGAAGTCGCCACGTCGAGAACTTGCTAAGATTAGTTTTGCTATCAGCTTTTCTGGTTTCTGGGTGGGGTGATCCGTATTCTCTGGCATTGACCAAAAAGGAACTGTAATATCCGACCAGAAATTCGAGGGGTGAGTGAGTCTATAATTGCCACTACCTGTTTGCATCCAATCCTTGGGACAACCTTGATCGGTTCGGTACGGAGCAATTACGCGTCTTTTCAACTTAACCGCATCAACATCAAAATGATAGTCCTCACTCACAGTGCAAAACCAAATATCTTCCGTGTTATTTTTCCAATTTGACTTTGCCCCACGCCCCTTTTCCCGTTCCCAAGTTATTCTATTCCTCACTGTGAAACTCTTATCTAACACCGGAAATATGAGGTTAGAGGTCTTCCAGTCACTGCAGACATATATAGAGGCACTGGGACGTAGGAGCCTTTTGAGGGAGTCAATGACATCACGAAACCAAGCTATGTATGAGTCTGCCTGCTTCGACCTAAACTGATGGCCATTATAGTCTTTTGTCAGGTTGTACGGTGGATCGACAATAAGCAGATCGACGAAGGTACTTGGAAGAAACCCGACTGCCTCGTGAAAATCCTGGTTTATAATACGATTTGTGATAGAGCTGACGCTAACTGGTGAGTTGAGAGTTACCAGTGATTTGGCATATCGTGATATCTCGTCTACGGTACAAGTCAACGTTCTATTTCTAGGTGCTCTTGTTTTCATCGTTCTGGCTATTGTCTTTCTTGTATTTGTTCAAACTTCCACTAAAATAGTTGGACTCTGCCCGACAAGCAAGCTATATTTATAACAGAATACTGAAATCAAGGATGATGGATATGCCGAGAGAGAAAACGACTCATACGAAACCGAAGATGATTCACATCCGACTGAGTGAGAAGCTACACCAGAAACTGCGGATACAAGTTGCCAAAGAGAACCAGACTATTCAGGACTG
>JAJRUL010000074.1 GCA_024277795.1 Candidatus Zixiibacteriota bacterium
AGTCTGGGTCGAGTCAAGTGCTGAGGGAGATGCGACGGCCATATACTCAGAAGATGTATTTAGAAAAAGTGCGAGCGATAAAAGATGCTGTGCCGAATACTATTATAGGTGCAGATATCATTGTTGGTTTTCCAGGTGAGACAGATGAAGATTTTCAAAGAAGTTGTCGTGTTGCTGAGTCGGGTTTGATCGACTATCTTCATGTCTTTTCATACTCAGATCGTGAAGCCACTCATTCTTCGAGTTTGAGTAATAAAGTTGACCCTCGTGAAATCAGAATACGATCGGCTCATTTAACTCGCATCTCTAATAAGATACGAATAGCTTCCTATCAACGTCAGATAGGAGCAACACTCGAGGTGATCTCTGAGCAGAAAAACAGTAACGGCCTTCATTTCGGGGTTTCGGATAACTATTTGAAAGTACGCATTCCGAAAGGAACTGAGGGAGGGCGTGGTATTGTTAAGATGAGGATTACTGCTGTTTCTGATAATCACTTAGAAGGGGATATTATCTCTTGATAGCAATCTAGCTGTCATGTCTTAAGCATTGTTACGTTTTTTCCTTTCTCGTTACAGTTTATCTCAAAAAAAATCATTTGAGTCAGTTTTTCCGAATGTACTAGGAATTGTTTTCCAATACTCTCATTTATCTGACTATAACAAAATACAGTAATTTGCCTAAGGCGTTGTGTATCAGTGACTAATGATGTTGCGTGTAACATTGGCACGCTGTTCGCTTAATTCTGTGTGGAGAAATTTTAGCTCGGAGTATATCCATGGCGGATGAAGAGAAAAAAGAAGAAGTGACAAAGACTGAAGAGGAAAAAGAGACACCAAAGGCCAAAGGCGGAATGATGAAGATGATCCTTCTTGGTGTAGTTGCTCTAGTCATTGTTGCAGGTGCTGTTTTTGGCACACTTATGATAGTGGGGGGCGATACCCAAGTTTCTGAAGTTGCTGTTGAAGATGCGAGCCAAGAAGGAGAAGCTCAAGCAGATGGATCGCATGACAACCATGACTCTGAAGACGCTGAGGAGCATGGCGAGACTGCAGATATTGATATGGATGAGGCTATGCTGGAGAGCTTGATGATTTCTGAAGACCCCGAAGTGCTTGAACGTATTATGGAGAATTTGTCGATCCTTGATTTTGAGCCTGAAGAGATTGATCTGGGGGAAGAAGAGGAAATGATGTCAAAAGAGGACTCTATTGAGGCGGTTCATTGGCTTGAAGAGGAAAAGGCGAAACTTGCAAAGAGAGAAGAAAGTGTCCTCGCACGTGAGAAAGCTCTGAGCAAATTAGATAAAGAAGTTACGAAAAAAGTACTTCGTATTGAACAAGTAGAATCTAATCGGGTTAGTAACCTTGCCAAGCTGTATGATGGGATGGATCCTCGTTCGGTTGCAAAGTTGATGGCCAATCTTGATGATGGAACTGTTGTTTCAATTTTACCACGTATGAAAACCAAGAATGCTTCTGCGTTGCTTCAGCTTCTCCCGCCAAAACGGGCGGCGAGACTGTCAAAACAGATGATTACTATTGCAGAGAATTAGAATGAACGGTAATGGCATAAACATATTAGATTTGATACTCGGTGCTATCCAGCCCACTTCGGGACAAACGGATAGTAACAAGCAAGTTTCTTCTGATGGATTGCCATTTGATCTGATTCTCAGTCAGTTTACTGAGGGAGCAGAAGGTGAGATTGGTGTAAATGATACGCAGGTATTGCCGAGTGATAACGATCTATTAAATAGTGAAGAACCTTTTGATATCCTGGCGTTACAGAATCCTGCTGAAAATGATTTAGGTTCAGAAGTAGATGTCCAAGCTGAATCAACTAGATCTTTCTCAACGAAAGAAGAAATAACTCCTATAGTAATTTCATCCTTACCACAAAGTATACAGAGCTCAGTCAATATTGATCAAGTTGACAATTCGATTATAGACGCAGTCGATAAGCTTTCCAATCTTGACTTTGCAGATACAAATGACCTGAAGATCGTTGATTGGTCATTATCAGAGAATAAACAATCAGTAAATCTTACTATTCAGAATAATACTGATACAACATTCAACATAAGCCTCCCTGTTGAAAACCTTGATTTTAGTGGAGTTGATGATAAGCGGGTTTCACTTGAGGCTATGCTTGATAAGAAATCTTCAGTGCGCAATCTCTTTGAGAAGCTCAATCTAAAAGAGATACAGATTGAAACAATCAGTAATACTGATGACAATACTGAAGTAAGCAAGAGACAAATAGATAACGTCAAGATTGTTGCAGATGTACAAGGTCAAGAAAAACTCATCCCAATCAAAATATCACTCAATGATAAACTGACAACAGTTGGAGTGGCTGAAGCTAGTGATAGTGATAGTGTTGATGTAAGAGTTAAGAATAAGAGCTTGAATACGCAAACCTCGACAAGTCCTATACTTCCCAATGGCCAATCACCGTCGAGGTATGTAACTAGTCAGATTAAACGACCAGTTGCTGTTGCAGATAATACAGGATTTTTTGAGGGGAAACAAAAAGATACTAAGGCACAGCCCAAGGGCTTTTCTCTTGATTCGACAAAGGCTCATTCTGAGTTCTTGAATTCAGTTTATTCTGAGAAGGGTTCAAGTCGTACATCTGATAAAACTGTTATTGTAACACAACGGCCGATACAATTTGAGTTACCTGAGAGTGCAAAATCAATTCTCAAACCAAATGGTCACTCAGTACAACTTCGAATTAATCCTGAACATCTTGGACCTGCTCGTTTGAGCTTAACAATGGTTAATGATCAGCTCAGAGCGGTTGTAGTCGTTGATAATTCAGCGGCACGACATGCTCTTGAAGGATCAATAGATCGGCTTGTAGATACGTTGGCAAAAGCTGGTATTTCGGTTGATTCGATTGCTGTCAATATCGATGGTGAGTCGGCTAAAGAACAATTGTTTGATCAATCTCCTCGTTTTAGCCGAAAGATTCAGTCAGTCGGTCGTAACGTACACGATCCTATTTCGAATGATGAAGTTATACAACCACACAAACAACCTCTAAGGATGGAGCACTACGTTTCTGCCCACGGAGTAAATTTAGTAGCCTAGGAGATAATGATGCCAGTACAAGCGACTTCAACGGGACTTGCCCCGACAACAAGCCAGTCACCATATTCGGATGGCCTGAAGTCATTGGGAAAAGATGACTTCCTCCAATTATTGGTTACCAAGATGCAAAATCAAGATCCTCTAAATCCACAGTCGGATGAGGACTTTATTGCACAATTGGCTCAGTTCTCCTCACTTGAGCAGATGACTAATATTGCAGACGGTATTGCAGAGGCAAACCAATGGGATTTCCTGCAGATGCAGTCAATCAACAATGTTATGGCATCCAGTTTGATAGGTAAAGATGTCAAAGCTCACTATAGTGGAGTATACATCGACCAAAACGGTACTGCAGATGTTTCGTTCACAACGAGTCAATATGCAGAAGATATCAATATAAGAATCTTAGATCAAAACGGCGAACTTGTTGCAGAAATTAGTGAAAGTGATGTCGCACCGGGGGCGCATACTGTTACATGGGACGGCAGAGACACACTAGGTAATCACATGGACGAAGGCTTTTACTCTGTAGAGGCTGTTGCAACTAATGCGAACGGTGATCAATTCCAACCAAATCTATCACTTGTCGGTCGAGTTGAAGCAGTGACCTATCGTGATGGTGTGGCCTTTTTCAGCGTTAACGGAATTGAGATCCCGTTTGGAGATGTTTCTTCAATCGGTGAGCCAGGTAGTTTTCAAGAAGACTAATAGGTAATGAGAAGAGGCGAAGGAATAGAAGAATGAAACCAATTCAAGCGACACCAATAACGGCTCATCAACGGCCGGTTAATCTTATTGAGATTGCAGAACGAGGTCAGGGTTCGGCAGGTCTTGATAAGTTAGGAGAAACATCGTTTAAGGATGTCTTGTCGCAAGAGTTACAGGACACGGTAGGATTAACTTTTTCAAAACATGCCCAACAACGGCTCTATTCTCGAGGTATCGAGTTAGATCAAGCCACCCTACAGCGTGTTTCTGAAGCGGTTGACCGTGCAGGTGCCAAAGGATCACGAGAGACACTCATATTGACCGATGATGCCGCACTGGTTGTTTCGGTAAACAATCGTACAGTAATAACTGCCTTTGATAGAAACCATCTACAAGAGGGTGTTGTCACATCGATAGACTCAGCGGTGATAGTGTAATTGAAATGAATAAGAAAAATAAACATAGAGATGATGAAACAATCAGCAGTCTGGACTCCATTTTGATGGAGAGGTCTTGCTGTACAAGCATGGAGGATGATGCATTATGATGGCATCACTATTTGCCGGTGTATCCGGTCTGAAAAACCACCAAGTGAAGATGAATGTTATCGGTAATAACATTGCAAATATCAACACTATTGGTTACAAACCAAGCAGAGTAAATTTCCAGGAAGCTCTGGTACAAAGCTACAGAGGGGCTGGTCGTCCTTCTTCTGTAACTGGTGGAACTAACCCTGTACAACTCGGTCTTGGAACTGAAGTTGCTACGATTGATACTTTGTTCCTTCAGGGTGGCTTAGAGACTACTGGGCAAATTACTGATCTCGCTATTCAGGGATCGGGATTCTTTATTCTCGGTGATGGTGGCGGTAACAAGTTTTATACTCGTGCGGGATCATTTGGTCTCGATGCTCAAGGAACACTCGTTGATCCTGCAACAGGCCTTTGGGTCTTGGGTAAGATGGCTGACTCTTCGGGTGCTATTCCGTCACTTGCGACAACTGGTCAGATCACTTTACCATTCGGACAGCAGGATCCAGCAAGAGGTACTCAGTTTGTCAATTTGGCAAGTAACCTTGACGCATCAGCAACAGATTCTAAAGCTACACTCGTGAATTCAGCGTCTGGTGGTGGAATCGTTCTGGTATCTGGAACGGCTGTTGACGGTGTAGGTGGAAAACACATGGTTGATATTACCGGGAATCAAGCGACAAATGACACGTATACTAGTTCAGTGAGTGGTATGACTAACAATCAGACTATCGGGACGTTGGGTGTCACTGATTTTAGCGCATTTGATATTACAATAGATGGTGCACAAACGGAAACTGTCTCAGGACTTGATGCAAACACAACTGTTGAAGAACTTGTTAATGCTATAAGTCAGATCAACGGTATCACAGCATCATTGAGTCCCGCAGGTGAATTGGTTATCTCTCGTGACCGTGCGGGAGCAACGGCTGACTATAACTTCACATCATCCAATGCTGTTGCTGGAGATACGCTAAACGTTATCTTTGGAGCCGCGGCGGGTACCAGCATTGCCTCCTCGGGTGGTACTGCAACCACAATTATTGCTATTGATACCTTCACGCCTTCGCAAGGTACCGGCCCTGCGGCCGGACCCGTTGTATCAACTCTGACAAATGTCATAGATGAAAACACCGGTATAGTGACTGGTTTTGAAGGTCTTGGTGGTGGTGGTGTACAGATAAGTGCTGGCACCTCAGGTGTCGTTGCATCACCAGGTGTCGATCTTGAAATAGAGACTGCTTCGACGACTCATACGACATCAATTACCGTATTTGACTCACAAGGTGGTCGACATACACTCTCCGTAGAATTTTCAAAATCAATTCTCCCAAATCGTTGGGAGTGGACGGCTTCAACTCTTGGCAATGAAATTATTGCCGCGGGTGGTAGCGGGTATGTCACGTTCAACCCTGATGGTTCGTTGAATACATTTGCGTATAACGGTGCTAACGGATCATTGGTCATAAATCCGAACAATGGTGCGGAGAATATGAATATCAATTTTGATGCTGGTACAGCATTCAATTTTGATGGGTTAACCGGGTTTGCATCGGGAAATCATACTGCCGCAATGGTTCGTCAGGATGGTTACGGTGTCGGATTGCTTGAGAAGATTGCAATCGATAAAGGTGGAAATATCTCAGGTATTTTCTCAAATGGTGTGACTCGTGTTCTCGCACAGATTATGCTGGCTGATTTCTTTAATCAAGCCGGTCTACGTAAGGCGGGAAGTTCGATGTATCAGGAAAGTGCGAACTCAGGTTCAGCTTTGGAAGGTGTAGCAGGAGAGACAATCTCCGGAGATATTTTCTCAGGCGCACTAGAGTCATCATCAGTTGATATTGCACAGGAATTTACTGGCATGATAACCGCACAACGTGGTTTCCAAGCCAATGCTAGGATCATTACAACATCTGACCAGATGCTCGATGACCTAGTGAACATAAAGAGATAATAGCATGACTGAGGCTTATTCGACAATCAAAAGACGAGTAACCTAAAGTTTAGCTAACAGACGGGTTAGGTGGTATCCAGGCTCGAATCCAGGGTGCCACCAACCAACTTTTAGGAGATGGCAATGCCAAATGAAGAAGAACAAACTGTTGTAGAGACAACCGAAGCAACAGAATCATCAGACCAGGAGGAAGCACCTAAGAAAGGTGGCAAGAAAAAGCTGATCCTTTTTGGTGGTATCGGACTTGGTGCTGTTGCCTTAGGAGTTGTTTTGGCTCTGTTCGTGTTTAAACCTTCCGCTACTGACTCAGGAGAGTCAGGTGATGAGATTGCTCAAGTTGAAGAGTCCGCAGGCGAACATGGCAAAGATACAGGTGAAGCAAAAAAGAAAGAGAGCAAGAAAAAATCAGGCTCTCACGAAAAGAAAAAGAAAAGCGCAGAGAAGAAAAAGAGTTCTCACGGCGGTGGTGATAGTGAAGAAGGTGGCGGTGAGGATAACATCTACACAATCAAGGACATTATTGTCAATCCAGCCGGGACGGGTGGTTCAAGATTCCTTTCGGTGTCCTTTGCCTTCGATTTGGAATCTGCCGAAGAGAAAGCCGCTTTTGAAGCTCGGGAACCGATTATTCGTGATGCTCTGATTACGATTCTCTCTTCGAAATCAGTAATCCAATTGACTGATTCGAAACAAAAAGAGATTATCCGCTATCAGATAAAGAAGCGAATTAAAAAGTTGATGAATACTGATGAACTTGCCGGTGTGTATTATACCGACTTTGTATTACAATAAGGACTAAACGTGGCCAAGATACTGACACAAGATGAAATTGATGCTCTCTTAACTACTGTTTCCTCTGGAGAGGCGGAGATTGAGGAAGAGAGTCAAGATGATGGTCGATTACGGTCGATCATCGCCTATGATTTCAAGCATCCAAATCGTGTCTCAAAGGATCAGATTCGAACTCTTGAAAACATGCATGACAACTTTGCGGGTCATTACGGCTCTTCATTGTCTGCAATGTTACGTACGGTCGTAGATATTGATTTGGTTTCAGTCGATCAGATTACGTATTCAGAGTTTATCATGTCGCTTGTGTCGCCATCATGTACATACACGTTTTCAGCTGAACCACTCGATGCGGTTAGCTTAATCGATTTCAGCCCTACTTTAACTTTTGCTTTTATTGACCGCATGTTTGGTGGTAATGGGAAGATTCTCGAAACCGAGAGGGAACTAACTCCCATTGAGCGGACAGTAATGGGGCGCTTGGCAGGGAAACTGCTGAAAGACCTTGAAACATCATGGGAAAACATTGTTCCGATTAAGACGGAGCAGAAGAGTTTTGAAACGAATCCGCAGTTTATACAAATTGTCCCTCCAGGTGAGACTGTAGTAGTTGTATCATTCCAGATAAAACTGTTTCAGGCTACAGGATTATTGACTGTTTGTTATCCGTATGTATCGCTCGAAGCAGTTATCACAAAACTTTCTGCTCAGAACTGGATTGATGCCACAAAGAAGAAGATTGATGAAGTTGATCGTGAAATAAACAAGCAGAACCTTGGTGGAGTTCAGGTGGAGGCTTGTGCGACGCTACTAGATACAACGCTGAAAATGCGCGAGTTTCTCAATCTGCGGGTAGGAGATATAATCCCTACAGATACAAAAATAAGTGAACCTGCAGATTTATATGTTAATCGGAGACGGAAATATATCGCTCGTCCCGGTCTTTCGGGAAAGAAACGAGCAGTTCAGATATTGGAAGTTCTGGACCATGAAGAACAGGAGAATTGATACATGGCCGATGAAGAAAAAGTAGTCTCAGAGGACGAGGCTCAGGTCGACCAGCAATCGGATGAATCTGCTGATTCTGCCGATTCAAACGCAGTTGACCCAGAGGCAATTGCGGAAGAAGCCTCGGCTGAAGGTGCATCTGAAGATGGAGGTGAGAAGGTAGTAAATCCTGAGGATGTCCCTGAAAGTGATGCTGAAGCAGAAATGCTCGCAATGCTTGACGGATTGCCTGAGGAATCTTCAGGTGCGACACCAGAAGATATAGAATTTGGCGGTACATCTGTCTCTAACGCTGAATCCCAACATCTCTCACAGCCAAGTGGGGAGATAGACACCCATAACATTGAGTTGCTTAGGGATGTCAATCTTCAGGTTTCCATTGAATTAGGTCGAACCAGAATGTCAATTTCAGATATTCTTGGTCTTGGCCCCGGTTCAGTTGTCGAGTTAAATAAGCTCGCTGGGGAACCTGTTGATGTGATGGTGAATCATAAAATTGTTGCACGCGGTGAAGTTGTAGTCATTGACGAAAACTTTGGCGTTCGAATCACGCAACTGATGACGGCAGAAGAAAGGCTGAAGATTCTCGGTGAAGAACAATAAGAACAATCGTCGGTCTTGGTGGCTTGCAGGGATCGTGATCTCTGTTGCACTGTTCGGATTACTGTTTATTGGCACGACTTCTACTGAAGTTGAAGCGACCACCTTTGGTTCTCCTGACAAGTTTACAACTGTCGAGTCAGCCACAGGTGCTGCACTGATAGATTCTGCTATGCCATCAATGTTTCGTATGGTTAGTGCATTAGTCATTGTCATTGCCTGCATCTATGTTGCTTTGTATCTGTTGAAGAGACTTCAACGGAATCGGTTTAGTGGACGAAAAGGGAGTGCAATACTAGAAGTATTGGAAACAACATGTGTTGCACCAAAAAAAACGATCTCCTTGGTACGAGTAGGGGAGAAGTCTGTTTTAGTTGGTATTACTGAAGGACAAATGAATGTTCTTACAGAACTCGATGCTGACCAGACGACTGCAGTAATGGCGGGACCTGAAATAACAGAAGAGACACAACCATTTAGTGGAAGTCTCACGCAAGCGTTCAAGCGTTTGCAATCTTCGGCGGTAAAGAATAAAACTGCTTTAGAATCCTGAACATACGGCAGGAAGCCACCTTGTTCAGAACGTGCGCAAATTGGAATTGACGCACGAAAAAGAAAGACATATAGGATATGCGTACATGTATTTACACGGCGATTGCGATCGTGTTGTTATCTCTTGTTAGTGCTGGGACTGTCCATGCACAAACTATGCCAAAAGTGTCGATAGAGATTGGCGAGCAGAAGGATGCTTCCGATCTGTCCAGCACTCTGCAAATCGTAATTCTTCTGACAGTTCTTACTCTGGCACCATCCATTCTCATAATGGTTAGTTCGTTTATTCGCTTTGTTATTGTCATGTCTTTTCTCCGTAATGCGATGGGTATTCAGCAGATGCCACCAAATCAACTATTGGTCGGCTTAGCATTGATACTGACGTTTTTTGTCATGTCGCCCGTAATTAGCTCGTCATATACTGAAGGGATCAAGCCGTATATAGATAAGAAAATTGATGGAGAAGAAGCATATCAGAAAGCAGTAGCACCGTTTCGAGTATTTATGCTGGCCAACACGCGTGAGAAAGACCTTGCTCTCTTTGTTGATATTGCAAAAATAGAGAGGCCTGAGACAGCTGATGATATTCCACTTCAAGTGTTGGTCCCTGGTTTTGTGATCTCTGAACTGCGTACAGCATTTCAAATAGCGTTTGTTCTCTTTATTCCGTTCCTCGTAATCGATATGGTCGTTGCCTCAGTATTGATGTCGATGGGTATGATGATGTTACCGCCAATTATCGTATCACTTCCGTTTAAGATTTTGCTCTTTGTACTTGTTGATGGTTGGTATTTACTCGTTAAATCTTTAGTCCAGTCATTTCAGACATAAGGATATATGGTATGAATGCTCAAATGGTTGTAGCTATAGGAAGAGAAGCACTTTCGGTCACCTTGATGTTGGCAGGACCGATGCTGTTGTTTGCATTGATCATCGGTTTGACTGTGTCAGTTTTTCAAGCGATCACACAGATCAATGAAATGACTCTGACTTTTGTTCCAAAAATACTCTCTGTTGCATTGGCGCTTCTCGTTTTTCTCCCTTGGATGATAAATATCGCAACTGATTTTACTAAACATATGTTCGAACTAATCCCTCTTTTGATAGGATAGCGTTTTCTTCTGTCGTAAAGAGAGTTGCCTGATTCTCTTCGTTAGAAGTTTGTCAATAAAGTATCGATGGTATGGTAGCGACAGGTTTTGCACAGTAGCTTCAGCGACTGAGTATGATCTGTCGCTTTTATCTGGTACGCATTTATGTGTCAATTTACAACCATCCAAAGCAAATCAAGCCCCCAATACAATGACCCAGGAAGTTGATAGATGCTCTTTTGGGAGCAGATTTCTTTCGTATTTAATGATTCTTCTCAAATATTAGCAGATTCTTCGATCTGAACTTTTTTCCACCATCTCTGGTAATTTTTTCCACACACACTGTGGTCGTATCAGTAATCAAATAGTTTGGGTTGCCTTAACATTATATCAATCAAAGAGATAGGTGTAACTGAAATGCTGTTTCAGACTGGCACATGATTTGAGATAGCTAATAGACATGGAAAGTAAAGGTAGGATATAAGTAGTGTTTGATTTCATAAATTATGGTTCAGAAACCCTTCAGGTTTTCCTTCTGGTTCTTTTACGAGCTTCAGGGATCTTTATTGCATCACCTATTCTCAGTAATCGTGCAATACCAGTTCCTGTCAAGGCAGGATTGGTCATAATGATATCAGGGCTTGTTGTAGCCTCATTTGGTGCAACCGAACTCCCACTTGTTACATCTGTTTGGCAACTGGCAGGCTTAGCATCAAAAGAACTTCTAGTCGGGTTTATTATTGGTCTTGTTTTCCAACTGTTATTTCTCGGCGTTAAAACAGGAGGTGGACTGTTAGGGTACCAGATCGGTTTTGCTATGGTGCAGATGCCGGATTTTGATTCATCCGAACAGGTTTCGATTATTTCACGTTTTTGGGTTTTGGTAGCGACTTTGATATTCTTCATCATCGGAGGACATCATCAAATAATCCATGCTTTTGCAGACAGCTACGAGTTTATTCCCGCAGGTGAAGTGATTATCACTTCCTCTGTGATGGATCTTATCATCAAATACTCAGCGTATGTATTTGTGATTGCAATTAAAGCTTCAGCACCGATCCTCGTCGCACTCTTCTTAACAGATCTTGCTCTTGGTACAATAGCTAAGCTGATGCCTACGATGAATGTCTTCTTCGTTGGCTTTCCTATCAAAATCGGTGTTGGGTTAACTATTGTCGCATTGTCTTTACCGATGTTTTCATATTTCCTCGAGAAAGTGACTCACTACCTCGACTCAGAACTTCGATTGATTTTCATGGCGATGGGGAAGGCATAGGATGTCACAGGATAGTTTCCAAGAAAGAACGGAACGGGCGACAACGCATCGTCGTGAGAAGGCTCGCGAAGAAGGTCAAGTAGCCAAGTCTCAAGAGTTGAACTCAGCCGCTGTAATTTGTGTCGGTTTTTTGACACTGTATATGCTGGGGCCATATATGGCTGATAATCTTATGACAGTCATGCGACATATAATGGCTAATGCGTCTGTATTAGGGTCTACAAGTATTAATTTTGCCTCTGTCTTTTCTGATTATATGCTGAAGTTTTTCGTCGTGATGGGGCCTATCCTTGCGATTATGGTTGTCCTCGGTTTCTCAGTTAATGTAGCACAAGTAGGTTTCAAAATCACTCCTAAAGCGATGGAGCCAAAACTTGAGAAGCTCGATTTACTCAAGGGACTTAAGCGGATGTTCTCGCTTCGTTCTGGTGTGACAATGGTTCGGGATATTATCAAGTTGTTTGTAGTTGGTTTTGTTGCCTACAAAGTAATAGCCGGTGAATTTGAGAGCTTTTTCAATCTGGCCGATATGAGTGTTGCACAGGTCGCAGTTTTGATGGGGAAACTTTCCTTGGAATTAGCACTCAAGACAGGCGCGATCATTTTGGTGATCGGTATTCTTGACTACGTCTATCAGAAATATGAATTCGAAAAATCAATCAAGATGTCTCGTCAAGACATAAAGGATGAACATAAGGATACAGAGGGTTCTCCTCAGATCAAGTCACGTATTCGTCAAGTACAGCAACAAATGGCTCGTAGTCGTATGATGGACGCAGTTCCGATGGCTGATGTTGTGGTAACAAACCCAACACACCTCGCTGTTGCCTTGAAGTATGATCATGAAAATATGGGTGCACCGACTGTTATCGCAAAAGGTCAACGTCTTATTGCTCAACAGATCAAGAAAGTTGCTCGAGAACATAATGTCCCTGTCATAGAAGATAAGCCACTGGCTCGTGCTCTCTACAAGATGTGTGATGTTGGCCAGACTGTTCCTGCACAGTTGTACCGTGCAGTTGCAGAAATACTTGCCTATGTCTACAAGGCGAAGGGGAAGGTGATCAACTAAAATGGCACAAGACCAACCCAAAGGCATTATGGAAACTCTCACATCACGCTCGGATATTCTCTTGGCTGTTGGTGTGGTCGGTATTATTGCGGTTTTGGTTATACCAATACCGACAGTTTTGCTTGATTTTGCATTGGCCTTCAACATCACATTTTCATTGGTCGTTTTGCTGACGACTCTATATGTGACTCGTCCGCTTGACCTTTCTGTTTTTCCTGGGATGCTCCTACTCATCACTTTGATGCGATTGGCTCTAAACGTCGCCTCCACCCGTTTGATACTCGGGCAGGCGTATGCAGGCGAAGTTATAAACTCATTTGGAGATTTTGTCGTTCAAGGGAATTATGTCGTCGGATTGATTGTCTTTGTAATTCTTGTCATTATTCAGTTTGTCGTTATAACAAAGGGTGCGGGGCGTATATCTGAAGTTGCTGCGAGATTTACTCTCGATGCTATGCCCGGTAAGCAGATGGCGATTGATGCTGACCTCAATGCGGGAATCCTCAGTGAAGTTGAGGCTCGAGAACGTCGTGCCGAGGTTGCGCGTGAAGCTGATTTTTACGGTGCGATGGATGGTGCTTCCAAATTTGTTCGTGGTGATGCAGTTGCAGGTATTCTTATTACACTCATTAATCTCATAGGTGGTTTTGTTATTGGTGTAGCCATTAATGATATGCCACTCTCCGAATCGATGCATACGTATTCTTTGCTGTCAATCGGTGATGGGCTTGTTACTCAGATTCCTGCTCTTCTTGTTTCAACTGCTTCAGGTATCATTGTTACCCGTTCGGCCGCTACAGCCAATATGGGGAGTGATCTTGTCAGTCAGTTGACTCGTCAGCCTCGGGCAATAGGTGTTGCGGCGGTTGTGCTTGTTGTCTTTGGAATGCTACCAGGAATGCCAACGACTACTTTCATGTTCTTGGGTGCATTGATTGGTGGTATCGGATATGTCACTAAAGAATCACGTATTAAAACAGCCAACGCAGAAAAACTTCTTGCGCAACAGAAGAAGCAGGATGAATCCCACAAAGAGGAGCGTACAGAAGATTTACTGAAGGTTGATACACTTGCTCTTGAAATCGGCTATGGTCTAATACCGTTAGTTGATCCTAAGCAAAACGGTGATTTACTCGAACGTATAGGTACGATCCGTAAACAGTTGGCTCAAGAACTAGGTATTGTTATCCCATCGATACGAATTCGCGACAATGTACAACTCCAGCCGAATGAATACTCAATAAAAATCAAAGGTGTGAAGCTCTCAGGCTTTGAACTGATGGGTGACCATGTTATGGCTATCAACCCCGGTTTTGTTGAAGACAAACTTGACGGTTTTGAGACGGTGGACCCTGCTTTTGGTCTGTCTGCCATTTGGATTCTTCCCACACTTCGTGAAGTTGCCGAGGCAAAAGGGTATACGGTTGTTGAACCTGCGGCCGTGTTGGCAACACACTTAACCGAAATAATCCGTACAAATGCTGCTGAGATATTGAATCGTCAGGATGTTCAGCATTTGACAGATACCCTAAAAGAAGAATACCCAGCTTTAGTAGAGTCGACAATACCTGAACTTGTCTCTTTGGGAACTCTTCAGAAAGTTTTGGAATCACTTCTTAAAGAACGCATTCCTGTTCGTGATCTTGCAACAATTCTTGAGACTTTGTCTGATTATGCAAGCTCAACAAAAGAGCCTGATGTCCTCGCTGAGTATGTTCGAATGTCTCTAAAAAGACAAATAACAGAACTGCAAAAGAGCCGTGATGGAAAGATTACCGTATTCACTATCGATCCCGCTATTGAACAGACACTCGGTGAGTCTGTACAGAATACAAAACAAGGCTTAATGCTTGCAGTCGACCCCGCATTGGCCGAAAGCTTGCTTGAAAAAATAGAGGAACAAATAACAATACAACAAGAGGGTGGGCACAATCCGATTTGTCTCTGTTCTCCGAATATCAGATTGGCGCTTCGTCGTTTGGTTGAACCGAAATTTCCGGAACTTACTGTCCTGTCATACAATGAAATTCTAGCTGATGTCGAAGTGATGTCGACTGGAATGGTGAGGTTACAAGATGATAATTAAATCGTTCACAGCAGAAACTGCAGCGACTGCTTTGAAAAAAGTTAAGGAAGGTCTTGGTAGTGATGCAATAGTTCTCAAGACAACTCGCATTCCAGGCCCGGGAACAAGTACTCTGGTTGAGATAACTGCCTGTTTGGAGAAACCATCGGTTGGACAAGCTTCAATAGCACTAAAAACCGGGACAGTTGATACTGTACAATTGCCGACAGATGAACCGTCTGTAGGAAATTCCCATTCTGAAGGTACTGTCTTGTCACCGGCATCAGCTTTTGATAACGAAGTGGTTCTGCCGGATGATCGACTAACTCAACTAGAAATAAAGCTAGATAGGCTATTGAGTCGAACAGTTATAGCCCGTAGTTCCCAACAGTATGACAAAACATTGGAACCGATTGTTGAACTTCTGAAAACTGCTGACATTCCTGATGACTTCACATCTGAACTGTTGGAAAATGAGTCATTGACCTCGCAACAAGACGGAGCTCTTCTACAAGTTGTCAGAGAGCTTTTAGTGAATCGTTTCGCATCCATGATGGAGCATTCTTTTACTCTCAAAAATAGCGACAAAGTTGTTTTTATAGGTCCTCCCGGTTCGGGTAAATCATCGGTTATGGGGAAATTGGCGACTCAGTTGGTGGTGAAGGAAAAGAAGAAGGTCACTCTTGCGGGTATCGAATTCCAAAAAGTTGGAGCACATGATGAGCTTTCTGGATATGCTGAACTGCTTGATGTACCAGTTATTGAAAACCTTCTTGATTCAAAGAAAGTGAAGGCCATTCAATTGATTGATTGTCCATCACTTCCCAAGGATAAGAAAACTTCCGAAAAACTTGTAAGTGCGATTGAGAAAGTTCAGACAGACTATCGCATTGCTGTCTTTTCTTCTCTGATGAACCTTGATGATATCTCTATCGCTTCTGAACATTTGGCCAAACTGCATCCTACTCATGTTGTCGTGACTATGTGCGATTTGACAAAGCGCAGAGGTGCAATCATTACAGCAATCAATGCATGCAAGGCAAAACTTTTGTTTTTGAGTGACTCAATTGGTGGGACTGGGAAGTTGAAAACACCTGATCCCGATTACCTCGCTCGTGAGATTCTAAACATGGAGCATAGCCGTGAACAGAATTAGAATCGATCGACAACCTGAAGTATCAAGGCGCAAACCTACGCTGTTATCGATCTTATCCGGTAAGGGTGGAGTAGGGAAGACAGTAATCGCATATAACCTTGCTGAGCGGACATCTGCGCTTGGGCTTTCAACTTTGCTGATCGATGTTGATGTCACGTGTGGAAATCTACATATCCTTGCAAATGTCGGGACAGATGTTGGGCTTTTCGAATACCTTCAAGGAGAGAAAACTCTCGCGGAATCTGTGATAACGGTTTCTCCTAAGCTCTCATTACTTTCGTCACGTGGTGATATGTTTGAGCTCGATGAAGCGTTGTCAATGAAGTTGATAACAAAACTACGGAATGAAGCTATTGCGTATGATGTTATCATCTTGGATCATCCATCGGGTCGATCGAAAGCGACACCGATTCTGGCGTACGGCTCTGACCTCAATCTGCTTACTGTAATACCTGAGTTGACATCAATATCAGATGCATACGGGTTATTTCGCCATTTGATGGCACATGATGCCAGCCTTGATTGCCAGCTCTTAATCAATAGAGCTCAAGATATGGAAGAGGCAGACTTCCTGAAAAAAAGATTCATAGCGATGTGTGAACAGTTTGCCAGTCATACAATCACCTGTGCAGGTGTTCTCTTAGAAGATAAAGCTATCCGTCGCTCAGTAGCGGCACAAAGGGCGGCTTCTCAAATAAACAGCCAATCTAAAGTGGTACAGTCACTTACTCGATTGGTACGTCGACTATTTTCACTTCCGACAGAACCGAAAGTGAGAAGGGCAACATTTCCAGAACAACGAATAAATGAAACCGTGGCAACAGCCGATATAAGGGAATAACATTCATATGGTTAGAACAACAAAAGTCAAGCCGATGCGTGTCGGACGGAGCACCGCCAAGAAAGTAGCGGTGACCAAAAAATCTGCAGTCAAAGTAACAGTTGCAGAAGCGATTGAGAAGCCGAAGCGAGTTAAGAAGTGGAACGTAACAGAACGTGACTGGAATCGTTACCTGAAGAACAAGACGGCTGAAGGACGTCGCTCATTGCTGAATAAATACATTCCATTGGTACGTAATGTGGCAACTCGATTAGCGATGGGTTTCCCGCGCTCAGTAGAGTTGACCGATTTAATAAATACAGGTGCAATTGGTTTGATCGAAGCATTTAAGAATTATGATCCAGCTAGAGGTGTTAAGTTTGAGACGTATGCGGTTCCTCGTATCCGCGGTGCAATCCTTGATGAGCTTCGCGCATTGGATTGGGTACCACGTTCTACAAGAGCAAAATCCCGTGAGATTGACAGAGCTATCGTTGAATTGGAAAACAGACTTGGCCGACCACCAGAGAAAACAGAGTTAGCGAATTTTATGCAGGTCACTCTGCAGGAATTGAATCACTCACTTGATGATGTCTCAAGCACACACATTCTCTCGCTTGATGAGGTTATCTATCGTGAGGATGATAACAGGCAGGTCCCGCGTATTGAGACAATTATGGATAAGAAATCGCATTCCATTCTTGGAGATATCGAGAAAGGTGAATTGCGTTCATTCCTTGTGGTGGCCATGGATCGTCTTACCGATCAAGAGAAGTTGGTGATCGGGCTTTACTATTACGAAGAATTGACGCTGAAAGAGATTGGCGAAGTTATGTCGATCTCAGAGTCGAGAGTTTCGCAGATTCATACCCGTGCCGTTCAAAAGTTGCGTGGCATGGTAAAGGAGAAATTTGCTTTGACGGGTTGATCCCCAATAAACAGGAGTGTGATGTATGTCAACGCATCTCGAATCGATTGACAAGCTTCCGTATGTAATGCCTGATGCACGAGTGAACAAGTCTGATAAGACTAAGGCGACAGACGATAAGGAATCGTTTAAGAGGACTTTGAAACGGAAGATGCAACAGAATGATGATGAGCAAGATGACGACAACACGACACACGACATCCTTGAGCTTACTGAAGAGAATGATTCTGAAATTGAAGAAAGAGAGCAGGTCGCTTCATTAACAGACGAAGAGCGAACTGATGAAGACGAAATGGACGAGAATGAAGAAACAGGAATTGCTGGTCATATAGACTTGAAAGCATAGACGATTAAACAGGATAGAATGACATGGAACTGTCAAACGATTTACTCATTGACTTAGGATTGAATGTAGCAGGCTTTCTTGCTGCGGCTGGATTGATGATGGTGGTACGCTCGATATTTTCGGGATCGAAAAAAACAGTTGAAGTACGTCAGCAAGTACCACCAGTGACGTTACCTAACAAAACAACACATAGAGCTCAGTCAACAGAACAACCTATAAGTGTTATTTCGTTTGGTAATGGCAACACAGCAAGTAATGACGGAACGACCGAACAACGTCGCAATCGAGCAGAGGTGATTCGTATTGCACGAAAGATGATTGCATCGGGTACGCCGACTGAAAAAATCAGGTCAACTCTTCCGCTTTCAGAGGCGGAACTAGCTGTTCTGAGTTATGAACGATAAACAATAGTTGAATTATACAGGAGTCACAAATGACAACAGAAAGCCCATTCTTCTTAGCCAAGGTCGAGTGTCCGATCTGCAAAACGATCAACGAATTTGAAACTGTCAAAGTTGGTGCCTACGTTGAAGAAGGTCGGGATACTGATTTTTGCCCGACAAATATTAAGTGGCGATTCCCAAAGTATGAAGGATACAATCCACTACTTTATTTTATTGCTACGTGTAGCAATTGTTTCTACTCACGTGAGTTCAACAATAGCTACAAAGAGTGGAAGCGTGATAACAATTTTAGAACTTACAGACTGAAACAGATAAAAGATAAACACCTTGATCAACTATCTACTTCTGATTCTGTAGTTAAGAAGCTGGCCAATTCCTTGGATAGCTCCAGACATCCTTCAGAGTCTGCAATTATTAAATTGCTTCTGGCAATATTTGATGAGAATCTTTCTGAACACAAGTCAGACCTTGATTTGGGGCGTTTCTACCTGCGGATTGGATGGGTCTTTCGGGAGATGGGAACAGTTGAGAATCCTGCTCTTACGCGGGTTCGTGGTTTAATGATTGAAATGGGCCAAAAGTATGAAGAACTCGTCTCAAAAATCGAAAGCAGTGTCAAAGGGGTAGATGACTTTGAAGGATATCTCAAGAATCATTTTGCTTCTTGTGATGTCTCAGCTGAAGCAAAATCACAGATGTACCCGCATCAAGAAAAATTCAATGAACTCATTGCTGAACTCAAGACTGCTATTGATCAGGTTCGTTCTCGTGTTTCAGCAATAGGTGATGAGACTGTTGAATACCGTTCTGCTACGATGGGACATGATGTAGAATCTGATGGAAGCTCTTTCGGAGCGTACCCTTCATTTGAATCATTCTTGCTTGAACTCAAACGGCAATGGGACGGAATAGTTACCAGCGAATATGAAGCACTTCAGAAAGCTGTCCACTATTATGAAGCAGCCTTTTCAGGTGGTCGTGAGATTGCAAAAGGAAATCAGGAGATTCAGGCATCATACTTGATCGCTGAGCTATCACGGCGGATAGGTGACTACGACAAAGCTCGCGATTTTTTCAACAGTACAATCAAGAACGGTCAGGATTTTGTTTATAGGCATCGTACTGATAAGTCAAAGACGGCATTAGCCAGAAAAATTCTTGAACTGGCAATATAACAGGGTAGAGCAACAAAAGAGAAAGCAACAACTGCTTAGAAAAATACTATGGCATCGGTAGACTACAAATTCAAAAACTGTACTGATCGTCTTAAGCTGTGGGAACGGATTGAGATAGTTGTCGGAGAAGGGATCGAAGCAGGCCATTACTCCTCAAGGTTTGAGGACTTTGAACATGGTAGGATTGTTATTAGTCAACCTGAACTTCTCAGAGGCAATACTCTTTTGCGTGATAAAGCGGTTTGTGAGGCTTGGATAACTCGTGAAGATGCAATCTATCGTTTTTCAACGAGAATCTACCGTACGGTAAAAAACAAGATAGAGTCTTACTACCTTGATCCACCTGAAAAAATTTCACGGGTACAACGTCGACAATTTGTACGAATTGAATATATGAAGCCGATTCGATTGGCAGATGTGTCAAGTATACGTCAATGTGAAGACTCTATTCAGTGGATTGATGCTGTAACCTTGAATCTCTCTGCAGGTGGTGTATTGATAAAAACCCCCTTTTCACATAAGGAGCAGGAGCGGTTGTTATTGCACATCAAACTGTTTGGACAGATAGGACTTCCATTAACCATAGCAGCAATCATCAGAAGGGTAAGACAACATAAAACTGATTATCTACTTGGGTGTGAGTTCTTAACCGTAAACAGGTTGAAAATGCTCTTCAGCTCATCGGAAATAAATGAGCTCCCTGAGTCAGTTACCTTGTTTAATCACATCGCTCAAGAAAAGTTGGTTCGCTGGGTATTTGAAGAGCAAGTGGAGCTTAGAGGAAAAGGGTTGTTATGAACCAGATAGGTACAATACAGCTTTTCTCAGATCAATTCCCTGCTGAGGCTATTCCAGTGAGAGTTATTGAACAACATGGTCAATTGTTGGTTCTTGAAGCAATCGGAGACTCAATGCGTCTTCAGAGTTTGGTGAGCAACAGATCAGTTGTTGCAATCATGTCAGAAGATGGCGATGCCGTGAGCTATACGGCTACTTTTAAGAGAATGAGCGGTGGTCTTGCCACAATCAAATATGATAAAAGTAATCTGCTCACTCGAAGGCACTTCGAAAGGCTGGATACGAAGGCAGAACTACGTTTCGCATCTATACCAACTAACCAGATCAATCAATCAAGATTGTCTCGTTTGCGGTGGATGAAAACTGAAACAAGGGATATTTCTGCAGGAGGTGTACTTTTTACGAGTGAAACAGAATTGACAGCTGGAAACACTCTTTTGCTTAGTCTGTCGATTGCTGATGTTTCCTTCCCATCGCTTTTGGCTGGCGAAGTCAAACATTGTAGAGCAGATGAAGATGAGTTTCTTGTTGGGATGCGTTTCATGACAAACGAAGAGTATACTCAACGTAGATCACTTGCCCTGCTTGGTCAATCAGTAGACATATTGAAGAAATTTAATACGCAAAAACAAGCATCGATCAATACGGATATAGTTGCAAAGAAATATGATAAACATAGAAATGGAGAATTGGTATGAATGACTCAACAAAGGTGAAGTTTGTAAATGATGTTGAGGTTGAACAAAGTGAACTCAGGGCACGTAAACCGTTTTCTTTAAAGCGGGACAATCAGAGACGTTTCATAAGGCTTGAGATTGCATCTCCAATGTCTCTTCGAAAAATCAAAGATATATTTGGTAATTTCTGGCCTCAGGAGCAGGTCTATTCTGTTGCAGGGAATATCTTGAACATCTCGCCGGGGGGGGTACTTATTGAAACTGAAGAACCACTCAATGAAGCAGACATAGTTGCAATGCGTTTTACTCTTCAGGACCAAAAAACTCTTGAACATGTCCTCGGAGTTGTTAAGAGGGTTGATCGTGATGAGGATATCTATCTTACAGGGATAGAATTTGTTAATCGTGATCATCTTGCAGACACTCTTACACGAGGTGAACTAGATTTGTTGTCCAACAGACTTGATGACTTTCAGCACTCAGTTCAGGATGTGCTTAAAAGTTATCTCTATCATGAAAATGAGCAAACAAGTGCGTAGAAAAAAACTGACATATTGGTTAGTATGCTTCATTGCAGTCATGACACTCTGCAGAAATAGCAGTGCTCTTGAGCGTACGTTCGCTTACCATATTGAGGCACCGCCCAATGCCTGGCAGGAAATCGATCTCAGTAGCAGGTTGAAAAAAATATTGAGCCGTCAGCCTGACCTGAAGATTATTGATGGCGGTGTACCTTTTGAAGGAAGACCTGCATTTCCAGCAGATATCTATACAACAGACTCCTTGAACAACTGGGGGTTGGAAGTCGGTGCGAAATATGTACTGGCAGTCGATGTTGAGTCAATTCGTCTGGAACGGAGAAAAGGATTTCATCTACCGTTGATCTTCCATAAATATGAAACGGTCGGAATTATTGAGGCGGAAATCAGGTTGATAGAAACCTTACGAGGACGATTGGTCTTGGCTGACAAGATAACTGTACAACAGCGAGGTCCTCGAGCATTTCAGGCAACAATGGATGATAATGTTGATGATCCTGACCTGCATATCAATGCTCCAGGGAAAATCATGTTTTTCAGTCAGCTCGAAGAGAAATTCTGCAATGAATTAACCGAAAGAATTGGAAAAGTAGTTCACTTGAGAAAGTAACAATATGCCTAGTCTCTTGGAAAATAGATCGATCCCAAACGATCATGCACATTATGCTACGTTACTAGATGCTGTATCTGTTGGCTATTTTTGCTTAGATCGAGATGGATTCCTGAGTCAGTATAATTCTACTGCAGCACGGATTCTCGGGATTCAGCCGTTTCAGGATAAATCTACTATGCATGTCTCTTCGTTTGATCGATTCATGGGTTTAGGTTTGGCAGGAGATTTTGAAAAGATTATTTCTGGAGGAACAGACTTTCATCGTAAGGATACGGCTTGTACCAACAGACAAGGTAGGTACATGACCTTAGATTGTCGTTGTACACGTGAAATAGTTGAAAATGTTCCTGTTGTAGTCGGTGTAATTCGTGATGCAAGTGATTCTCATACAGGACAGATTTTTGGATCTGATGAATTAGAGATTCTTACTCATGTTGCAACTGCGTTGTCATCATCTAGTGATCTCAACAGTATACTTCGGACTATTCTTATAGCCACAACAGCTTCGCAGGGATTAGGGTTCAATAGAGCTTTTCTACTCCTTTATAACTCTACTAATGAATCTTTTGACGGTCATTTGGCTGTGGGGCCGGAGTCTGCCGAGGATGCAGGAAGAATATGGGCACAGTTAGATGTTCAAGGAATAACGCTCAAAGATCTCCTTATCAATGATGAGGCACAGCGATCGCAATCAGATGAGCACTTGACTGAAAAACTCAAACGAACAAGCATTTCTCTACTCACTAGTCGAACACTAAGATCTTTGCTCGGCGAAACACAGTGGACAATTGTGGATGTCGAGATAGTTGAAGATCAACCACTAAAAGAACTGCTTCAAGAATTAGAATGCGAGCATGCGGCTATTGTTCCTTTGCGATCTCCTGAAGGAGTTGAAGGAATACTTATAGCTGATAATCTGTATTCAAGGAATCCGATTAGTGATGATGCAGTTCACATGTTACAAATCCTGGCCAATCAAGCCGCTATTGTCCTTAAGCAGACACAACTCATCAACGACCTAAAAGCAAGAGCAGAACAATTGTCACTTGCCAACCAAAGGTTGAGCGAATCTCAGGATCAACTTATACGAATAGAAAAACTATCTGTAATTGGAGAGTTGACATCTGCTGTGGCACACGAGCTTCGCAATCCATTGACTGTCATAGGTGGATTTGCAAACTTGATGTTGAAATCAAACTGTAGTGAGGGTCAAAGAGAATATTTACAGATAATCTCAACAGAAATAAAACGTACCGAGCAGGTTCTCGATCAGGTACTCGATTTCAGTAAGGCAAGTGAAGGGAAGAGAACGTTTGTCGATTTCAATAATCTTGTTGAAGACAGTTTGAGTCTGCTGATAGGGCGATTGGGAAGACAAGATCTTGAACTACCGCTTAAAAAGACTATTGTTGAATTACCGATCTGTGTAAACCGCGATCAGATATCTCATGCTCTCTTTAATATATTTAAGCTTGTAGCAGAAGAATTGACACCACCCTTTGTTGCTGGAGTCGAAACAAAAACAGAAAACAACTTCGCAACTTTGCGAATTAGTTTCACTCCCGATATAGCAGAACATGAAAAATTGATTCAAAGTTTGCAAAGAATGTTCTCCGAGAGGGCAAATTCTCAGCGATTATCTATCCTCGTTGCAGGTGAAACAATCAGATTGCACGGTGGGGATTTGACTGTTGAAGGAACACCTGAAG
>JAJRUL010000075.1 GCA_024277795.1 Candidatus Zixiibacteriota bacterium
ACTAAACCGCTGCAACAGAACAGTATACAACAACTACGCCCTCGTCAACTCCCTGTCAAACCACTTTCAACGGTTGTTAGTCCATCGGCACAACTCTCCCATGTGATAGTAAAGTTCCGAGACGAATCATCTTTACGGCTCAGAAATGGCCGTCTTACAGGATCCAAAAACTATTCGATGAAAGAATTAGAAACTGCTGTAGATCAGTATATTAGCACAAATACTTTTTCACGTCTTTTCAAAAGCAAAGATGAACAATCACTCGACCGTGAGAGAAGAGCACTACAATTATCATCAAAGCAACAATTGGCAGATCTAAACTGCTATTATCGTATAGATGTTTCCTCCAATACCGAAGCAGTTGTCCTCACTAATAGACTAAACCGACTTGATATTGTTGAAATTGCTTATTTTCAACCTGCACCTTCACCTGCAGGAGATATTGCACCTCCAACCCCGAATTATGTTGCAAATCAAGACTATCGAGAAGCGGCACCTGTCGGCATAGATGCTGACTACGCAAATGGTATAGCAGGAGGAGATGGTAGTGGCGTCAGAATAGTCGATATCGAAGGGGGATGGAAACGCACCCATGAGGACCTCGACAAAGCAGTTGGAGGATTAATTTCTACCAACGAATATACTGATCCGACATGGATAAATCATGGAACTGCAGTAATTGGTGAATTGATCGCAGGAGACAACGGGTATGGTGTCACAGGTATTTGCCATGGTGCAGATATATGGATGGTCTCAATTGCAGGTTTATCCACTGCTGAAGCCCTCTACCTTGCCATTGATTCTCTTAACCGAGGAGATGTGATACTTATTGAACTACATGCTCCAGGACCACATTACAACTTTGAAGTAAGAGGAGATCAACTCGGATATGTCTGTATGGAGTATTGGCAGGCCAACTATGATGCTATTCAATATGCGTGGGCCAAGGGTATTGTTGTTGTCGAAGCGGCAGGGAACGGAGCTGAGAACTTCGATGACGTTTCAATCTATGGCCAATTGTTTGACACAACATGGCGGAATTCTCATGCTATCATTGTTGGAGCTGGCTACCCAAACGCATCAGCGAGTAACCTTCAAAGACAGAGTTTCTCAAACTATGGCGAGCGTGTAAACCTACAGGGTTATGGCTCAGGAGTGTACACAACAGGCTACGGATCATTATTTGACGGTGGTGGCGATCAAAACCAATATTATACGGCAACTTTCAGCGGGACTTCATCTGCATCACCTATTATCACAGGAGCTGTCACATGCTTACAAGGCTTCTCGCTTGCTACTTATGGTGTGGCGATGAGCGTTGATGAAATACGAACCTTACTGGTAGCAACAGGGACAAGTCAGTTAGGCAATACATCTGAACATATTGGACCAAGACCAGACCTACAAGCCGCGTTTAATGCATATAGTGGCCCACCATCACTCTACATTTCTCCGATCTATATCGATACTATACTTGCTGAAGGCTCTATTGCAACTCTACCTGTATGGATATTCAACCGATCTTCTTCGCTATCAATGGACTTTCAAATAGTTGACAACGACTCTCTTGCACGATTTGTCCCGAATAACTGGTTGACAGCAACTCCACTAAACGGAACAGTATTACCTGCGGACTCATTATTGATTTCTGTTCAACTCGATGCATCCACCTTAATCAACCGAATTGAGAGTTATACAGGACAGTTGGAAATCTCTTGGGGAATAAGTGGAGGCTTGCTTGACTCTTTGACGCTTATGCCCGTATTCCTTGATGTCCCTTGTCATGACACAACATACATCGCAATTTCCTCTACTGAAATCGGAGGACCTTCATACAACTGGATTTCAGCCAAAGATAGCGGTTTCAAAATCAATGACTGGCAGTATTACGGAACAGGAACAAATCCGTTAGATGACGGAACAACTGGCCCACACCAGATCGGTTTCAGTTTTCCATTCTATGATACGACCTATACAGATTTATTTATTGGTGTCAACGGTGCCATCTCATTTACAGATTCAAACGTCAATGTAAACGGCTTCTTCTCCACTCTAGATCTACCAGGTGCACCATTCCAAACTTTTGTAGCACCTTTTTGGGACGATTTAATCTTCGATACGGACCTTGTGCCCGATGCGGGACTCTATCTGTACCGACATCCGAGCCTAGACACATTTGTAATTGAATGGTACAAACCAGCAAATTTCAATCAATTTGGTGATACGACTCTTAATTTTGAGCTGATCTTTACATGGGATGGTAATATCATAGCTCAATATCGTAATCTTGGAACCAGTTCTCTTGAACAATCTGCTCTCATTGGATTATCTGAATTCGATTGTCGTGCACTCAGCCATGTTGACGCAGGTGATATTCCTGCTCATATAGTCACAACTTCGGAAGCTTTACTGTTTCATAATAGTACATACGTCTGGCTACAGGCTGGTGATATGGATGGTGTACCAGGACACAACGTTAACGATCTGACCTATCTGGTTGATTATCTTTTCAAAGGTGGCCCTCCGCCGATGCCCTTAGCGGCAGGAGATGTAAACTGTCTTGGTGATATAGATGTAAGTGATCTATCAGCATTGGTTGCATTCCTCTTTCAAGGTGGAGAAGAACCGTGCTGGTATTTGCAATAGACCAACCAATTTCAAAGCATATAAGAAAACGACAACCGCTATAGGTCGTCGTTTTTTTATGTATCTTCAAATACTACTGCTATAAGAAAGCAAAGATAGCTGATTTTGTAAACTCCATCAGACTACTGGGGAAAAGCCCAAAACCAAGAGTCCCCAATAGAGTAATGAAAAGTACAAAGGTAACAGCAGGCGTATAACTCACTGATTCAAAAGTCGCACTTGCAGAGTCAAAATATGCTGTCTTGATTACTTTCAAATAGTAATAGACAGAAACAAATGAATTCATAACACCTATTATAGCCAACCAATAGAAACCGTTCTCAACGGCTGTAGAGAAAAGGTAAAATTTCCCGAAGAAGCCAACAGTTGGTGGAAAGCCTGACAAGGCAAACATAAAGACAGCCAGAATAGCAGCGAGATAGGGAGAAGTTGTACCAAGACCTGCCACTTCTTTCAAATCCGAAGAACAACCAGATCGAGTTTCAAGCATGGTTACAACGGCAAATGCCCCAAGATTAAATAACGTATAGCCGATCATATAAAATATAACTGCTGAGATAGCCTGCCCACCACCGACTGTAAATGCGACCAACATATATCCTGCATGAGCAATTGATGAATATGCAAGGAGTCGCTTAAGGTTTGATTGGCGCAGAGCAAAGACGTTTCCAACGGTCATAGTTATCACGGCAAGAATCCAAAACAGATTTGTAAGGGGAGAAAACTCGGCGAAACCATAAAGGAAAATACGCAGGAGAACAGCTAATCCAGCCGCTTTCGGGCCAACAGAGAAAAATGCGGTAATCGGAGTCGGGGCACCTTGATAAACATCGGGTATCCAACTATGAAAAGGTACAATTCCGATCTTAAATCCGAAACCGATAAGAATGAGGCCAATTCCTGCACTAAATAGGACAGAATGATTGTTCAGAATAAAATTAAAGTTTGCAACTATACGACGCAACTCTGTTGTTTCTGCCGAGCCAAAAACAAATGCAATTCCCATCAAAAGAAATGCGCTCGCAAACGCCCCCATGATAAAGTATTTGATACCTGCTTCGTTTGACTGAAGTGATCTGCGCGCTAAACCTGCAAGTACATATAACGGTACTGACATGATTTCCAAACCGAGGAACATCACAACAAGGTCGGTTGTGTTAGCCATGACCATCATACCCATAGTCGATATAAGCAATAGAGCATAAAATTCAGGTCGCTCTATCATCTTTTTGCGCATATAACGACGCGCTAACATGACAGTCAATAAAGTCGAACTTGAGAAAATTATCTTAAAAGCGACTCCAAAGCTATCGCATGAAACCATTCCGAAGAAGCCTGAGGATTGATTCCCCCATTGTTGTATAGAAAAATACAATGCACCGAGCAAACCCGCTATAGCAATAACTGGAGTCCAGTCATGAACCTTGCGTAAGTGCCCAACAACTAGTACTACAAATGCCATAACCAGAAGATAAATCTCTGGTGCGAGCATTCCAAAATCTATTCCTGCCGATGTATAATCAATCATACTTTTCTTTTATTGACGACGACCGCCGTCACATATTCAGATTCCTCAACCACCGCCAAAGCCAACTTTTACCTCTCCGTTGTCAACTATAACCGGGACCATAGACTGACCGTCAGTCAACTCAAGAAGTTTTTCTTTAGCACCTTCGACTTTATGGACATTTATTTCATCAAATTCTACACCTTCATCTGTGTAGAATTTTTTTGCCGCGGCACAATATGGACATCCATCTTTCGTATAGATAGTGACATTACTCATGTACTTCTCCTTTAGAATTCAGATTCACATCTTCTGCAGTCATGCCCGACAAACTACCATCTGTTTCTACTGTAAAAGCTGGCTCTCCAATATCCTCACGCACCATATTTGTCTGCGTCAGCAATGATCGAACAGCAGGTTCGATCCTATCAAGGAATGGTTTTGGATAGATACCGATCCAGAAGATCAAAACAACCAAAGGTATGAGAATACCTTTTTCACGCCAGTCTAAATCGATCAATTTTTCGTTCTCAGGATTTGTTATCTTGCCAAAGATAACTCGTTGATACATCCAGAGCATATAACAAGCTGAAAGAATCACACCTGAAGTAGCGATTACACCATAAGTCATATTTGCCTTAAACGTACCTATCAAGATCAGGAATTCACCGACAAAGCCATTGGTTAATGGGAGTCCGATTGATGACAAAGTGACAATCATAAATAGCGTCGCAAAGACAGGCATAACTTTAACAATCCCACCCAATTCAGAGATCAGGCGAGTATGTCGCCGTTCATAAATCATACCAACCAACAGGAAGAGTGCCCCAGTCGAAACACCATGGTTAATCATTTGTAATACTGCTCCCTCTACTCCTTGTAAATTGAGAGCAAATATCCCAAGCATGACAAACCCCATGTGTGACACCGATGAAAACGCAACAAGGGACTTAACATCACGCTGTACCATAGCAACTAAAGCGCCATAAATAATAGCGATTAAGGCAAGTACACAAATGTATGGGAGATAGGTTATAGTCGCTTGTGGGAACATAGGGATACAAATACGCAAGAACCCGTACGTACCCATCTTAAGTAAGACACCAGCCAGAATCACAGAGCCTGCAGTAGGTGCTTCAACGTGTGCATCGGGTAACCACGTATGGAATGGGAATAGAGGAACTTTGATTGCAAAGGCTAAAGCAAAAGCACCGAAGAGCAGTAGTTGCGGTTTATACGCAATCGGCATTGTAGCCAATTTGAGAATGTCAAACGAATATTCATTGGCAAAACCATGATAGGCCGAGACTACATACAAGATTGCTACTAACATCAAGAGCGAACCAAACATGGTAAAAAGAACAAACTTAATGGCAGCATATACTCTGCGAGCCCCCCCCCATATACCAATAATAAAGTACATAGGAATAAGCATCACTTCCCAGAAGATATAGAACATAAACAGGTCAAGTGCACAGAAGACACCAATCATCCCGATCTGCAAAAGCAACATCGATATGAAATACCCTTTGACCCGTTCTGTGATCGAATTCCATGATGCCAAAATCGAAAGGACAGTCAGGATTGCAGTCAAAACGATCATTAACAAAGATATACCGTCAATCCCGACATGGTAGTTGATACCGAATGAGGTAATCCACGGTACATTCAATTCAAACTGCATACCGTTGGCTACTTTATCGAACATTGAGTATAACCAAAATGACAGGAGCATTGTTACAAAGGAGACGAGCAATGCGACTCCCTTAACAGTGTCTGGTCGATCTTTCGGCGCAAGCATGATTAATACAATACCGACCAACGGGAAAAATGTCACTAATGTAAGGATCTGACTCTCCATCATCTACCTCATCACCAGCCAACCGAGGATACCAACAACACCGATAACAAAAACAGTCACATAACTTCTCACTCTTCCCGTCTGAGCATGTCTGAACAGTTGGGAAATGCCGTCGTAAAGAAGTGCTAACGTGTTGATAAAACCATCAATAAAAATCACATCAACCACTTTCCATAATCCGATAGAAACAATAATCAACGGGTGGACTACTACAGCAGTATAGATTTCATCAATGTAGTACTTGTTCTGTAGAGTCTTGTGTACCCCTGTCAATTTCCCTCTTAAGGCAGTAGCAAGTTCCGGTTTCTTATTATAAAATAAACGTGCAGTATAAATGGCGATAAGAACAAGAAGTACTGAAAGAGCCATCAACAGCATCTCGGTTCCTGCCCCTCCCCCGCTTGTTGAAGCCAAAGCATGAGTCGGTGGTTCATGACCAGCCAAAACGGGTGATAACCACTCTTCAAAATAATTGGTCACTCCAAAAATATGTGGCATCCCGACATAACCGCCCACGACCGATAACACAGCAAGTATCATCAGCGGAACAGTCATTGAGCGAGGTGACTCATGAATTTTCTTACGAGTCTTATCGTCCATACGTTCTTTTCCGTGGAAAGTCATATAAACGAGCCTAAACATATAAAATGCAGTCATACCTGCAGTAACAACCCCTATCACCCAAAAGATTGGATGTCCATACAGTGAGGAGTATGACTTCCAGAGGATCTCATCCTTTGAGAAGAACCCTGAGAAAAACGGTATACCGGATATTGCCAAAGTTGCCAATAAGAAAGTCCAATATGTAATTGGAAGATATTTCTTTAGCCCGCCCATCTTTGTCATATCCTGTTCATCTGACATAGCATGGATAACTGAACCTGACCCTAAGAAAAGCAATGCTTTGAAAAAGGCGTGAGTCATAAGATGGAATACACCTGCTGAAAAAGCTGCAACACCGCAGGCGAGGAACATATAGCCAAGTTGGCTGACCGTTGAATATGCCAAAACGCGCTTTATATCATTCTGTGCAAGACCAATTGTTGCGGCAAAGAATGCAGTCGCCGCACCAATAATAGCAATAACCATCAATGCATCAGGTGCCATCATGAATAAAGTACTCGTACGAGCAATCATATACACACCAGCCGTTACCATCGTCGCAGCATGAATCAAAGCAGAAACAGGAGTTGGCCCTTCCATCGCATCAGGAAGCCACACAAACAAAGGAATCTGGGCTGATTTTCCCGTTGCACCGACAAACAACAAAAGACAAGCAGTAGTAACCAATGTACCACCCGCAATAAACGCATGAGGAGCACGAGCCATTACTTCTGCAAAATCAAGTGACTGCACTTGCCAGAATATTATAAACATCCCAATCAAAAAGCCAAAGTCACCAATACGGTTGACAATAAACGCCTTTTTCCCAGCATCTGTTGCCGATTTTCTCTCGAACCAAAAACCAATGAGCAGATATGAACAAAGCCCGACACCTTCCCACCCGACAAACATCAGCAGGAAGTTATCAGCTAATACGAGTGTGAGCATTGAAAACGTAAACAGATTCAGGTAAGCAAAATACCGACCAAAGCCCTTATCATGACTCATGTATCCCGTTGAATAGACATGGATTAAGAAACCTACACCCGTAACGACCAAGATCATAATTGCCGAAAGTGGATCAACCAGCAGACCAAACTCAATATTGAGTTCTCCTACAGGAATCCATGCAAACAGAGTCTGTTCAATCAACCGAGCACTTGCAGGCATATTGGTCAACTCAATAAATGATAACAAAGCCGTCACAAACGATGCAAAAACAGATGCACATGCGATCGTTGAAACAACAGGCCTTGAAAGACGACCAATCAGCAGTCCATTGAGAAGGAACCCGATGAGTGGAAAGAGAGGTATGAGGATTAAGTAATCAGACACGAATCACACACTCCTACCACTTCAAGATATTGAATCGATCGATGTTTATCGATTCACGGTTATTATATATAGTTATTACCATAGCCAATCCAACAGCAGCTTCAGCCGCGGCAACAGTCAGGACAAGAAACACAAAAGCATGTCCATCCATTATATTCAATGAGCGTGAAAAAGCTATTAAAGCCAAATTTGCGGCATTGAGCATCAATTCAACACACATAAAAAGAACAATGATATTACGTGAAATCAACACTCCCATCGTTCCTATACCAAATAACACAACAGCAACAATCAAATATGCAGATATTGGGACCATATTATTTTACCCCTTCATTGCTATCATTATCAATCGAAACAGAACCTGAGTCGGATTGCTCATGTATTTCTCTTCGTTTAGCCATAACAACAGCACCAACTACTGCAGAAAGCAAAAGAATCGATGTCAACTCAAACGGGTAGAGATAACGTGTGAAAAGTAGTTTGGCAATCCCCTCAACAGAACCAAAGCCAGCAACAGTTTCTGCTTCCAACATTCCTCCCCCGGGTCCCGAAAAAACAGAACCATGAACGATAAAGACAAATTCAGCAACCATCAGCATAGAAATAATGTATTTCGTAGCCCTGGAAATAGGTGGAGAATTATCACCTAGGTCTTCTTTCCCACGGAGGTTCAACATCATGATGACAAATACAAACAGTACTAAAATTGCACCCGCATAAACGATAATCAACACCGCTCCCATGAAGACCGATCCAAGTTGAACATAGAGAACAGCCTGTGCAACAAGTGATACTATCAAGTACAAAACTGCGGCAACAGGGTTCCGCTGTGAAATCATCATTGTGGCACCAAAAACTGCAACTATTGCAGAAAAAACGAATATGAACATATCGAGTGTCATTTTACTTTGTCAGTTACTCCATACACTTTTCGTACACGCCTGATGACCCGCTTCAATGGATTATCTTTTCGCGGATGTTGTACCAACATTTCTTCCTTAGTCCAAATGAATGAATCGCGATCACCTGCTGAGAATTCATATTCCTGCCCTAAGAAAATCGCCTCTTCGGGACAGGCTTCTTCACAAAATCCACAGAAAATACAGCGAAGCAGATTAATTTCATATACTTTGGCACACCGTTCACCCTTTTCAGTTTCATCGGGCTCCATATAGATAGCATCCGCAGGACATGCCGCGGCACATAGCCCGCAACATACACACCGCTCAGTACCATCATCATAACGCTCAAGATAATGCTTCCCCCTATATCGTGGAGACATCGGGTTTTTCTGCTTTGGATAATCGAGCGTAACCGGCTTGATAAAAAGATGCTTAAACGTCACAAACAGACCTTTAGGCATACTGATAAAAACGTTGCCGATTGCTTTAATAACTTCTTTCATCTCTCACTCAATTCCTACAGCATCACCCAAGCGGCGGTAACCATTGTGTTCAACAACGCCAACGGGAAAAGCACTTTCCATCCGAAATTCATCAACTGATCATAACGTAATCTTGGGAAGGTCGCACGCAACCATATATAACAAAACATAAAGGCTACAACTTTAATAACAAACCACAATACCGGCGGTAAGAAAGGCCCGTTCCACCCACCAAAGAACAACGTTGTTCCTACAGATGCTACAGCCAGCATATTCGCATATTCGCCGATAAAGAACATTGAAAAACGCATCGATGAATATTCTGTATGATACCCCGCGACCAGTTCCGATTCTGCTTCAGGCAGATCGAACGGTGCCCGATTTGTCTCTGCAATTGCAGCTGTAATATAGAGTAGGAATCCAAAAGGCTGTTTCCAGATAATCCAGTTTGTAATCCCTTCCTGTATTGCAACCAATTCACGCATCGACAATGTATTGGCAATAAGAATTACACCGATAATCGATAGACCGTATGCAACTTCATACGAAATCATCTGAGCTGTTGCTCTGAGACCACCCAAAAGTGAATACTTCGATCCCGATGACCAACCCGCAAGCACAATGCCATATACTCCGAGAGAGGTCACAGCAAAAATGAACAGAATGCCGATATTCAGATCTGAGAGCATTCCTGTAATATGATACCCAAACAACTCAAAATCAGAAGAAAATGGAATAACAGCAAAACTGAGTAGAGCTGGAATGAATGCAATCATCGGTGCCAAAGCAAAAGTAATCCGTTCAACATTACTCGGAACGATATCCTCTTTGAAAATCAACTTCAAGCCATCAGCTAGAGGTTGCAACAATCCAAACGGTCCTGCATATGATGGTCCGATCCTGTTCTGCAAACGCCCGAGAACTTTACGTTCCATATAGGTCGAATAGGCACATCCTGTGAGCACCGCCACAACCACTACAAGTACTTTAATAAGTGTAATGAGTACCATTTCAAGCATATTACTCATCCACCTTTGTGATTTTTACTCTATCCAAACGACGTTTTCTCATGAGTAACGATGTCACCTGTGTCGATGCAAAGTTTCTCGGAATCAACACAACATTATTGTCAATACAATCAGAGATACGTACTGGGACAACTATTTTCCCAACAGGTGACTCGACTCTTACCGACTCACCATCTTTAACTGCGAGCTTCTCTGCTTTTTCAGGGGACATTTCAATATATGCTTCAGAGACAAAGTTGCTGAGTGACTGTGATTTTTCAGTTCTATGACCGCAATGATGTGGGTCATCACATATCAACAAAGGAGTCGGATATTCCTCCTCAGCATCTTCATAACACGGCTTCACTTCCAAAAACTGTGAGGGGAATTTTGTGCTATGTGTCATCGATAATAGCTCGTCCACCTCTTTCCTACATGCTTCGATAGACTCAAAGAGAGGTGCACCAAACTTCTCAGCTACCATTGTAATAATCTCGTACGCAGGTTTTGACTGATATAAAGGCTTTATTGCCTGTCTTGCGTGCTGTACTTTCCCTTCAAGATTTACATAGTCGCCATCATATTCAGCCCAACTAGAGAGTGGGAGTACAACATCAGCCAACTCGGTCGTATCAGTTTCAAACAAGTCACACGCAACTAAGAAATCGAGTCGCTCCAGGCCATCAGTAACAAACTGCCGATCTGGATACAACATCAACGGGTTTGCTCCGATAATAAAGAAGCCTGAAATCTCTTCTTTGCGCATAAGAGCAAGCATCGCATCAGTATTGTTTGGATCGCTTTCAGGAAAACAGCCCCACAAACCACTCAATGTATTCCTTAATCCATCAGATGGCGATGGGAGTAATCCTAAACTACCCGCACCTCGAGAGTTCGCGTATCTCGGCAATATCGCCATCTGCCCTTTATCTTTGAAACCAAAGAGCAGGTACAAATTCCAAAGTGCCGACGCGATA
Source organism: Candidatus Zixiibacteriota bacterium (assembly GCA_024277795.1). Lineage (GTDB taxonomy): Bacteria > Zixibacteria > MSB-5A5 > GN15 > FEB-12 > JAJRUL01. The sequence goes on from JAJRUL010000075.1 coordinate 11,321, forward strand.
GTATCTCGTGCAATTGATCGAGAAACCATCTCACCACAGATGAAACTAATCTTTTTGGCCGAAGAGATTGCTCTGGCAACTTCCTTGAGGTCATCCTCAGTAACTCCTGCATCTGATGCCGCTTCGGCTGTTGTTGCAGGAGCGATTTTACCCGTAAGGTCCTGATTGTTCACCAATCCCATCTCCATTGCCGCGAGACAAATGCCATTTAGCACTGTTTCAGCACGACCAATACTGTGAATAACCTCCAGTTCGGCAATATCTGCTGACTTTACTGCATACGGGTTGATCGAAACTACTTTTGCCCTCTTAAAGTTGTAGGCCTTGCGCATTCTTAAGTATTCGTTCGGATGTTCTCGTATCAAGTCACTTCCAAAAGAAATTATCAGATCCGAATCATCAATATCGGCTATAGTAAACGGCTGATCTACAAGCATCTCATAGGGAGAGTCTGCACCTTCTGGTAGCATTCGGTAATCAGACCTGAAATCGATATTGTTCGATTTGAAGACAGTCCTGAAGAGTTTGTTAAAACTATGCAGAGAGTCATTGTCAAGGTAAGGCGAAGCAAGCCCACCAAGACAAACCTTCCCTTTCTTTTCAGCAATTTCAGTAAAGCGATTATGAATGACTGTCATCGCTTCATCCCATGTCGCTTCAACCTGCTTACCATCTTTCTTGATCAATGGTGTTTTGAGCCGTTCTTCAGTTGTTGCTATTTGATAACCATATCGCGAAACATCAGGAAGCCAACCATCATCAATTGAGTCATTCATTCTTGAGGTGACTCTATAAATCTTATTATGGTTTTTCTCTTTATAGAACAGGATGTTCGATCCTGAACTGGTCATATTACAAATTGATGACGTTGTCTGTGTCAGCCAGACTCGGATTTTGTATCTCCAATCTGAATTTGTCAACGCACCGACAGGACATATTTCAACGAGATTGCCAGAGAAAGGATTATCCACCTCATGCCCGGGAGCAGAATTGATCTCGGCTATATTCCCACGTTCGTAAACACCTAAATCATATTCGCCAAAAGCCTCTTTATTGGCACGAACACATTTATAACATAGAATACAACGGTTCCGATTAAGCACTATCTCCGGTCCAAGTCGCTTATCATCAAATGTTGTGCCATCCGTACCGTCGGTATAACGTGCCTTCTTAAATGAGTATCTACTATCATCAACTGCATGAGCAAATGTATGATTCTGAAGGTCACACTCTCCGCCTTTATCGCAAGTCGGACAGTCGAGCGGATGATTCAGAAGGATAAATTCAATGACAGCCTTACGCCCTTGCAGAACCTGCTCAGAAGCTGTTTGAATAACCATCCCCTCCATGACTTCTGTTGCACAGGAAACTTGTAGTTTTGGCATCCGTTCGATCTCAACATAGCACATACGACAAGCACCTACAGACTTCAATTTCGGATGCCAACAAAATGTCGGAATATGAATCCCCATTTCGCGAGCCGCTTCCAAAACTGTAGTCCCTTTCGGTACCGTGACTTCTCTGCCATCAATCGTCGCGGTAACCATCGGCACTCCCGAAACAGCTTGTTCTTTTTTAACCTGTTCTGCCATCACAATGCCTATTGAAACGAAAACTCCGACTTTACCTTGCATGAACCATGATCAATATGATACTGCCATTCATCTCGCCAGTGCTTAATTGCCGATTGAATTGGCATGACAGCGGCATCTCCAAGCGGACAAATTGTACGCCCGAATATATTGCCACATACATCTTCGATCTTCTCTATATCACCCTGCTCACCCTGCCCCATTTCAATTCGTCTAACAACCTGCTCAAGCCATCCTGTTCCTTCACGACATGGGGTACATTTTCCACAGCTCTCATGTCGGAAGAAGTGAATCAGTTTGAGAATGGTCCATACGATACATGTATCTTCATTGAATACAATCACCGCTCCAGAACCAAGCATCGACCCGACAGAAGCGAGTGACTCATAGTCAAGATTGACATCAATCATATCAGGGGTCAAAAATGGCGTAGATGCTCCACCAGGGATTACACCTTTGAGTTGTTTGCCATCTTTCATCCCACCGCCATACGCAGGGTCAAAGATCAGCTTTTTCAAAGAGAACCCAAGCTCCACTTCGTAATTACCGGGGTTATTCACATGGCCGGAAAGTGAGAAAACTTTTGTCCCCGATGACTTTTCTGTTCCCATTGAGCTGTACCAACTTGCACCTCGATTAATAATGTGAGGAACAGTTGCTAATGATTCAACATTATTTACAATTGTTGGACAGGCATACAACCCTTCTATAGCCGGGAATGGCGGACGAATCCTTGACATTCCTCTTTCACCTTCAAGTGAATTCAAAAGAGCTCTCTCTTCACCACAGATATAAGCTCCGCCACCTGAATGAACAATAATATCAAGGTCATACCCTGATCCATATATGTTCTTACCAAGATGTCCGCGGTCTCTTGCTTCCTGTGCAGCTCTTTCCATACTTCTAATACATTCCCCGAATTCACCTCGGATATAAATAAACATCAAATGACAACCGATTGCATATGATGCAATTGCCATCCCCTCAATAATAGCATGTGGGTCGCGCTCCATAATAACACGATCCTTGCATGTACCCGGCTCCGATTCATCTGCATTACAACAGAGATACCGTGCTTTTGGAGAATCCTTCGGGACAAAACTCCATTTTAGTCCTGTTGGAAAACCGGCACCACCTCTTCCCCGCAAACCAGAACTCTTAACCTCTTCAATCACCTGCTCAGCGCTCATCGAACTTAGGACTTTCTTCCACGCAGAATATCCATTGCGGGATTCAAACGTCTCTACATTCTTTTGTTGCGGGTCTTCAACATATTTGAAAAGATGTAGCTTCTCGTTCTTCTCAGCTTCCGAGGCATTTGTCCTCACAGGTGAATAGAACATTACGCTTTACTCCTTAAATCCTGCAAAATATCATCAACTTTCTGACGAGTAAGGTTCTCATAGTAGTCTTCGTTGATCTGCATCATTGGAGCTGTTGCACACGAACCAAGACATTCTACAGAAATGAGAGTAAAGAGGTCATCAGGAGTCGTTTCCCCTTTGGTAATACCAAGTTTCTGCTCAAGGTAGCCAATCAATGAATCTGCGCCCAATAGAGCACATGAGATATTGTGACAAACCTGTATTAGGTATTTTCCTCTCGGAGCTTTAGGAAACATCGTATAGAACGTCGCTGCTTCGGCAACCTCGACCATCGGAATACGGATTATCTTAGATATCTCTCTATAAACAGTTTCATCAACATAGCCAAGCTGACGACAAGCAATAGTCAAAGCAGGTAGAATCGCCGATTTTCGGTGAGGATAGCGCCCGGCCCTCTCTTTGATTGCCTTTACTGATTCTTCAGACAACATCATCGGTCAACTTCTCCCAAACAATATCAATCGATCCGATAGCACAAACAACATCAGAGAACAACCCACCTTCGCACATTTTAGGAAGAGCAGCAAGATTAATAAACGATGGCGGTCGAACCCTTACCCTTCTCGGTTGTGTTGTTCCATCTCCAGTGATGAAAAAGCCCAACTCTCCTTTAGGAGATTCAATAGCTTGATAGACAGAACCTGTTGGGGCTTTAAAACCTTCTGTAATAATCTTAAAATGGAATATCATCGATTCCATCTTATACATAATATCTTCCTTCGGTGGTAAAACGACCCCCGGAACATGAGCACGGTACGGCCCTTCCGGCATTCCATCGATAGCCTGCTCACAAATCCGCAACGATTGCCTGATCTCTTCAATGCGTAACAGATAACGGCCATACGCATCACAACTGTTACTCACCGCAACATCAAAATCAAAATTCTCATACCCACTATACGGATTATCTTTTCTCAAATCACGTGCGACCCCACTCCCTCGTAGCAAAGGACCTGAAAGAGAAAGATTAATCGCATCTTCTGCCGAAAGCAGAGCCACTCCTCGTGTACGCTGAATGAATATCTCGTTGTTAGTCAGTAATGTTTCATAATCATTGAGCCGTTCACGAATAACCTTGATCATCTTCCGAACTTTCTTCTCAAAGTCCTTAGGAAGTTCATGTGCCAACCCACCAACACGAATATAGCTGGTCATCATCCGTTGCCCACCACACGCCTCGTAAATATCGATAATCAATTCACGTTCACGGAAAGCATACAACAACATCGACATTGCGCCAAGGTCCAAAGCATGGGTGCCAAGCCATACAAGATGAGAATTAACTCGCGTCAGCTCCGCAAGGCAAACACGTGCCCACTTAACCTTCTCAGGAACTTCAATATCCATCAACTTTTCAACAGCCAGACAGAAGCCGAGATTGTTTGACATCGGAGCGAGGTAGTCCATACGATCTGTACATGGTAAAGCTTTATAGTACAGCTTTGATTCCATCGTCTTTTCAATACCGGTATGAAGATATCCAACAACTGGCCTTGCTTTAACAACTGTCTCGCCATCAAGCTCAACAACAACGCGCAACACGCCATGTGTTGATGGATGCTGAGGCCCCATATTTATGGTCATTGTCTTTTGAATACTCATTTGATCACCTCAGGCGGGTCATCTTTATTCCAACTAAACTGAGGAACTTCATATGTGAGAGGGAAATCCTTACGCAGAGGATGACCTTCAAGTTCATCAGGGGTGAGTATCTTGGTAAGATCTGGATGACCATCAAAAACAATACCAAACAGATCGAAAACTTCACGCTCCATCCAATTTGCCCCCTCCCAAAGATCGACCAACGAACGTATTGTCGGATTTTCTTCAGGAAGATGTACAGAGATAAAGAAACGATATTTATGCTTTATCGAACAAAGATTGTAGACAACTTCAAATCGGCCAGATTGAGCTTTGTCATGCCCTAACCAGTCAACTGTAGTAATATCGGCTAAAAAGTTGACCGCAAGATCATCGTCACTCATTAAAGCCTCGCAAAGATCAAACAGTGATTCCGCTTTAATTGATATTGTCATATCTCCACGAAAATAATCGACACCAAGCACAGCATCGCCAAATTCATTTTTGACAAATAGTTCAATGTTTTCAGATATATTCACTGCTTGTTCCATCATTCACAAACCTAAAGGCCAATACAAACTCACTTACGTGTTTCAGCTTACTGGCCGACCCCATTCTTCATGCTTTGCTTTCAACGAATCACTCTCAACAATCTTCTGCAATTTCAATATACCATCCATAAGCTGTTCAGGTCTTGGAGGACATCCTGGGACATAAATATCAACAGGGATGATCCGATCGACACCTTGAAGAATCGCATAGTTATTAAAGACTCCACCGCATGAAGCACAAGCGCCCATTGAAATAACCCATTTCGGATTGGGCATCTGCTCATAGAGGGTTTTTATAACAGGCACCATCTTCATCGAAACACGACCAGCAACAATCATCAAATCCGCTTGTCGTGGAGACGGCCTCATAACTTCCATACCATATCGAGCAAGATCAAAATGAGCCGAAAAGGTCGAAATCATCTCAATCGCACAGCAAGCAAGACCGAACCCGAGTGGCCACATAGATCGTTTTCGCGACCAGTTGACCATTTTGTCAAGAGTTGTCAGGATTATTGAATCGGGGATTTTTTCTTCTAGTCCCACTTGAGCGCTCCCTGCCCTAAGACATAAAAATAACCCACTAAAAGGATTATGACAAAAATAACCATCTCGACAAATCCAAATATCCCCAACTGGCGAGATATTACTGCCCACGGATAAAGAAAGATTACTTCAATATCAAAGAGGATGAACAAAACAGCAACCAGATAGAACTTTATAGGCACCGGGTCTTTGGTTGTCCCTACCGGCTCGACTCCGCATTCATACGGCTCTGTTTTCTTTCCGAGCTTAGTCCTTCTACCAAGAACAATAGAAAAAGTCACGAGCAAACCGGCAATTAGGGTTGCGACCGTGACTAGTACAATGATCGGAAACAGTGTTTCAAACATGCTCTTTCATCCATTAGTGGTCATTTTTGACAACCTTACCCTATATACGTAGCATTGTCAAGTATAAATGGCATAATCTCTGAGACAGAATAAATTGAGACACAACAGGTCTCCATTAAGTGCTTCACGAAAGCTTACAATGAGTTACAAGCACTAATGTACGTAGCCTTATATTGTTCGGTTGTGAAATAAATAGCAAATCAGTATTAACGACAAATGACGCGTATCTTTCTAAAAATGGAAAGAGCTTCGACAGAAATCCTCATCTTTACAATATCATAGCGTCCATACGCTGTTGATGCCCCACTAAACGACGCAATTCTTGAATCCCCTTTGAATTCGAAATAGCCACCTGAAATTTGATACTTCCGTCCAACAATCTCATAGATATCAGGTTTTTTCTCCCAAAATGACGGTATATCATTGAGTTCACAATACTTTGCAACAAGATTCGCATGATATGGATAGTCAGATATTTTGCCCATAATAAGAACCAAACTGCCATCCTTTTCCATGAGAACAAACTTACCTGAAATCGTTCCAGTATCTTGGCCGGCCAACACTGCTTGAACACCTGCCAAATCGAGAAAATCGACGTTCATCCTACTCCCCTTCAGGTTCAACTCGAAAATGATTGCTAAAAACCCACCCCCTTCTCCCCTTCCATGCTTCGACACGGTATATCCCCGACTGCTGAACACGATAGTCGAGCATATTCGTTTTAGTTGTCAGGATCGTCTCTCCATTATGAACAATCTTAACCGTTGCCCGTGATGGAAGATTGACTGACAACGTAACGTGGTCACCATACTTCACACTTCCCCCACAAGTAACAGTATTCACTCCATCAGTAAGCGTGAACTGGGATTTATCGGCATTTCCCCAGCGCATATTTGAAAAAAACAGACGACATTCCCGAATTGCCGTGTAAAGCTGATTCTTTGCCCTGTCAAAATCTTTTGAAAGCGGTTCATCAAGGAGGATATGTGTCCTCAAACATCGAAAATGCACTTTATATGGGAAAATCTCCACAGTCATCGGCCCAACCTTAATCGGGAACGCATGAGCATCAACTCCCGCAACTCCAGCTACCTTCCGATACATATTCAACTCATCCCATTTCTTTAGAATGCGGTCAGTAGGCCCAATCATTGATTTACGTGGAGAAAGAGCCATTGCCAACTTATTAAAAGGTGTCAACCGCTCCATCCACTCAGACATCTGGTTCCATATTTCGATACCATCAAAACTGTCTTCCGACCAATCTTTCCAGGGATATGGAGGAAATTGTGCCATGCGATCTCTAATCTCATCAGGATGAGCAAGAATACCAAGTGCATTATCAGACGAACCCTCAGCCACATACTCAGAAGCAGTCATTGTTTCTGGATAGACGGCAGGTGAATCAAAAAGTAAATAGTGATGATGATCATCCAAATCATTATGCTCATACCCTACAACAACTAATGTATTGCCGTAGAACCCCTCTTTTCCCGCATCACGATTTGACAGGGTCATATGGTCTGTGAACATCATAAAATCGAGTTTCACTTCACGTCCCAACGCAACAACATCCTCAAGCACTTTTGTGCCATCAGATTCAGTTGTGTGCATATGCACCGCACCGGAATACTGATAGAAGTTTCCTACTCTTTTACTCATCAACTTTCTTCTCCGTCTCGGGCAGTTTTCTGAAAATCCAGAGTCCTATCAACATCATCACAGTTAATGAAAGAACACTCATCTTATACGGAAGTTTCGCATAAGATGCCGAATCTACATTCAATAGTGAAGCGGTAAAACGCCCAAGCGGTCGATCTGTTTGAAAAAGATACACAGCAAGTGTCCAAACTAGCGGACCGACTATTGCTGCAGCTCTTCCAGAGAGTGCAAACAACCCAAAAAACTTGCCCAATTCAACTTTGGGTACAAGCTCTGCCAACATCGGGCGAGTTGTTGTCCAAAGTCCGCCAAGCAATATGCCGATAACTGAGCCAAGGATCCATATAACAGTCATGTTGTCAGTTACCACAAACAGAATCAAAGCGACAACCCAACCCGTCATAATCAGCTCAAGTAATTTCTTAAGAGACCAATTCTCGGCAATCTTACCGATCAGAAATGATCCACCGACAGCAGAAACTGTGGACAAAATCAAAAAACTTGTTATCTGTTGATCGGAGAGTAAGAGTACTACAGAGCAATACAACCCTATATTAAGAATAACTGTGGTAACTGCATCTTCAACAAAATAATCAGCAACCAGGAATCTGAGCACCCCACGATATTTTTTTGTATCTTTAATACCCTCCCAGACTTCCCAATAGGAATTGATAAATGAGATGCTTTTTTGTGTTGTGCTCTTTTTTTCTTTCACCCAGAGAAATAACGGTATCGAAAAAAGAGCAAACAGAATCGCAGTAGGCAAAAATGAAGCTGTTTTTCCTCCTCCCCCCATACTGAAACGTAAAGCGTCAATTTTCAATCCTGAAACAAACGGCAAGACAAGCAACATGCCGACAATAGAGCCAACATATCCTAAAGCGACACCAATACCCGATACAAACCGTGCCTTCTTCCCTCTTTCTACAGAGTAGAGCAATGAGTTGTAAAACGGTTGACCTGCCTCATAAGCGAAGTTGGCTATTATAAATAGTACAATTGTACCTAGTATCATATCTGAAGGTACAAACTGCATTATTCCAACAGCAATGCAACACGTTATAGTAAAAAGAAGTAGGAATATCCGCTTTCGTGTCGAGTGATCTGAGATTGCTCCAAGAGCGGGGAGGATCAAAGCGGCTAAAAGCATTGAAAAAGAGAAAGGAATATCAAACCATCTGTCGTCGTAACCAAGATCTTCAACGATATATCGTTTCAAATAAAGAGAAACGATATTCATTGAATAGATTGTGTTGGCAAAATCATACAGAGACCAGCCTATCACCTCTTTACGAAATAAACTGATCTTCTCTGACATGGATTATAGCTTCAGTTGATCGACAATAGTGAGCATTCCCTCTTTAATCAGATCGAGAAACTCCCCTACCTCAAGGCCGATATTGGAACAGGCTTCAATATTTTCACGTGTCGCTCCGGCGGCAAATCGTTTTTCAGCAAACCGCCTGAGCATGAAATCTCGATCGATCGAGGCAAGTTTTTTCGATGGATGCATTAGTGCACACGCTACTATAAACCCTGTTGCAGGATCAACGGCATAGAGTGCATAGTCCAACTTGCTTACACATGGTATATGTCCGGGATGGGCACGGATCGCATGGATCATCTCTACAGGTAAGTTATACTTAGCAAGCCATGACTCAGTTACGAACGTATGCCTGTCGGCATCCTCTTTCGTCTCATTGTAATCGAGGTCATGAAGTAACCCTGTCATCCCCCAAAGTTCGACATCTTCGTCAAAATATTCAGCAAGCCTGCGCATTCCCACCTCGACCGACAGGATATGTTTCAGCAGATTGTTGACACCTATTTTTTCAACAACCAAATCGTATGCTTCACTGCGTGTTAATTCAACCGGAGTCATATGACAATTAACAATTCAGTTCGAGTTCTGTCAAGAATGAGAGAGTAGCTAAGAAAAAAGTCACGGTTTAGTTCAAAAAATTCCACGTAAAGCCATAATAGAAGTATCTACCTGGGAGGGTCTGATATTCACGACTTCGGTATGGTTCTGAGAGTGTATTTTGAAATATAAAGTGCATACGATAATCTTTCAATGCAAATGAAAGTTTGGCATTCGCTACCAGATACTCTCCCATGCCCATCTCTTGATATCCGTCGTATGGGCCGACATAGACAACCTCACCATAAGCGAACAGATCAAGCAATCTTTGTTCCCAGCGCACATGCAACTCTACACCGCCAAACGCCTGATATTCAGGGCTATAAGCAGGTCTTTCATGCACACTCTGGTCGATCCAATGATATGAACCTCCTCCAACCAATGTGAACCTGCTCCCTAACGCAAACCTTGGCTCTATCGTTGCACTAACGAAATCGATATCATCATTCTCAGGAGAAAACAGAGTTTGAACACTATTTGAGCTATTATACCAGTCAATACCGTCTCTTATACGCCCACCAGTCACAGAAAGCCCCACGTTGTTTTGAGCAGTCCCTATCTGGGCAGTAATCGAACTGACCAGTTGTTTCTCTGATAGTAATTCTTCGTTACCAGATTCGGCATAATCACTAGTTGATATCCCGTATAGTGAAGACTGTCTTGAAGGGAGATGTAGTTCCTGCAATTTTGGCGCTCGGGATGAATAACCGACTGAGAGAGAATAATACCCGTTCTTGTGCTCATTCGCTATCGTCAACATTGCCTGAGGTAACAACCCGTAACCTTCCGCACTTTTCCCACCGAGAACTAGAGCAAAACGCAATTTATCTGTTAAACTGGCAAGTTTGAAGCTTACATGCGAAGCAAGACGATTGTACTTCGTAAATCCATTATCATACTCCGTATTACCACCTTCAGCAGATAAAGAAAACAGAGCATGACCCGCGAGCCAATCCCTACTGAGGAACATCCCATGTTCAGTTATTCTATATCTTACACCAAACTGACTGCTTAACGTCGAGCCATGATGAGCATATGTATATCCAACAACAGAATGAGCAGGCGAGTTGCTATTATCATGTGTCAGAGATATTTTCATCTGTCGATCAAAATTATTTCTCTGAACACTTTTCCCTCCAATCTCAGGTCTCACTACTATCTGACCACTACGATCATAAAGCTGTCCCCATGTGTGTAAACCTGTATTTGATTTGAGTGGAAATAAAAAGTCACCGTAGTAATGAAAATCATTCGATCCGCGACCAATAATCGGCCCGTCTGCTTTTCGATACTCGATCCCAGCATCAACAGTACGTCCATCACTAAAGCGACCGTTGTATCTACCTCGTACCCAAGAGTATCCAAATGAACCTTTATCAGCAGATAGATTGGTAAAAGGTTCCGTCCCCTGCGTTTTCGTATGCGTCGTAACTATCGAAGAGATCACATTGTCACTGCCGAACAGTATTCCAAGAGGCCCCCGAAGTGCAAAAACTCCATCATCTAACATAGCGGGCATCGCATCCATGTCGACCAAACCGTCAGGTTCTGGAAGATGTTCAAAAGGATCAATAGTCTGTCCACCTGAGATAAGACTGAGACGCCCTCCACCCAATCCAAAAGGCTTTATAGTATTACGCATCGGTGTAACCTGACTCTGATTGACAAAAAAAGTAGAACGTGATTTGACATAATCTGCAGGGCCATGATAATACGAGCGGTCTATATCATCACGTAGATTAAAGCGATCACTCAGATAATAGACCGCTAATGAATCGAACAGATTGATCGGATCTATTCTCTCTGCAGTCTGCTCCTTCTTATTTTTCTCAAACCGTTTCTGAAATGTTTCGCGAGCACGTTCCGCATCACTCAGCGTATCAACTCTCAACGAATCAGCACGCTCAAGAGAATCAATAGCTATCAGCCGACCAACCACAGTCGTGTCAGATACACTTTTTTCTTCTTGCGAAAACGCAATAAATGGGAGCAATACTAAGAGAGAAATGAGTATGCGATATTGAGGTTTCATCTATATATGCCTTCCCGCATATATAAGCGTTGTGTGACAGGGAAAAGCAACGGGAAAATGATCAGATTACTTACCAATGAAATCATCGACCAGATCAGACCACCAAGAAATCGTTCTACAAATGGTCCGAATAGCCACGCGTCAACAATGGAAACAGGAATATAATACAAAAGTGTACATATAACAGCCGAAGAAAAAAGATAAAGCATTCTCTTTGATCTCCTCAAATCAAAAAGCTCTGCTCTGCGATAGACATACCCAACAACTCCTGACAACGAAGCTCCAGTAACTTGAGCTATCATTATCGGTATAAGTGCGGGGCCATACGGATTAAAGAGAGTCCAAAGTGACATACCAATCAAACCGACTAACATACCTGTTGTTAAACCGTAAATCAATCCTGCTGTGAAAACGATAAAGAAAATCAGATTAACGTTAGTCAGCCATGAAGTACCGTATGAAAGAACATATACCATTGCTGACAACAGGGCTACACGTGCAATCAGCAAAGGACGATGCATCATCGAATAATCGCAACTTTCGTATGTGCTTTAACGAGCAAGTTATCTTTTGAGCTGTTACTGAACAATCGAGCAAAGGCAATGTACACACCTGAGGCGACTTCATTGTTTGAATCATTCAATAAATCCCACTCGATTTCATACAACCCATCACGAACGATAAACTGGCTGAACTCAGAAACAGTACCTGCTGTCAACGTTTTGATTCTTTCACCCGCAATGGTGTATAGATCAATTTCCAAATATGGTGGTTCACCAGAAAAAGGCGAACCATAAATAGGAAATCCAAGTGAATCAGTCTCGACCATAAACCTGAAGGTCACAGCAGAGTTTGTCATATTGTCCAAGACCGCAGGATTCGGGTATGGTTCCAATACTGCGCTCGGAAGGTTTGCCTTAGTTGAATCAGGTTGGAACTCGGAATCCTCGGCAAAGAAACCAACTCCCATCTTCAAAAAATAAGGGAATGCTTGATACATACTCCGAACGGGTGAAGCAGGAGAAAAAGCGACGGTTATAGAATGGTACTGCCGTGGATTCGGCAGACCGAGATGTGTCACAAAATCATCTGCAGCAAAAAGCGGAAGGACTTCGACAGAATCAACATTACTTGCAAAGCTAAAGATAAAAGATGTACCCCAAGGATTCGGCAAAGTAGGGATACCAAAATTAGCGCCATCTCCTAAAGCAAGATAGAGATCAAAAACCGAATCGATAACGATAAAGTCATAGACTGACGCTGTATCATCAAGTAAAGTCGAATCTATGCAATCGACACCAGAGTAATTATTGCATTTCCAATAGCTTGTATCATAAGGAATCGCCGGCCACGGTTCAACAAAGGTGACATAAGCGGCTCCATTGTGTCTCGGGCTTAACGGATTTTCATTACCGAGTTGTATCACGGGATAAGAAAAATACTCCGGGATCATCGAACTTGGAAATTCAGGATAAGCCGATCCCTCAGCATGAGCAATTCCCGGTGGAGCTAATGCAAACCGACTCCCTGTAAAATAATTAGCTACTACAAAATCTGAGAAAATAGTAGCCCAGCTTTCTGTCCCATTGCTCGCTGAGTCGATTACCGCTTGAGCGGCAAGCAAAAAGCTAGCCCCAGGGCCCATCGTTCCACATTTAAGCCAAATATCACGAATGATATCCCTTCCCATATGATCAGCGACAAATATAGGGAAAATGGCTGAGGCGTACGGATGAGAATCGGAGTATGATTTGAATTGCTGAATAGAAGCACGAGGATCATCAAAAAACCACGGAAGGTAGAGATAGTAATCATTGATATTGTCATAAATCTCCTCCTCCATCCATGTCGATGACATCTCCATCCAATACCGGGCTACGAAATTGTCATTATATATCTCTGCTTCAGTCCAATCGATTGCAAATTGCACAGCATGAAAATATTCATGTGCCGCAGTAACTCGAACAGCATCAAGAGGACGATTGACATAATCGGGGAGGCTTTGGTAATCATTGTCCAATTCAATAAAAGCAGTTGCAGTTTGACCACCCGCTATCGCAGAATCTATCCAAGTTTGCCCGTACAATCCGCCCTGCAAGTTACTTAACCAAATATCTACTCGATCATCTCCATCAGTATAAAACCCATCACCTATTGGAGCTGGATAACCTAGTACATTGACAATATGGTTATGCACAGAGTCAAAAATTATTGCAACAGAGTCGACAAAATCTGGAACGCCGTTACTATTGAGATCGACAGATGACTGATAAACGGCATCATCCCCTGTCATAGTATAGTGGATCAAAAATTGACCCGATGGTGATGCGACTGTTTGCTCAGACAATAACTGTGGACGTGTTTGGATTGTAACACCTGTAGCCAATAAAAAATCTTTGTCTATCCTGTCTTTATTAGCAACAAAGTTTGCAATCGCCGACATACCGCACTTGATACGTTCAGGTCGTTCAGTAAGCACACCATCATCAGTAACTCTAACAGGAAACTCGCGTAACTGCCCGGTCACAAACATATAGTCTTCGATAATCTGTAACTGCTGATCATCAGTGAGAGCTTCATCACTGTAAGTAGTTGTTCCAAGAATTGTGATAAATACAAGAATGGTTGTGGACAACAGTTTCACTACTGTTCCTTTCTTTCTTGAGCACGGTTCATTAGAGGCTCCAAACAACTCAGTGGGACTTTTTGTGATCCGACAGCACCGTGCCTTGAATCGCGCCCGTGGAAATCTGATCCGCCAGAGACAACCAATCTATGCTGTTCTGCAAGATGCTTGTACCGCTCTGTATCTTTATTCTGATGTGATGGGTGGTATATTTCTATCCCATCTATTCCTAATTCTAGCAACAAAGGTAAATGTTGAATTGTTTCATTTATTGTCGGATGTGCAAGAACAGCAACACCTCCTGCCTTGTGTATCAATGAGATAGCTTGCGCAGGCTCAAAATTTACTTTAGGGATATAGGCAGGTTTGCCATCTGCAATATATTTGTAAAATGCTTCTTCATACGTCGATGTAAACCCGTTTTTGAAAAGAGCTTCTGCCACATGTGGCCTTCCCAAAGAGGCTGCACCGGCAACTTCAGTCAAATGATCAAAAGTAAGTGGGACACCTAGATCGTTCAGCTTTTCTACCATCTGACGACCTCTTTTGTTCCGACGTGATTGAAAGTCAATTATTGCAGTATGTAGAGCATCATTTGAGGGATCAAAGAGGTAGCCGAGTATGTGCATATCTCTATCACCATTTGTAGCAGACAGCTCTATCCCTGAAATGAGATCAGGATCTCCATCTGTGAGTAATGCCCTTACTTCGTTAAGCCCCTCAAGCGTGTCATGATCAGTAACTGAGAAACAGACGACCCCACTTTCTCGCACCAGAGCAAGCAACTCAGCAGGTGTCTTAGAGCCATCCGAACGATCAGTATGCATATGCAGATCGATATACTCTTTCATCTAGAGTTTACTCTCAACCTGCTTTCTGATGCGTTCAGCTATCTCTCTTGCTTCTGCTTTGACTTTTTCCGCTTTTGATCGTAGGTCATCAACAAATGCCTTATCATTGATAGAGGTAAGATTGATCCTCACATTGTAGTCAGCTCCTTCAACACCAGCCAAACCGACTAATCCCGCAACTCCGGCATCAGTAATGGAGTTCTCATTCCCTTTCTCTGCTACAATAAGCGTCTCCTTGAGTGCTTCCAGACATTTTTCCATCACAGTAAATGGGACTGTAGCCGCAACTTTGTTCGCTTCTTCTATCGCCTTGTCCCGAACTGCAATATCCTCATCACTCCCTTTTGGCAAAGCAAAAGCATCCATCACCGAATTGAATGCTTCCTTGTCGGTCTCAACCAATACTTCAAGCTCAGCCCTAAGTTTGTCAGATGCATCTCTCACAGATGCCATATCATCTTTTACTGATGCATATTGTTTCTTACTAAATGTTAGTCGAGCAACCATTGCGGCCAATGCGGCCGAAAGCGCACCAACTGAGGCAGATACAGAGCCACCACCAGGAGCAGGAGATGATGAGGCAACTTCATCATAAAACGTTTCTTCAACAGTAGAAGCCCCACCTGCAGATTGTAATTTTTCTTCGAGAATCTGCTCCTTAGAAAAGTTTTCCAAACGTAGATAGAAGTCAGAGACCGCCAACATCGCATCATTTGGTACCAGCCCGATAATCTCAGAGGATGTGACAGGAACCCCATATCGAGCCGCTTCAGATTTAATCGTTTCAAAAACTCTAAATATAGGAGTCTTTGTATAATTCACCAAATTCATTGAGATCTGGACTTGATTACGCTCTTTGATTTCGAAGCCCAAAGCTTTAACAAAACGATACCCGCCCCTCAGTGAACGTACTGCATCAGCTATTTTGTCTGCGATTTTCTTGTCGTTCGTTCCGAGGTATACATTGAAAGCGACAAGAGGGAATCGCACCCCGATCGCTGTCGACCCCGCTTTCAAATTCATTTTTGCAGGACCGTAGTCAGGTTTTCGACTCTTATCAGTTTCAATTGAGTCGCGTATGCCTTCATATTCTCCAGTACGAACCTTTGCAAGATTTCGACGTTTTGGAGTAGTCGCGGCATCTTCATAAAGATAGACTGGTATACTAAGTTCGTCACCGACCTTTTGTCCTAGTTTATTTGCTAACTCGACAGCATCTTCAATCGTCATTTCGCTCAGAGGTATAAACGGGCAAACATCACACGCACCCATTCGTGGATGTTCCCCCTGATGAGTAGTCATATCAATCAACTCTGCCGCCTTCTTATACCCTTCGAAAGCGGCATCAACAGCTAAAGAAGGATGACAAACAAACGTAACGACAGCACGGTTATGATCAGGGTCCATCTCTTTGTCAAGAAGGATAACCCCATCAATAGACGTAATCGCTTTACAGATTTCATCAAGGACTTCAGGTCTTCTCCCCTCAGAAAAATTCGGTACACATTCGACAAGCTTAGCCATTTACTCACTCCACCAGATCATTTAGATTTCATTTTCAATTTCAGCCCCCATGCAAGCAATGGAACCATGATTTCATGATGCCCGACGAAATTATATCCTCGGCCAACGTTCCGCGTCGGTCGACTTACCACATTTTCTCCCGGTCGATAGTGCATAATCATATCAAAATTGGCCGTTGTAAGTCGACTCTCGCCCTGATTCAAATTTCTCGCAACCGTTAGGGCCTTCAAAAAAACTTCAGGTAATATAACGGCTGAACCGATATTCGCAACTACTCCCCCACGATCGATCTGCTCACATATTGATGCTAAGACCCGAAAGTCATAATGTGATGTCTTCCCGACAACACCCCCATCAAAAGATGGTTGTTGTGCCACAATATCGGTACCGATACCAACATGAACAGTTACAGGTAAACCAAGATCAACAGCAGTTGCAAAAAGAGAATAACCAGCATTCGGAGCTTTTCGCTCCAAGATCAGCCTTCCAACCCCCTCTCCAAAACCGACACCGCTTTCATCAGCGAGCTTTGCAGAGTCAGCAAACAGATTCCCAGTCTCAAGAACCATCCCAAAACTCCCGTCCATTAACCCTGCCTGAACATCTTCTGATGTCCCACCAAAAAACGCTAGCTCGAGATCATGGATCACACCCGCAGAATTAAACGACAATCCTGTTACTATTCCATTTTTCATCAGATCTATAATCAATGGAGCTAAGCCAACTTTGATAACATGGGCACCAAGCATCAAATGAAACGGTTTGTCATCTTGTCGTGCAGAAACAATCGCTTCAATTAGGCTTTTCAGATCATTTGCTTTGAGGAACTGAGGTAGGGAGTCGAAAAAGATGTCAGCACCTTCTCCGCTGAGAGGTTTTCCAAAAAAGGCTAGTTCAGATTTATTAGCACGCTCAGCATGAGCGTACTGTGATACTTTGGTTAAATCCGCTGGTTTCGGTTTCTTACTTGGCATCTTAAAATGATTCGATTTCCCCAAGACGGAAATCGGTTAGTTCGGCTGAAATCGAACCGACAAGAACTTTTGACTTCATCAATACAGGCATTTTGAGCCGATCATCAGTCAACCATACTTTCAAACGCCCTTCATGCCTGAAAACACCAACCGATCGAAGAAGAGGCTCAACCACTATGCAATCAAAAGTCCCCGCTTTAACTGTGATTGTCTCTTTCTTGAGTACTTTTACTTCGAGAGGATAAAGTTTGCCGTCCGTAAAGTTGTCTATAAAAATAGACTTCCCTACCTGTAAGTCCTGAGTTCGAGCAAAGTAAAAAACCGAAAGGGCATCTTGTGTAAACGGCGGTACTTCGACAGTATCTTTCTGATAATAGACAAGTCTGTTGTGCGGATCAAAACTCGATATCCTGACAGAACGATACTTTCCCTCACTCAGATTCTTTTCAAACCTCCAACTAAACAATCCAGCCGCATCCATAATAGATTCCACACGGTCTGAGACTCGATAGAATGTAGAGAAGAAATCATTTGAAAGAGCCTGTGTAACAATCTGATAACTTGGACGATTATTGTATTCGATCAACCCCGCAACTTCCATCGTTGCCGTACCCGCATTGATAAAACCATAATTTATATCAAATGTCAGTTTTTCTCCTACCCCAAAAGCATCATTGACAACATTACGATCAAGCGAGTCAGCAAGTACCATTGGTTCAGGTATATTGTCAGAGGCATGGGCAACTTGTATTTCTACTTGTACAAAATATAGCAATGGCAAAAGACCTGCCAATATAACTATACTGAGCATGACTGTTTGCAACTTGGATTTATGAGGCATTCCTTTTTTCCTCTATCCTTCGTACTATCTCATCGAGATGTTGCCCTAAACATTCTCCAATTTCAAGAAAGGTCTCATTGTAGCGAGCCAACTCTTGTCCGATCGGGTCTTCTACTTCATCACCTACAGGGTCACGTTCAGGAAAGTTCTTCAGTAGATATGACTTTGATTCTGCATGAGAAAATTCACGTACTTTCTTCAAATGTGACGCTGTCATTGTTAGAATCAAATCAGATTTTTCAATCAACGATTCTGTCAAAGGTTGCGATTCATGTTTTGAAATATCAGCATTCCAAATTTTACTAGCCTCGATAGCATACATTGTGGCGGGATAACCGATTGCTGCGGATGTTCCTGATGAAAGCACCTCGACCGCACCTTCAGGCAATTTCGACGAAAGTAGAACGCGAAGCGCACCCTCAGCCATCGGAGATCGGCAAGTATTTCCCGTGCATACAAACATAATTCTGTACGGCTCCGTGCTCATTTTATAATATCCCGTATTGCATCTTCGATTTCCACTTTTCCAAAAAAACCTTCACGAAGAATCTCTACAATTGAACCGCTACAGTCAACTACTGTTGACTCTTTACCTGCAAGTTTTCCTGCAAACATACATAATTCGACCGAACCGTCAAGATCTGCCATAACCACCTCAGGCAATTCTGCGTTATGGGTTCCGCTCAGATTGGCGGAAGTTGCAGTTACAGGAAATGTTACCCGTTCCATCAGAGCCTGAATAAGTGGGCTCGAAGAAACCCGAATCCCCACCTTTCCGTTTCTGGTTATCCCGGCATTGAGACCCGACAAAGCATTGAGAATTAGCGTTAGTGGACCAGGTAAAAAGAGTGAAGCTAACCTCTGAGCAATCGGATTCAAATCTGCATAGTGTATAATAAACGGAACAGACCCGACAAAGATTGCTGACACTTGTTGTGCAGACCGACCCTTCACTTCATATAAACGGTTGAGAGCCTCATCACTATCAGCTCGAGTAAGGAGGCCGTATTTTGTCTCAGTTGGAGCGACGATAATCCCTCCATTAGCAAGAATATCAGTCGCCTGATCGAGAATTTGAGGATCAGGGTTGTTTGGATCGACCTGAAAAACTATCGTATCACTCATTTGAGGTATCATCACTCTCGATGAAGTCAAGACTATCTTCTATATGCTGATAACCATCATCAAGATACATTGGAGGGGCTTGTTTACGTTTTGACACAGCCATCACGACCCATGCGTTACGATATCCCGCCGCCTTAACTTTTTGGAGATATTGCTCTGCCTCATCCCGATCATAAAACTTACCTACCCTCACCTTAAAATATGGAACTTCATAGTCCAGATGCACAGGCCTATCGAAAATCTCCTCGGCAACAATAGCTGCATGACGTGCTTCTCCATACACTTTTGCCGTCAACAATTGTACTCTGAAGGTCTGATTGTTCAGACTATCTATGATTTCATCTGGCACTGCTACTTCTCTATCCCCTGCTTCTACATATTCCACAGAATCATCTGACACAATAACGGGATTATGCACCATACCAATAGCAAGAGGGTGTTCCTCGGGAACTATTTGCTTATCCGCAGGAAGATCAATCGGATTGAATCGGAGTTGTACATCTGTATCAGCATCTTGAACGTTTGTCTCTCTTGGTTGCACCTGTTGAGCAGGTCGACATCCGCAGAAGCATACCAATGAAACCATTATGACAACTTTAGAGAAACTCACGAGTCGAATCATCCTTTGAAATCTGAGCCAATAACTGCTTAATTTCTTGTGCTCGAGTACGATGAGCAACCAATGTAATATCACCCGATCGAACTATAATAAGATCTGAGACACCCAAGCACGCAATAATACCTTCTTCATCATTATACACCGTAGTTTCATACGTATCCATCAAAGATGTCAAACCGTGAATAACATTATTGCTACGGTCAACCTTCTTGTAACGAGTCAAGGCATTCCAATCACCAACATCATCCCAAACGATATCTGCTTTTATAGTCAATACATTAGAGGCTCTCTCCAACACAGCAAAGTCAATTGAAATAGAAGGAGACTTTTCATAAAACTTCGCTCTTGCCTTAGTTTCTCCTTTTGTACCAATTGCTTCAGCATATTCAGCCAACAATGCTCCTAACTCCGGTTCACATTCGTTTAATGCCTTGAGAATCGATTTTGCCGACCAAATAAACATCCCGCTATTCCAAAGATAATCCTGACTGTAATAGTATTCATGGGCAATAGCCGAATTGGGTTTTTCTTTGAAGCCTGATACATAATGAATAGGATTATTATGCTCTAGCTTATATAGTTCACCGAGTTTGATATACCCATAACCCGTTTCCGGGCGAGTCGGGACAATACCAATCGTAATTAACGAATCTTCTGAATTGGCAACAGCGGCACCTGACGACAGAATATCAAGGAGTTTTTCTGCAGGCCTGATGAGATGATCAGCAGACAGTACTACCATTACTGCTTCAGAATCTTCCTTGAGCAAATGAGTCGCGGCAAGACCAATAGCTGGGGCTGTATTACGACCGACAGGTTCGGTTAGAATATGCTCATCACCTAGATAGTCAACAGCTTCAATAATAAATGAACGCATCTCCTCCGAAGTGACGATACGCATTTGTTCAAGGGGAATTTGGGGACTCACTCGCTCAATTGTTTCCTCCAACATCATGCGGTCAGAGGTCAGCTTGAGAAACTGCTTTGGCCGAGCTAGACGAGAGAGCGGCCAAAATCCCTCACCGCGTCCGCCTGCTAAAACAACACCCTAAATCAATTGTTGATCCTCACGGTTACAGTTTTAA
>JAJRUL010000076.1 GCA_024277795.1 Candidatus Zixiibacteriota bacterium
CATTAATTTGTCTGAGTCGAATTTATGTTTTTTCTTCATACGTCTATCTATCGATTATACTCTTAATGATCTATTTCCGTCTCTGACTTTCATGGCAACGATAGTTGTATCATCACGGGGGGGATCAGAAGCATCGTGAGATCGGACATCGTCTAAAAGGCGATTCAGTAATTTTTGTGGTTCATCCTTTCGGAATTTTCTTACCAGTTCACGAAGACGGTCCTCACCGTATTCATTCTCATCATGATCCATCGCTTCAGATACGCCGTCAGTAAACATAAGCAACAAATCATCACAATGAAGCCGTGTCATACCCGCTTGATATGACATACCTGAAAGGGCACCAACGATTGGTCCGCCTATCTGTAACAATTCAACTGTGCCATCTGCTCTGACCAGAATCGGGTAGTTATGCCCTGCATTGCAGTAATGGAAATCACCATTTGTGGGGTCCATTTCACCATAAAACAACGTTACGTATTTTTCTGAAGAAGTAGCGATACTCAATTGTTCGTTTACATTTCTCATCATCTCATGAATAGGAGTTCCATTGTTTACTTCACTACGTATCATAGCTTGTATCTGTGCAATCATAAGAGCAGCAGGCATCCCCTTACCTGAAGCATCAGCAATGACAATACCCCAACGGTCATTATCAACTTCGATGAAATCATAGAAATCACCTCCGACAGTTCTAGAAGGGGTAGAGTGAACAGAGAAAGCGAGCGAATCTACTTGTGGAGGAGTTGTCGGAAGAAGATCTACTTGGATCTGTCGGGCCATTGCGACCTCTTCCTGTAGTCTAATACGCTCAAGCGAGTCAACATAGAGTCGAACATTTGTCAATGCTGTTACCATCTGATTGGAGAGGACCCCGAGTAGATTGATATCATCTGATGAGTATCTGTAACCTGCAATTTTTCCCGTTAGCGCAATGAACCCGAGCATGTGCTTTGCATCTTTCATCGGAAGAACGAGCTTTACTTTGCGTTCCTGCAGG
Organism: Candidatus Zixiibacteriota bacterium; assembly: GCA_024277795.1. Lineage (GTDB taxonomy): Bacteria > Zixibacteria > MSB-5A5 > GN15 > FEB-12 > JAJRUL01. The sequence goes on from JAJRUL010000076.1 coordinate 1,001, forward strand.
ATCGTGGCCAATTCAGAATCATCCATATAGTCACGCATAGTAGTCAGGGAAGTGGGTGCATCAAGAAGATTTATCCCGCGCAGAAGCAGGTCATTCCGATTTATTGGTATAGAACAGTCAGAGTCTTCACTCTCAAGAAGGGCGTATTCATTGATATTGTCGTCAAAGAGCACGAAATAGACTTTATCAACTAGGATCGAAGTCTTCAACGTATCTTCGATAATAGTTCTGAGTCTTACAGGATCAAACAATGATATAACTTGTCGGGAGAATCGCTCGATGACCGTTCGGTGATCTGTGCGAGTACGCATAAACAGTGACCGAACAAAATTATCTACTGCTGAATTGATAGGTTGGAAGAAGATGAGCAGAATAAGAATAAAAGTATAGCTGAGAATCTCCGCCTGTGCACCGAATGCGGGTTCAAGCATTTCCTTGGATTTTACTACAAGGAGGATATACACTCCGACGAGTAAGGCAGAAGTTACTGTATATACAAATGACTGACGGAAATGCAATCTAACGTCTAGAAATTGGTACCTGATGGTGGCATAGACCAGCATTCCCGATCCGACGAGTAGGGCAACCAAAAGAATAAGCGATGAAACAGATTCTGTAATGATTTCAGGAACAGTGAGGTTGCCGAGGAATGCAACGACATAGAGTAAGAGCCCAGTTCTAAGGCCAATAAAAACAAATTGTGATTGTGCGGCAATTTGGGGTGTTGATGTTTGACGACGGCTCGTTTCGAGAAAGTACATTGCTGATGCGACATAGAATAGATTCAACACTCCGAAAATCTCGATTTGGTATGTTCGTACGAAGCTGAGAATTATCAACAGGTAAGAGAGAAGGCTTGCAAGTGGATTGAGTATTATGCTGGCAAAACCCTCTTGATTTGGGTCAACCCGAAGCAATGTAAGGAAATTGCGAATTTGATCAAAAAAGAGTACAAGGACAATGTTGATTGTTTGAGGAATAAAAATCAGATAGCGAAGGCGTGGATGCTTAAATGACCGATAACGATCTTCCGGGAAAATCCATGAAAACAAAAGCAAGAGAGGAAAGAAGTAATGCCAGAGATACTGCAGGTTATACAGTGTTGATTCTTCAAAACCGACTGAAGCTGAGGGGGATTGTCTTATTATTGTTGCAAGTGCAATGAAGAGTGGTCCAAGGCCGACAAAGAACAGCATACTGCCGGTCGTTCGATTCAACCGACTGCCTATATTATCCCTGATAATCGTAACGGCTAGGAAAATGAGAAAACCGCCAGTTAACAGGTAAAGAAGAGTTGTGACTAATTCAAAACTCATAGCGAATGACCGTCGAAACGGTCTGACATTAACCGATGCTTTTGGTTATCGTTATTGTGGTTCCCTGATCGCTTGATTCTATTTTGATATCATCCATCAGTGAGCGGACTATGAAAATACCGCGACCTACTTCTTTGAGAAGGTTTTCTTCTGCAAGCGGATCATCTACATCTTCAGGGTTAAACCCCGTTCCGTGATCAGTCACGCTTATTTGTACTTTCTTATCTTTTCGTTGTATCTCTACTTCAACTTCTCCATTGCCTGTCCCTTTGCGTCCGTGAGTTATCGCATTGTTGACTAACTCACTTACTGAAATAGCAATGTCGGCAATAACGGACTCATCAGTCCCAAAACCTCGAAGCAAGCCCTCAAGAAAGACATCAACATCAGTCAAGAACTCGTGATCTGAGGGAACGGTTATTTTGTTTCCTGAGATTTTTGGTTTGTCCATAAGGTATCTGTCTCCATATCATTAAAAAGGCAGGTTGGTCATGCCTGCCGTCATTGTAATCAGTTGTTGGACCTGTAGGTTCTAAAAGCTTGCGATAGCATCATCAACTGTATCAAATGCAGGGAAAACACCTTCAAGTTTTGTAATAACAAGCAGGGATTGAATTTTCTCAGTAACATTGGCAAGTTTCAACTGACCGCCACTGTTTTTCAATGTTGTGTAGCTTGAAATGAGGATCCCTAGGCCTGTTGAGTTCATCCAGTCGACACCTGAAAGATCAATGACTACTTTCTTTTTCTCTGATTCCAATATCTCGTGAAGTTTATCATGAAGCAGGCTCGCATCTGGTCCCCCCATAATTTTTCCCTTTGGTTCGAGGACTATGACTCCGTCCTGCTCGCGGTCGGATAATTGCATTATAAACTTTTCCTCCGTAATAGGGTTATTCATCCTTACGTATTATGTATTAAACTGTTGCACAGTTTCAGTCTATTCTAACTTCGAAAGTACTCTACTCTTGCCACATTACTCTCAGCTAACTGCAAAGCAGCTAAGTCATTAAAGAGTCCAAATTTGGAGTGCAAGTCAAGAGATTTCAAAATGGGTCACGTAATGAGAGGTCACGGGATGCTCCCTTTTTATCATGTCATGTCGGAACAGAGTACTCATGTACCGTCTTTCAAGTGAATTTGTATTTGGATTGAAAGGTGGTCCCTGCGGATTTTGTTTTCGCTCTCGTTATTTCCGCATCACTATAGAACTTTGCCATGGGTGTAGCAATTGGTAAGATATTTTCTTAAACATGGCGATAGTACATCATTCAATAGTTTCAACGACAAATAAGAACCTACCAGATGATTTCTTCGAGATCACTTGAAAGTGAGCAGGATGCCACCAAGAGTAGCAACATTTTGTGAAGTGTGTGTGAATAACGCTGACTCAAGCAGATAGGAAACAGATTGATAATAGAGTGACAGAAACACTAACTTCTAACTATACATAATTATGAGGGCTGAGCAAAACATGTGTAGAATCAACCTTTGTGGATTAATTATTGTTGAGGTTATCCATTGACTTTTCACTTTCACAACACGCTGTTACTATATATACTCTACCGCATGGACAAGAAGAGAACTGACTACATTTCATGGGAAGAGTATTTTATGTCGATAGCTCAGCTTTCGGCTCTACGCTCAAAAGATCCAAACACACAAGTCGGGGCATGTATTGTGAATTCAGAACGCAGGATCATTGGTATTGGCTATAACGGTTTTCCAATTGGTTGTTCCGATGACGATCTGCCGTGGGGGCGTGAGGGGGACTTCTTAGACACAAAGTATCCCTATGTCTGCCACGCAGAAATGAACGCCATTACAAACTCAGCCAATAAACAGGATTTGGGTGGAGCAACAATTTACGTCTCACTTTTTCCTTGTAATGAATGTGCGAAACTTATTGTACAGGTTGGAATTAAGAAAGTAGTATATCTCTCTGATCAATATCATGACCTGCCTGTCTTTCAGGCAGCTCGCCGTATTTTCGAGATGGCAGGGGTATCATCTTCTCAGTTATCCCCATCACGAAACAAAATCGAACTACGTCTAAATCTTGAATCCTAGCATCATTTGCCGATATATTCGTTAGAAATATGTAATATCAAAATGAGAACGTTTTTGGTTGTTTTGACCGATTAAGTCTATATAATTGACTTTTCGAGCAATCGGCGAATTTGACTATTTATTCGTTTTCAGGAGTTAAGCTATTATGACGAAGACAAGGAAAGATGTTATTAAAGCAATTGATGATGCGGGAGTTCGATATATCAGGCTCTGCTTCACCGATATTCTCGGTCGTATCAAAGGAATGTCTATCACCCGTTCTGAAATTGAGCAAGTTTTGGAAGAAGGTCAGGGATTTGACGGCTCATCGGTTGAAGGCTTTGCACGGATTGAAGAGTCCGATTTGATGGCAGTTCCTGACCCTGTTACTTTCAGGATTATCCCTTGGGATATTTCAGGTGAAAAAGTTGCGATGATGTTCTGTGATATCACCCATCCTGATGGTACACCATACGATGGTGATCCGCGCTGGGTTCTCAAGAGAACAGTTCAAAGGCTTACCGATAAAGGGCTGTCCTACTATGTTGGGCCTGAGTTGGAGTTCTTCTACTTTGAGGATTCCAATGACACAAAATTGCTCGACCATGATGGTTATTTCGATTATGGCGCACTGGACAAAAGTGCACAGGTTCGCAAAGCAACGGTCAACGCTCTTGAAACAATGGGAATTCCCGTCGAATGTTCGCATCATGAAGTTGCACCTTCTCAACATGAGATCGATCTAAAATACCAAGAAGCGATTGTCATGGCCGACTTTGCACAGGTATATCGTTTTGTGGTTAAGCAGATAGCAATGCAAAGCAATATGTATGCTTCGTTTATGCCGAAGCCGATCTATGGTCAGAACGGATCGGGGATGCATGTGCATATGTCGATCTTTGAAAAAGATAGAAATCTCTTTTTCGATGGTGACGACGAGTACAATCTTTCTGATATGGCTCGTAAATTTACTGCAGGAATTCTCAAACATGTTTGTGAGTTTACATTGGTGACCAATCAATGGGTGAATTCGTACAAGAGATTAGTGCCTGGTTATGAAGCTCCTGTATATGTCAGTTGGGGGAGACGCAATCGTTCGAGTATGGTTCGTGTACCGCTTTACCGTGTCGGCAAAGAGAAAGCGACTCGGATAGAACTACGAACACCAGATCCTGCAGCAAATCCATATCTTGCCTTTGCGACAATGCTTGCCGCAGGTCTTGAGGGTATTGAGAAAAACTATACACTTACTGAACCGATGGAAGAGAATATCTTTCATATGAGTGATGCTGATAAGAAAAAGCTCGATATTGATATTTTGCCGAACTCGCTAGAGAATGCTATTCATACGTTCGAGCAATCGAGTTTGATGCGAGAAACACTTGGAGATCACATTTTTGACAAGTTGATTGAGAACAAAAAAATCGAGTGGGATGCATATCGTGTTCATGTTAGTAGATTTGAACTTGATGAATACCTTCCGCAGTTGTAGTTTTTTGTCATTAAAGTAACTTATAAGCCCACCTGATCAGTTTCAGGTGGGCTTTTTGGTGCTATATAAAATAGTGATAGCATAAATGTTGTTGTGAATGTTGATCTCTCAGTTTGCTTCCTTCTATTATTGTCAGTATTCTTGTGGTAAAAGGAGATAGCCCTAATGCCATATCTACAACGTGACAATTTTCGACTATACTATCAAATTTTCCCAGATGGTGATGGATATCCCGTTGTATTCTTACATGGATTTACTCTTGACCACCGTCTTTGGAGGTCGCAGGTCGATTTTTTTGAAGGGAAACGGCCACTCATAATCCCAGATGCCCGTGGACATGGGAAATCGGACGCTCCACCGACCGGATACAGTCGCAGGGATCGGGTGGACGATTTGCGTTATGTAGTCGATAATATACAACTAGAGAGTTTTCACTTAGTCGGTCTTTCAATGGGTGGATCGACAGCAATTAAATTTGCACTTGAGAATCAAAAGAGACTCAAGTCATTGACCTTGATCAGTAGCTCTGTTGCGGGAAACTCAATCGGTCCGCGGATATCACGGATCGACAAGATCGCAAAACGAGAGGGATTGGAAGCAGCAAGGAGTGCATGGATGAGAGTCGGATTGGCATATTTCTCCGATGAACAAAA
>JAJRUL010000077.1 GCA_024277795.1 Candidatus Zixiibacteriota bacterium
CCTTTCTGGCCTGTTTGAGTGCTACCGCATGAATAGCATATGAGAGAGTTTTTATTCGTCGAAAAACAGACTCCTGGTCTATCCGAAAAGGAGAGAGGTGGAGCGTGAAATGTTTTGTCGGCATCTTGTGTGGGGAAGCACTCAGTATAACTTGTGGCTTTCCCTGTACTCCAACCCAGCGTGATGCTTCCCCTGATGTTAGTGTTAATCTGAGCTTGGTTATTCGATCAGGGTGCTCTTTGACGGTGCGGGTCATCCAACGGTCGAGTGTTTTTTGGTCAACAGGAATTTCTAAACCAACGATACGTGCTCCCCGATAGAGTCGGTCCAAATGTTCTTTCTGGAAGATTATTCTGTTATCAATGGCAAGAAATGTTTCAAACAATCCTTCAGCATACAATAGAGCATTGTCGAAAACGGAGATTTTATCTTCTCCTTGTTTCATCAAACGGCCGTTTATGGTAGTAATGGTTTTAAGCCGTTTTGTTCTTTTCATATTATAGCTCCAACAGCTTCAAAGAGTTTGCGGACTTTAAGACGCATCTCATTGTATTCATGTTCTGCTTGACTATCAGCGACAATTCCTCCTCCTCCTGCTATCGTAAACTGAGAGTTTTGATGAACAATTGTCCGTATTGCCAAATTGAAATCTGCCCTGTCGCCATTTATGTAACCGATCGCTCCAGTGTAAATCGAGCGTGGTGAGTATTCAAGCTCATTGATAATTTCGACTGCTCTTTTTTTAGGAGCACCTGTTATTGAACCTGCTGGGAGAAGTGCTTTGAAAATATCTGTATATGAAACACCACTTTTTAATTCTGCTGATATATCGCTGACCAGATGAATCAATGATGCATATACTTCCGGTTTGAAGATTGAGTCAACTTTTACTGATCCCGCCTTTGCGATTTTGCCTAAATCATTACGTACTAAATCAACGATCATGAGTAGTTCAGCGCGATCTTTTGAGGATTGTTGCAATTGCCTGCTTTTCTCGTTCCTGTCTTCATGTGAATCGAGACACCCAATTGTTCCTTTGATCGGTCCGCATTGTATTTGTCCCCCTTTCCTGATAAACAAACGTTCTGGAGAGGATGATAGAACTTGATATGTTCCGAAATTGAGATAGCAGGAGTATGGAGCCTTATTCATTTCTCGTATTTTGCAATAGAGGTCGAACGGTTTGAGAGCGGTTTGTACATTAAAACGTGTGGTGTAGTTAGCTTGATAGATATCTCCCTCATAAATGTATTTACTTATTTTGTCTATCGCTTTACAGTATTCAGAGAACGATTCAGTCGAGACGACTCGACATTTTGTGTCAAGTTGCGTATTGGAAATAGCGCTATTTAATTCGATTGATCGTAGTTGATCTAATATCTTCTGTAAACTGTTATCAGGGGTTCCATGAAGCAACCAGTCTTCTGATTTGTGGTCATAACTGATATGGCTATCGTAGAAGAGAAAACGTATACTCGGGATTGTTGGTGATTTATGTCTACTCTGTACGCCTAATAGGTCGAGAGATGATTCATAGTCAATATAACCTACTGCAAAGAGTCTGGAGTCACTAACATACTGCTCTAATATATCATACACTATAGCACGATCACATTTTATTACTTCCTGCCGAGTTATCTTTTCTGTTAGAACATCTCCATTGAGCGAGATTTCCAGTATCGGATTATGGGCAATAAAACTGCGCTCTCCTTTGTCGTCCATACTGAGTGACGAGTCTAGCCAAATTGCTCCTGGTTCATCGGCTATCTGAGCGAAAACGAGTTCAGGTTTGATTTGACTTCTCTTAGTGGTTGTTTCAAGGCGGTTTATATACATGTGACGAAATTACCTGCATTCTAACGGCTGTCAAGTACGACTTGTTGACACAACGAACTTATTACCGTACTTAACTATATGGAAATAATACAGTTATTGACCGTCTTTGCCCTGATTGTGGTCGCCTTACGATACAAAGTATCAGTTGGGCTGACACTTGTCGGTGCAGGCGTACTAACTTCCTTACTGTTTGCAATTCCATTCGATGAGTTATTTGAGGGGTACTATCAACTGTTACGATCGCGACGTTTTATTTCTCTTACTTGTATCTTGATTCTTGTTACAGCACTTGGGCAACTGCTCAAAGAGCTGAAATCGCTTGATCGTTTGACTACGATAGTTTCAGCAATGCCGGGTGGGAGTAAGACAGCAGTGGCTCTTTTGCCCGCTTTAGTAGGGTTGATGCCAATGCCAGGCGGTTCTTTACTATCTGCCCCCTTAGTTGGTGAGGTTCTCAGGGATGAGAAGTATACACCCGAGTTTCGGGTCGCTTCAAATTATTGGTTCAGGCACGTGATCGAGTTTTCATGGCCAATATATCCAGGGATTATTCTTACAGAAGCAATAACAGGCTTACCTATTGGGACAGTCGCTATTCTTCATCTGCCTATGGCAATGACAAAAGCTGTTATTGGATACTTCTTTTATAGTAAAAAGATTGAAAATCACAATGGTAAAAGTGTTAGTGTTTGGAAGTCATTGTTGTCTATTATCGGAACGATTTGGTCAATTCCATTAGCTATTATGATCTATGGTATTTTTGATTTAAATCTTGCTTGGGCAATTCTCATAAGCTTTATCGCTCAAATTATAGTTTCCCGCCCTGACTACGCTCAGGTTCGTAGGGCTGTTAGGCATGGACTCTCTTACAAGTTGATCCTTCTCATTTTTGGCGCGCTGTCTTTTCAGATGATTCTCGAATTATCAGGTGCAATTTCTTCAATTCCGCAGTTGGCTATAGAACATGGATTTCCTCCGGAATTGATTATTTTTACCGTTTGTTTTGTTGCAGGATTACTTACTGGTATGGTGGCTGCTTTTGTTGCAATGGGGTATACTGTGCTCGCTGGTTTTCTCTATCTTAACGGGATCGATCCGGGGTACATTTTCCTAGCTTATTTTTCGGGTTATCTAGGTATGATTATTGCTCCTACACATCTTTGTTTGGTATTGACCAATGAGTATTACAATGCTGAATTGATACGATCATATCGTAGTATAGCTATTCCTGTCCTCTTGATGTTTGTAGCGGGGGTAGTGATTTACTGGTTAGGTTGGGGGGATTTGTTCAAGAATTGATTGGTTTTTGTTGAAACCTGTTGAATGGCAATGAGATAAGTTGTTAGGTCGAGCGAAATAGTATGGAACTTTTTTCTCATTTGATGGTACTATCTTATGAAGAATAAAAAAGACAGGATATTTTGATGGCTAAGGAAACCGAAAAAGATATAGATTATCGCCTGATTCGAGCTATTCAGAATGGTGATATGGTGGCTTTCAACGAGTTAGTTGATCGCTATAAAGATCGCCTGATGAACGTAATCGGACGTATGCTTTCCTCTAAAGAGGAAGCTGAAGATGTAGTTCAGGAGACATTTGTTCGAGTCTATCAACATCGGCAATCATTTAATTTTCAGCATTGCCTGTCGACTTGGATCTATACAATAGGTTTGAACCTTGCTCGCAATGAGTTACGTAAGAGGAAGAAATTCAAACATTATGATATTGACGAAATGCAAGGGAATGAATCTGCATTTGCTGTTGAGATGAAATTGCCGAGCCGAATCCCTGACGTTTTAGATGCAGTTATCAAAGAGTTGCCCGAAAAATATCGAGTAGCTTTCATATTAAGAGATGTGCAAGAGATGGCGTATGATGAAGTGGCTAAGGTGCTTGAGATCCCTCTCGGTACTGTCAAGTCGCGGGTAAATCGTGCCCGTCTGATGTTGCGTGATAAATTAAGACCGAGATTGGAGGGTAGCAATGCGTTGTCGAAAAGTACGCTCTTACCTGTCGGCCTTCTGTAGAGATGAACTCACAGGTCGTCAACAGGCATCTGTGAGTGAACATCTTTCGACTTGTTCCGACTGTCGAAAAGAAGAGATAGAACATCAATCGATGCAGGTCGCTACATCAGAATTGAAACAGTTGAAAGTATCCCAGGGATTTAATGATGCCCTGCTGAATAGAGTGGCCAAGGAACGTTTTTCCGAAACAAGAACAAAAGCATACCTGCCGTCAAAAGCACCGAAGTTGCGTTGGGCAACAGTCTTGCCTGCCTTTGCATCGGCAGTTGTTGTTGTATTTGTTGCGGTTATGCTCTTTCAGTCGATGTCCTCACAGGTATCTCCTACCTTTGCGGATTTCAGGCGTACTATTGATGATGACTACCTGACCGTGCAACCGAATGCTGACCGTGAATGGTCTCTTACTTCAGAACTGGCTAAAGCTGAACGGTTCGATCAGATCAGCCGTCGGATTATGAATCAAGCTCAGTTGTTATCATTACCGAATTCGTATGGATTAACTAATGTATCCTCCCATTCTTCTGCTCCAGCACCATATTTTTCTCCGCAATATC
>JAJRUL010000078.1 GCA_024277795.1 Candidatus Zixiibacteriota bacterium
ACGGGAAATGGCAAGGGAAAGACAACAGCGGCTCTTGGCATGTGTGTTCGTGCGGTTGGGTATGACTGGAGAGTTTCTTTGATACAGTTTGTCAAGGGGAGTTGGAAATATGGAGAGTTGAAGGGAATCAAGAAGCTGTCTCCGAATGTCGAGTTGATAACAGTTGGCGAAGGTTTTGTCGGGATCGTTGATGACAACAAGGAGTTTGAAGAGCATGAAGATGCCGCCTCAGCCGGTATAGACTTGGCAATGAGAAACATAACTTCAGGTGAGTTCCGACTGGTTATACTTGACGAATTGAATGTTGCCCTTGAACTGGGGTTGGTCTCTGACAAACAAGTACAAGAGCTTATAGAGGCACGAAGTGCTAATCAACATATGGTAATTACTGGTCGAGGTGCACCTGACTGGTTAATTGAAAAGGCTGACTTGGTAACTGAGATGAAGGAAATCAAGCATCCATATCAACAGGGGATTTTGGCACAAAAAGGAATTGATTGGTAAAAGTTGACACGATACTATAACGTCGTGAGAAGTTTCTCAGAACTTTTTACTGAGGAACTTGTTGAACGACTATAGCCTGAGTATAATTTCTATTCTGTGGGCTACATTTGATAGGTGATAGGCAAAAAGAAACGTTCAAATAAGGATATAAGATGGGACAGGAAAAACAGTACGACATCGTTGTTGTTGGAGGTGGGCCAGGCGGTTTGACGGCGGGGCTTTACGGTGCACGAGCCAGACGGAAAACAGTTTGTTTAGAAAAATATATGCCAGGAGGTCAGATAGCTAATACTGAAGAAGTAGAAGATTATCCGGGATTCGAGCATATTTCCGGTGCCGAACTGGCAATGAAGATGACCGAGCATGCAAAGAAATTTGGATTGGAAATTGAATCTGAAGAAGTTGCTGAGGTCTATGTCGATGGTGATGATCGTGTTGTTCGATGCGAATCGGGTAATCTATATCGTGCCAAAGCGGTGATTTTATCGACAGGTGGGTCTCCTGTTTTCCTTGGTGTACCTGGTGAAGAGGAGTATACGGGAAAGGGTGTTTCGTATTGTGCTATTTGTGATGGAGCCTTTTTCCGTGATCAAGTAATTGCTGTTGTCGGTGGGGGAGATGCTGCAGTAGAAGAGGCGATCTTCCTTACTAAGTTTGGTTCTAAGGTTTATTTGATACATCGTCGTGATGAATTGAGGGCTCAGAAGATTATTCAGCAACGAGCTTTTGACAATGAGAAGCTCGAGATTATTTGGGATACTGTTGTCGAATCTGTCAACGGTGATGACAAACAAGTGACGAGCCTTTCTTTGAAAAATGTGAAGACATCTGAGAAGAGTACATTAGAGGCAGGTGCGTTGTTTGTTTTTGTCGGTTTCAAGCCTAATTCAAATGTTACTCGTGAGGCACTTCGCAAAGATCAAGGTGGGTATATAATTACTGATGAGAAGATGGAAACATCAATCAAAGGGATCTTTGCTTGTGGAGATGTGCGCGCCCAATTGGTCAGGCAAATAACAAATGCTGTTGGAGACGGTACAACCGCAGCAGTTGCGGCAGAGAAATATATGGAAGAACTCGAAGATAAACATGCTTCTCGAGTTTGAGTGTTTACAGTTATAAGTAAGCTTGGAGCCGAAGTTATAGCAACTGTCGGCTCCTTTGTATATTATTATGTTAAGTTGCAAACAGTTGCATATAGTACGCTTGAAAGTCTATTATAGCCCTATCTGCTGAATTAGTGAGGGGTATGAGATAGAGGGCTATCTACTTTGAAGATATTCATATCCAAGAGATAGCTGTTTGATAGTCAGGCTAAACAGTTTTTTGTATAAAAAGGGGCACGTAACTTGCTGAATCTTGTTACAGATATACAGTTCAGAAAATCTGGGAGTGGTGTGCGCTGGTTTACCAGCCACCTGACGTTAGAGTCGGGCATCCCCCCTCCACCACTCCCGGTTTTATTTTGGTCTTCTTTATTTCTTCCTCTGCAGTTACCGTTCATTTGGTCGATATAGTCCTATATGATATGGATTAGGTTTCCTTTCTTACGGCCGTTAATACGTGCGCGTCGCCCGGGTTTTATGGCTCGACTATCACACCTCATTTTTGTGCAGGTGCTTTTTGTATTCGTAGCCCTACTGCTCATATTTTTTACTCCCGCCAGCAATGATTTTGACCATGCTTCCATGTCACAAACAGAGACTGATGTAAATCATTTGCGGACAGAGTTACAATCGGTCCTGAGCAATGAGGGTTCTTTTACAAGTGACTATCATATTTCGTCGGAGAATAAATCCAGGGTCGTCAGAAAGTTGCAAGCTGAAAAAGCACTCAATTCTGCATTCTTGTTCACCACAGATTCTGTACAAAATCCTAAGAGTTTAATAACGTATGGTACATTTGACTCGCCTGGAGAAATTGGACTGCAGGATAAAGTCAGTTCTTTCATTTCCCTGACAGGTTCTCTTCATAATGATAGTTTGCTTACATTGCCTATTGCAATTAACGAATCGCAAACAGCATTTGTGACTCGTGTTTGGGTTGATGGGCAACCGTTGGTATTGGTAACAGTTTGGGAGCATGATCTATATATGACCAGCCGTACGGCGATGAAATATGCTCTCTTACTGCTCTTTCTCGGTTCACTACTTACTGTACTTCTCATCATTCATCTGATTTCAACGAGATTTGTCGGTCCATTTAAGCGACTTATTCATGGTCTACGTAAGACTGCAGAAGGTGAGTTGTACTATATGGTTGAGACCAGTACAGACAGAGAGTTGGAACAACTGTCGGAGTCGTTTAACAGAATGTCGAGACAGTTATGGGACAAACAACAACGTTTGAAAGAATCGAATGCACAACTTGAAGAGATCAATAGGACATTAGCGGAGTCACAGTCGGAGTTAGCAACTGTCATTGACAGCTCACCAGTTGGGATTATTGTTACAGATATTGATGGTACAATTCGAGTATTTAATAAGTTAGCAGTTGAACTATTTCAATACCCTCTTGAAAATATAGTTGGGAGTTCAATTGATGTCCTCTTTACATCTACTGTACGCGAACGTGCTGCTGAATTGGAAAAAACAACACAGCAGGGGTTTGAAGTTGTCGGAGTAAAATCTGATGAATCGATGTTTCCTGCATATCTTGTTGCGACAGCACTTGAAGCCAGTGACGGTTCGACAAAGGGATGGCTTTACACAGTACGGGATATTTCAGAATCGAAGAACTATCAAAAGATGATGATCTCCCTTGATCGTTACTACACTCGTGGTGAAATGGCGGGTGATATTTCACATGATATAAACAATTATTTGTCTGTTTTACAGGGTAATTTGGAGCTTCTTCCACTCTTGTTACGTAAGGGGAAAGAAGATAAGGTTTATGAGAAGATAGATGTGATGCAGTCAACAGTTGGTAAGATCACAAAGTTCTCAGCAGGATTGATGGATTCTGATCATGATGAATGCAATTTTGAGCTTGCAGATCTGAATCAGGTTATAGAAAATGTTTTGAATTTTATTATACCACAAAAGCGTTTTGCCAACATAACTTTCCAAACAGATCTGGCAACTGAGGTTCCTCTTGTTGAGTTTGATTTGGCGCAGATGCAACAGGTTTTAGTAAACCTGATTAACAATGCCGCCGACGCAACTTTTCATAATGAAGGTGAACGTATCATTTCTATAGGCAGTATGTATCATGATCAGCAGTCACCACCGACAGTTGAAGTTTCAGTTCATGATAACGGGCCTGGTGTTCCTGAAGATCGACAGAGCGATCTTTTCAACAAACGCTTCACGACCAAACGTAAGGGGCACGGTATTGGTCTAGTGAGCTGTCGCAGGATACTTGATCTTCACAATGGTGATATTTTCTATACTGCTGGAGTAGGGGCTACCTTTGCTTTTAGACTCCCTTGTCGACAAAAGATAGTCGATTCGACCAGTACAGATGTACAAGAGACAGTCAAAGCAAACGCATAACTTTTTGTTGCTGAAAATCAGCGATCTGTCTTAGGTTCCTGTATGACACGTCCTGCAAGAAACTTATCACCAGATGTTGAGTTCCGTCTTTCACTCTCTATTGTGATTTTTATCGCAGTTGCAATTCTATTGTTTGCATGGCTGAACATCCGCGAAAACCGTCAGGACTCACTTGATCTGCTCGTTACGCAAGGAAAAGCATTTACTGAAGCATTGGCTGAGGCAGCAGATAATTCGATAAGAGCGGAAGCCAATATCGATTATTTGACTCATCTTCGTTACTCGGAAGTACTGAGATCTCTTGATGACATTGCTACTGATTCTCCTACAGATGAACAGCTTTCATCTCTTACCCGACACCATGATGTTATTGCACTCTATATATGTGACCTACAAGGGAATGTAATTGCCTCAGGGAGGCATGATCGAAATAAGAATGGGCTTCCCGCTTATGTCGTCGAAGAAGCGATTGCTTTGGCGGAGAATCAAGAAGATGAATATTCCTTGTTGTTAGAGCCTGGAGAGGGGTTGAGTTTTGATCGCCACTACTATCTTGAAATAGCAAACTCTCTTGATCGCATTTATATACTCGAAGCGAATGCGGATTATTATACCGAAGCATTGCGTAATACTCAAATAGGGTTCTTAGCTCAACGGATGGCCCGTGAGAAGGGTGTGGAGTATATTATATATCACACTCCTGACGGCATTATCTTTTCTTCGCGGAATACCGGGCCGTTGCTGACAATTGACTCCGATCCGTTCTTATCATCTGCACTTGAGGCTGACAGTATCTCTCATCGTCTCTATACCTTTCAATCGGAAGAAGTGCTTGAGTTGGTGCGTCCTTTTTCAAGTGAGACCGATCCTTTTGGTCTGTTTCGTGTAGGGTTGTCTTTGGATCGTTATCGCTCACTTTCACGGAGTGCAACACTTCAGACTGCTATAATGTCTTTTGCCCTCTTCGGTCTTCTTTTAACCGGTTTTCTCTATCTTGGGGGACGACGGAAGCGTAGGCTTTTATCACAGGAACACAAGCAGTTTAAATCGATTGCGGATACAATGTTTGATCAGATGAGAACAGGTGTTGTCGCTGTTGCTTCTGATGGTACAATAGAACTTGTGAACAAAGCATTTGAAAGCATAGTCGGCAAACATGATTTGTATAATAAACACTTCGACAAAGTGATAACGTCAGATGAATTGACGTTTGAAAAGCTTAAACAGTGGAGTAGGCAGTCTGATGAAGTCGAGCTTACTATTGAAGTCGACAAAATTGAGCGAACGCTTGTGTTGTCTGTCTCCTCATTTGAGATTGGTCGTGAGATGAGTGGTGTCATCGCTGTTGTTTACGATATTACTAAGCTGAAAGAGTTTGAGCGTCAGTCGGCACGAAAAGAACGACTCTCAGAGATGGGTGATCTGGCCGCTGGAGTAGCACATGAGATTCGTAATCCTCTTAACACAATCTCTATTGCCGCACAACGTTTGGCTGTTGAGTTTGCACCCGATGAAAGCGGGGATGAGTTCAAATCCTTTACCGACCAGATACGCAGTGAAACGAGACGCTTAAATGATATCATCACACGGTTCCTGTCTTTGGCACGAGAACAAATGAACAAGAAAAAAGAGATTCATCTTGAAGAACTGCTTTCTGATGCGGGAAGATTGTTTGAGTTACAGGCAGATGAGGCACGTATTGATCTGCAGATACAATCTCAACCAGACTTGATTTTGTATGCTGATCCTGATCAACTTCGGCAGGCGATCTTGAATCTTTTTAACAATGCAGTCGAAGCTTTGGCGGGGCAACGCGGAACAATTCGTATGGAAGCGAGAAAAGAGCAGTCTGTGTTATTGCTGAGTGTTGATGACTCAGGGCCGGGTATTAAACAAGATGATCGTAATGAAATCTTCCAGCCCTATTTTACCACCAAAGAAGCGGGTACTGGATTGGGGCTTCCGATGGTACACAGAATAGTGACTGATATGGGAGGAGAGGTGCGAGTTGAAGATTCCGATCTAGGGGGAGCAAGGGTTGTTCTTTTATTTCCGGTAGAAGGTTGAGCAATTCGTTCCCTTGAATTACTAAATAGTTGAGTAATCTCGGATGTATATTTATTGAGATCGCCACGTCGCTATCGCTCCTCGGGATGACGCCAATAATGGCGGAAACGATGATGTATATGTAGTTACTTACAAAAAAACGACCCTCATTTTTGAAGGTCGTTTTATATGCAACGATACGATACAATAGTCGATTGTCTATTTACTTACTGTCTTTTTGATCCATGCTGTGCTGACCGATTTGGGTCGTGTTAGTGGGGAGCCGAGAGCACGATTAAGTACCAGTTGTGCTAGCATACCCATTGAACG
>JAJRUL010000079.1 GCA_024277795.1 Candidatus Zixiibacteriota bacterium
AAGCTATTTCAGTAGATGGAGGAATAGGATAACCCGCAAAGAATTCTAATCCGGCATAGTGCGCCCCTCGCACCCAAGCGGCGTTGCCGTGCATAAGCTCTCGATTGTCTGTTGTCATAAAACCGCCCCTTCCTACTTGTAATTGGAGGTGATTGCAAAGTCCGGACAATGTACCCAACAAATAGTACACTGCGTACAATTATCCGGTCGTGCTTGCACCGGTTTTCCATCATGGTCAGGTTCGAAAACCTGTTTCGGACAGAGTGCTATGCAGATATTACATGCCTTGCACCATGCGAGGTTGATATTCAACGGTTCAGGGCCGTTGGAATAATCATACTTGCTTTTTTTCCCGGCCGGCTTGGCTTGAGTATCGCCTGCCGCTTGAGAATCAGTCATGGTCGTTCCTCAATCTCTTTATATATTTGCCCGTACTGCTTGAGTACAGACTCATTTCCTTTTGTTCGTTACTTTCTTACCAGAAGCTTTTCTTGTTGTTTTCTTTGTCCCTCGTGCCGCCTTTGAAACTGTTTTCTTGCGGACACTTGTCACCTTCTTCGCCGTTTTCTTAACTGTCTTCTTCTTCGTTGTCTTCTTTGCAGATGTTTTGCCAGACGCACTTACCTTTTTCTTGGCGACCTTAGCTTTCCTCTGCTTAATAAGATCGGTCAAAAGTGCTGGAATTTCAGTCGGTGATCCTGCTACTGGAACACCTGCCTTATTTAGAGCTTCGATTTTACCTTCTGCAGTACCACTACCACTAGATATAATTGCCCCAGCATGACCCATCCGAACCCCAGGAGGAGCGGTCTGTCCTGAAATAAAGCTCACAACAGGCTTGGTAACATGTTTCTTAATATACTTGGCAGCATCCTCTTCATCAGAACCACCAATCTCACCAATCATAACTATTGCTTTCGTTGCTCTATCAGCTTCAAATGCTTCAAGACAATCAATGAAGTTCGTTCCAATAATCTGGTCTCCACCAATGCCAATACAGGTTGTTTGCCCCATTCCTGCTTGGGTTAAAGCCCAGATAGCCTCGTAGGTGAGCGTTCCTGAACGGGACACGACACCAACGTTTCCCTTCTTCACAATCGTACCAGGCATAATTCCAACCTTTGCCTGATCGACAGAGATGAGACCTGGACAATTCGGACCAATTAAACGAGCACCATGTGCTTTAACGTACTGATAAACTTTCATCATATCATTTGCAGGTACGCCTTCAGTTATACAAACAATCAACTTAATTCCTGCATCGCCTGCTTCATATACCGCATCAACAGCAAATGGTGGTGGGACATATATAACTGATGTATTGGCCTTAGTTTTTGCTACAGCCTCTTCCATCGTATTGAACACCGGAATATTACTAACTTTTGAACCGCCTTTGCCCGGAGTGACTCCACCAACGACATTGGTTCCATAAGCTTTCATCTGCTGGGCATGAAACGAGCCGTCTCTGCCCGTGATCCCTTGAACGAGGACCTTGGATTTCTTGTTTAAGAATATTGACATTTCATTCCCTTACATCTATACGGCAACATCAAGTTGTGCCAACTCGATTGCTTTTTTAACTACATCATCAAGAGTATTTTCAAATGGCAGTTTAACTTTTGCCAATATCTTCGCGGCCTCTTTCGCATTTGTCCCAGTTAATCGAACTACTACAGGAACACTTGGTTGGAGTTCATCGAACGCTTCAACGATACCCCGAGCAACATCATCACATCGAGTAATCCCACCAAAGATATTAATGAGAATAGCTCTAACGTTCGGATCCTCAAGAATAATCTTCATAGCCGTTACAACTTTGCGCGGGTTCGATGAGCCACCGATATCCAGAAAGTTGGCAGGCTCGGCACCATAACGCTTCACAAGGTCCATCGTTGCCATCGCCAGACCAGCCCCATTGACAATACAGCCGATGCTTCCTTCCAACTTCACAAAGGAAAGGTCCCCTTCACGAGCTTCGATCTCAGCAGAGTTTTCAGCATCAAGATCTCGCATCGCTTCTATGTTGGCTTGGCGATACAATGCATTATCATCGATATTCATCTTTGCATCAATAGCCACTACTTTACCAGCAGTATTTGTAATCAACGGATTGATTTCAACCAATGATGCATCGCAGTCCCAGAAGCACTGGTAGAGTTTCATAATAATATCAGCCGCCGCCCGTACTTGGGCAATGTCGCGATAGAGCTTATAAGCAAGATTTCGAGCTTGATATGCCTTTAGGCCTTGCTCAGGATCGACAGCTAACTTGAATATCTTGTGAGGAGTCTTGGCAGCTACTTCCTCAATATCAACTCCACCGGCAGGAGAAACCATAATAATCGGTCTCTTACTGACACGATCCAGAATAATACCGACATACGATTCTGAGAGAATATCTTCAGCCGCTGTCACAAGAACTTTCTTTACCGTCAGTCCTTTGATTTCCATCCCGATTATATTAGATGCAAGCACCTTTGCCGCTTCAGCATTTTCGGCATACTTAATTCCGCCTGCTTTGCCACGTCCTCCCGCATGTACTTGAGATTTGACCATAACGGGCAGATTGATGCGCTCTGCAATCTCGAAAGCCTCAGTTGCCGATGTAGCAATCTCACCCGCGGGGATTGGGATCCCAGCCGCGCCGAGTATCTCTTTCGCCTGGTATTCGTGAATTTTCATCCTTGTGTATCCTCATCTTTATCAGAACCAGTATCAATATTGTTAGCAGTATAATATGTTGTTGCCAATTGTCGCAGTTTTTCTTCGTTATTTTGGGTAGGATCGTCAAGAACCTGCTCAAGCAGATATTTGAGAATCTCCCCCACTTTTGGTCCGGGTGGAAGTGAAAATAGTTCCATTATCTCTTTTCCACCGATTTGCAGATCATTAACTGAGAATGGTGGTTTACGATCCAGCTCATCACGGATATCTTGCTCAAATTGATCGACATCTTCTGTTGTCCCGCCTTTGCCCTGAGCAACAACATCGGCACGCCTTAGATCGAGCAGGTCAAAAATGAGTTCCACCCCTGTACGTTGAATCAATCTTCTCATACCCTTCGGGCTAACATCAGTTGTGAACATATGGCGGTCAACCAATGTTTCAACTTCATTCGTAATCTCATTTCCATACCGAAGTCTCTTCATCACTCTACGAGCAGTCTTGCTACCGAGCTTTTCATGACCGTAAAATGTCGCCCTATCTTCCACCCGCCTCATTGCCTGCGGTTTGTTTATATCATGAAAGAGTGCTGAAAGCCTTAAACGGAGTTTTTTGGGAGTTGCGTCTATAGCACGAATCGTATGTTCAAATACATCATATGCATGATATGGACCGGGTTGTTCGACCCCTACACATATTGCAAGTTCTGGCAAGATATATTCAAGCAACCCGACTTCATTCATAAGGCGGAATCCTATCGACGGATTATCTGCACGCACTAGCAGTTTATTCAGCTCTTCATTGATCCGTTCAGGCGACACCGTTTTGATCAACTCAGCGTGTGACTTCATCTCTTTGAAAGTTTCCGGTTCAATCATCAATTCAAAGCGGGCCGCAAATTGCACTGCTCGCATTATACGAAGTGGATCATCTTTGAAGGATTCAGGATAGACAATACGAATGAGGCTTTTTTCAATATCACTACGTCCATTGAGTGGATCAACCAACAACTGAGTTTTCATATCCCAAGCCATCGCATTGATAGTAAAATCACGACGACTTAAATCTTCTTCAATCGTCAGAGAAGGATCATATTTCACTTCAAAATCTGTGTGTGCAGTACCTGTTGAGAACTCAGTACGAGGAAGGGTAATATCAAATATAACAGGATTCCCATTCTCAAACTGGGTGAATTTTATAACTCCAAAACTTCTTCCGACAAGATTTAATGAGCCAAATGGTTCAAGCAGACCAGTCAGTTCTTCATAGGGAATCCCCGTGACAACATAATCACGGTCATGATCAGGATTTGTCTGGTTTAGCAGACGGTCTCTCACGACTCCACCAACCTCATAGAGGCACCCTTTACTCAAAACTGCATTTACTACATCATTAGACAATTCGCTCATCCTTCATCAGGTACAATCGTAGTACCCGCCTCGCCAGAAATCGCCTTGGCGGCATCGTTAAGAGATGAAATCGTAACCTGTTTACCACCATTCTCCAAAAACTGTATTGCGGCTTCAATTTTTGGTCCCATGGAACCTGCTGGGAAATGCCCCTCCTCAAAAAGTTTTGTAATCTCTGAAAGAGTTACCCTATCCAAATCCTTTTGGTTTGGTTGACCAAAATTGATCGCTACTTTATCAACTGCTGTAAGAATTGAGAGTATATCAGCATGAATCTCAGCCGCTAACAATGCAGAGCCGAGATCTTTATCAATTACCGCATCAAATCCTTCATAGTTACCGTTTTCATCAATATAGACAGGAATTCCACCACCGCCGACGGCAATAACAATAGTACCATCTTCAACCAGCTTCTTGATAGTCGGTGCGGGTACAGTTCCATGAGGAATAGGTGATGGCACAACTCTTCTCCAACCTCGGTCGGCATCCTTTTTCATCTTCCAACCGCGTTCAGTCTGGTAATGTTTTGCCTCTTCTTCGGTATAAAACTGACCAATGAATTTCGTCGGGTTGATAGCTGAGGGATCGTTTGTGTCAATAAGCATCTGTGTAATAATTGTCACAACATCCCGTTCAATTCCTTCTGCACGAAGACGGTTTTGTAGCGATTGTTCGATCATGTAGCCCATACCACCTTCGGTATCAGCAACCAAAACACCAAGTGGCAGTTCAGGGGCAGCATCACGAGAGAGTTCGATCCTCAAGAAAGCATTTCCAACTTGCGGACCGTTGCCATGTGTTACAACCAAACCGAAACCTTGTCGAGCCAATTCAACAATCCCATCAAGTGATCGTCGAGTATTTGCAAACTGGTTCTCTATTGTATCGGGAATTCCAGGCACAGTTATCGCATTTCCCCCCAGAGCGACAACAGCGGTTCGATGTATCTTCAGCGCAGACATATTTTTCTTCTCTAACGCGAGTGGGCGGGTCGATTCTCGACCCGCCCACCTGAAATTACTTATTTCTTTTTCGCTACTTTTTTGCGACTCTTTGATGAAGCTTCGCTAAAAAAGTCTGCCAAGATCCCTTGCAGATCGGGTTTGCCGATTTCCTGCAAGCTGTATCCAACTCGAGCGGTCGGTTTCTTGATCTTGATAATACGGCTTAAGTCTATTGGGGTCGCAACAATTACAAGATCACACTTAGTCTTATTGATTGTTGCTTCCAAATCTTTAACCTGTTTGGCACCATATCCCATTGCAGGGAGGAGAATCCCAATATAAGGATATTTCTTAAATGTATCGGTGATCGTTCCAACGGTGTATGGTCTCGGATCAACTAACTCCGTAGCTCCATATTTTTCAGCGGCGACAACACCGGCACCGTAGGCCATCTCACCATGAGTCAGAGTCGGACCATCTTCAACAACGAGAACTTTTGCTCCTTTTATTGCTTCGAAGTTCTCGACAGTTAGTGGCGAGGCCGCATCAACAACTTGAGCATCAGGATTATAGGCTGCGATATTCTGACGCAGGGTAGCGACATCTTCAGCATCCGCAGAATCGATCTTATTGATTACTATCACATCAGCAAGCAGGAGATTATTCTGCCCGGGATAGTATGATAATTCATGACCGGGACGATGCGGATCAACAACAGTGATCTGAAGATCAGGTTTGTAGAATGACATATCGTTATTTCCGCCATCCCAGAGAATAACATCAGCTTCTTTTTCTGCTTCACGAATGATCGTTTCGTAGTCAACACCAGCATAAACGACCACACCAGAGCTGATATGCGGTTCGTATTCTTCCCGTTCTTCAATTGTACATTTGTGCTTATCAAGATCTGAGAGCTTGGCAAAACGCTGGCATATCTGCTTAGTCAGGTCGCCATACGGCATAGGATGACGAATTGCGACAACCTTCTTACCCATTGCTTGCAAAACTTCGGCAACTTTGCGAGTCGTCTGCGACTTTCCACAACCTGTACGGATAGCACAAACCGCAACAACAGGTTTGCTTGACTTTATCATAGTTGGCGTTCCGCCTTCAACCGCGAAACGTGCACCTGCAGACATTACCATAGCGGCTTTCTCCATAACGTACTGATATGGAACATCCGAATATGAAAATATCACTTCATCAATATCATGTTTCTTGATCAACCCGAGCAGATCCGCTTCATCTTTGATCGGGATTCCTTTCGGGTAGAGTTTACCCGCAAGTTTCGCCGGGTATGCACGCCCGTCAATATCAGGAATCTGAGTTGCAGTAAATGCAACCACTTCAATATCGGCATTGTCACGATAAAGTGTGTTGAAGTTGTGAAAGTCGCGTCCTGCGGCTCCCATGATAATTACTTTCTTCTTTGCCTTAGCCATATCTATCTCCATTTCAATTTAGTTATCGAGTTACAAATCAATTAATACGTCTGTCGTACGATAACCATCTTCAGATGGATGATGATCTCCAAATATGAGTAATCAGATGTGACTGATACACTCCTGTTGTCATTCTCATTATGTATCCAACGTATGACATCTTGTTTTCTCTATAAGATATCTTAGTTATCAATTTGAGGTCTTTGTAATGCACCTGAGAAATCGACATAGACCGATTTCCATTCCGTAAAGACATCCAAAGCCGCTTCTGAGGCTTCACGGTGTCCGTTTCCTGTCTCTTTCGTACCTCCGAAAGGCATATGGGTCTCAGCACCAATCGTCGGAGCATTTACGTAAAAGATACCAGTCTGAATGTCACGCATTGCTGTATATGCCTTGTTGACATCCTGTGTAAACAATGATGCCGACAAACCGTACGGTGTATCATTAGCCATTTCGATGGCTTGTTCAAATGTGTCAAAAGTAGCTACAGAAAGAACAGGGCAAAAGATTTCTTCTTTCCAGATTCGCATATCTTGAGTGACACCTGTGAAAATTGTCGGCTGTACAAAATAGCCTTTATCGTGATCTCCACCTGTTAAGCGCTCACCACCACAGGCTAGCTTTGCTCCACCCTTCTTACCAATTTCGATATACGAAAGAACAGTATCAAGCTGTGACTGACTCACACATGGCCCCATCTGGACTGATTGATCAAGACCGTTTCCAACTTTCAACTTTTTGGCACGTTCAACCAATGCATTGGTGAACTTTTCAGCAATATCTTTGTGACAGATTACTCGGCTAGTTGCCGTACAACGTTGTCCCGTAGTTCCAAATGCTCCCCACAATGCACCATCGACAGCTAATTCAAGATTGGCATCATCCATTACGATCTGCACATTCTTACCACCCATTTCAAGACAACAATGCGTGAAGTTCGTTGCACACGCTTCTGACACCACGCGACCAATTTCTGTTGATCCTGTAAACGAAACAATCTTCACAGCAGGATTCTTAATCAACGGATCACTCAACTCTGACCCCGAACCAGTTACAACATTCAAAACACCTGGAGGTAATCCTTCTTCTTCACAAATGCGAACAAAGTTGACCACCGAGAGTGGTGTATCAGTTGCAGGTTTGATTACTATTGTATTACCCGCAATAAGGGCAGGCATTGATTTCCACGAAGGTATTGCCATCGGGAAATTCCATGGAGTGATGAAGACACAAACGCCAAGCGGTTGCCGAATTGTCATATTAAACTTGTTCGGCATTTCCGATGGTGTTGTCATTCCATACAAGCGACGACCTTCACCAGCCATATAAAACGTCATATCAATAGCTTCCTGCACATCACCACGAGTCTCGTCAATGATTTTACCCATTTCACGAGTCATGTCAGAAGCTAATTCTTCTTTCATCGACAACAAACGAGATGCAACTCTGTAGAGTATTTCCCCTCTCTTTGGAGCAGGGACCAAACGCCATGACTTAAATGCTTCACTAGCCGCATCAATAGCTTTTTTGACATCTTCTTCATTCGATTTCTGAAAGATACCGACAACTTCATTTGTATCAGCAGGGTTTCTGTTTTCATAGGTACGTCCCGATAATGAATCAACCCATTTTCCATTGATATAATTCTGATATACTTTTGGATCACTCATGCTATTCTCCATATAAAACAGTCATATTCAATAACTTACACGCCGAGAAATCTATGTGAACAGATTCACATCCCCGACAAACATAAGCGCCTAATATAGAGGCTTAAAGAAGATTGTCAACTGCTTTCCCAGCAAATACATACTATTCCCCCTTTGTGGCACAACAACTTACAATCCTTTTCTTCTTCACATACAAGAGCGTACTCAGCATAGTTTTTATTCTATTCTTGATCCGTTTTCTCTATGTTTTTTTTGCTGTATCGAGAATCTTTTTTGACTTTTCTCTGTTAAGTACGTTACTAGTTATAAGAATACTAAGATGGAGACAAAATGCTCGCATTGTTGATCGCTTCCTGGATGACCCTCCCTCTCTATCCACTTAACCCACCTGATCTTGATACGCTGAATTCCATGAACCTTCATTTATCAGTCGGAGTTGAAAGCCCTAACCGAATTCATGAATTCGGTCCGAATCTCGGTATTGATTATGAGTTGCTGATCCAGCATCCTTATCTTGTTCGTCTGACCTTCGACTATCGTTATGGACGGATTAAAGCAGGTGAATACCCTGCCGGTCAACTACATTCAACTCAGTATGGCACAGATTTTATTTACTATCGAGGTGCAAATGAAAAGACAGCTTATATCGGATTTGGTGCTGTATTAGTTAAGAACTTCCCTGTTATCGATCGTGATGTTGCTGATGAACTTCTACAGTCAGAGGGTGTCACTGATTACAGTATGAAATGGAGATTCGGTTATCGGATAACATTGGGGTTACGTTTCTCTAAACTGTATTCTATTGAAATCGGAATAACTGAAATCTCACCATTCTTGCAAACTACGCGCTCGCTTGATAACGAGGTGTATGCCATCACAACTGAACAAGTACGTATGAATGCAATTCGACTATCTATCGGTTATTCTATCCCGTTAAAAATGTAGGAGTTGTTTGTTTAATCATCGGAACTATGGTAACGAGATAGAAACTCTTTGCGGAATTTCTCGAATCTATTCTCTTCAATTGCAGACCGTATCTGCTTCATCAAGTTCTGGTAAAAATAGGTTGCATGGTAGGTAGCTAAAACCATCCCTGTTATCTCTGACTGATTATACAGATGCCGTATATACGCTCTGCTATACCGTCGACAAACTTTGCAATCACAATTCGGATCGAGAGGACGCTCATCATGAGCATACTCAGCATTGCGGTACGTAATCTGCCCCTCAGAAGTAAAGACATTACCCGTACGTGCGTTTCGAGTAGGTAGAACACAATCAAACATATCAATACCATATGAAACAGCCATCAGTATATCATCAGGATACCCCACCCCCATCAAATAACGTGGACGATCTGCAGGCATACATTCAATCGTATGCGCCAACATATCCTCCATCTCCTGCTTACTTTCACCTACTGAGAGCCCACCGATTGCATAACCCGGGAAATCTAATGAAATGAGTTCCTCAGCAGATTGCTTTCTCAGCTCTTTGTATGTTGAACCTTGAATAATGCCAAAAAGTGTAATCGGATATCTGTCTGAACCAGATAAACGCTCATGTTCTTTCTTGCATCGCTTCGCCCAATTATATGTCAGGCGCACCCCATCCATAGCTAAAGATCGTTCCGCAGGATATGGCACACAATAATCAAAAGCCATTATGATATCAGCACCGAGATCATGTTGTATCTGCATTACTGACTCAGGAGTGAAGAGATGACGGGAGCCATCATGGTGCGACCTAAATTCGGCACCGTCTTCGTTGACCTTGACATTTTCTTTCAGCGAAAACACTTGAAAGCCACCGCTGTCGGTCAAAGTTGGTTTATTCCATGAATTAAACTCAGCAAGTCCACCAAGTTCGGCTATTGTGGATTGTCCTGGTCTCAGGTAAAGATGATATGTATTTCCGAGAATGATTTCTGCTCCACAAGACTCCAGATCTTCACACGTCAATGCTTTTACTGCACTTGATGTTCCGACAGGCATAAAGGCAGGGGTTTGGATTTTCCCATGAGAAGTATGAACTTCCCCCCTTCTGACAACACCATCGGTGTGTTTTACGTTGAAAGAAAACTCGCTCATTGCAATAGATGTTCCAATGCGTCGGAAAGTGAAGCGGATGCAACTACTACCAGCTCAGATTGATCACCCTGACTCTTGTTGCTACCAGGGATAACTGCTGTCTTGAATCCCATTCTCTCTGCTTCGGACAAGCGACGATCTATCATTGAAACCCCCCGCACTTCACCAGAGAGACCAACCTCACCAACTGCTATAGCTTTTGAATCGACGGAACGATTTAGCAATGATGAAGCGATAGCGGTTAAAATTGGGAGATCCAAAGACGGTTCAGCCAAACGCAATCCGCCTGCGATAGAAACAAATACGTCATGAGTGCTCATAGGGTATTCTTCTCGCTTCTCAAGTATTGCTAACAGAAGAGCAAGCCGTTTGTTATCGATTCCCCCACCCACTCTCTGAGGACTACCATAAGCCGCCGGTGTGACAAGAGCTTGTATCTCAACCAAGATCGGTCTGCGCCCTTCGCAAATTGCGGTCACCACAGAGCCTGTTCGAGATTGATCTGAATGGTCAGAGAGAAACATCGAGGACGGGTCAGCGACTGAAACAAGCCCTTCGGGCAACATTTCAAAAAGTCCTATTTCAGAGATTGCTCCGAATCTATTCTTTGTGGCACGTAGCATTCGATAGAGATGGGTCGAGTCACCTTCAAAATACACAACAGTATCAACAATATGCTCAAGCACTTTCGGCCCTGCGACCATACCATCTTTAGTAACATGCCCAACAAGACAAAGAGCAAACTGTTTTTGCCTGGCGAGCATCACCAACTGATGAGCGACCTCACGCACCTGTGCGACTGATCCAGGAGGAGAGTCGAATTGTTCGGATGAAATCGTTTGAATGGAGTCGATCAAGACGATCTGATACGTTCCGTTACCGATCACATTAACAGTCTCATCAAGTGAATTCGAGGTCAACACATCGATTGACTTACCGTTTATTTTTAATCTCTCTGCTCGATGCTTGATCTGGCTGAGAGCTTCTTCTCCTGTTACATAACAGACAGACATCCCTTGACCAGAATACGCTTCTGCCAACTGCAGTATTAGTGTAGACTTTCCGATCCCCGGTTCACCACCAAGAAGCATAGTCATACCCGGAAGAAGCCTTCCCCCCACAACCCGATCAAACTCAGAAATTCCTGAGATCCAACCAGACTGATTATCATAATTAATTTGGGGTAAAGGAACGGGTTCTGTTTTGTTGACACCATGTAGTGGCTTAGATGAAGATGAAGCGATCTTCTCTTCAACAAGCGTATTCCATTGAGTACATTCTTTGCACTGTCCTTGCCAACGTGTATGCTGTGCACCGCACTTTGTACAGAAGAACGCTGTTCGTGTTTTCTTTGAAATCTTCATTACTTATATGCTCTTCAATTCAACGAACCTGTATCGGTCCGATTGCTCGTCCATTGATAAACTGCTGAACAATCGGATCATCAGTCGTTTGTGCATCTTTCGGTGTTCCGTCAAATTGAACTACTCCATCATATAACATCACAATTCGATCGGCAATTTTATATGCCGACACCATATCATGTGTCACAGCAATTGAGGTCACATTGAGTTTATCTCTCAAATCTACAATGAGATCATTTATCATGTCAGATGTGATCGGATCAAGCCCTGTTGTCGGCTCATCATAGAGAAGGACCTCGGGATCAGTAGCTATTGCACGAGCTAGACCAACTCGCTTACGCATCCCCCCAGATAGTTCCGAAGGGTATTTATTTGTGGCAGAACCTAATCCAACAAGATCGAGCTTTTCCGCAACTTTTTCTGCTATCTGCTTAGGTGAATACTCACGGCTCTCTTTTAGACCGAGTCCGACATTTTCAGCAACAGACATTGAATCAAAAAGGGCAGCGGACTGAAAGAGTACACCTACACGATATCGCATCTCACGCAACCAACGACTATCGGCAGTTGCAATATCTTGACCATCAAAGGTCACGGTCCCCTCATCAGGCTTCAATAGACGAATAAGATGTTTGAGTAATACTGATTTACCACACCCTGATTGACCAATAATTGCTATTGCATCTCCACGTGAAATTGTAAGGTCTATACCTTTGAGAACTTCGTTTCCACCAAAGCTCTTCCTCAAATGCTCAATTTGTATTAGTTGATCACTCATCAGTTATATCCTGAATAGCATAAGTGCAAATACAAAATTAGAAACGAGAATCAAAACAGAAGCGACCACTACTGCTGATGTTGTTGCTTTACCGACACCCTGTGCACCACCACCTGCATTAAAACCTTCGTAGCACCCGACAATGCCGATAAGAAATCCGAATACTGCCGCCTTAATCAGACCATTATTAAAATCACTAAGGTTAAATGAATCTCGAAATCCGTTTAGAAATGTCTCGGATGAGACAGCAACACCTGCAACCGATACGATCACTCCTCCCAAAATTGCGACAAAGTTGGCAAAAATAACAAGAAAAGGAAGCATCAAAGTTGAAGCGACTACTCTTGGCAAAACCAGATAACGAATCGGGCTAATCCCCATAGATTCTAAAGCGTCTATCTGCTCAGTAACCCGCATTGTCCCAAGCTCAGCAGTAATACCAGCACCAACTCGACCAGCAAAAACTAATGCCGAAAGCACAGGAGCAAGTTCAATTACAACGGCTTTTCCTACCGCTTGACCAAGTAAGCGAAGCGGGGCACCGATAAACTTGAATTGATAAGCCGCTTGCCAAACTGAAACTGCTCCAATAAAAATTGAAATTGTGATAATCAACGGAAGGGATCGAACACCGACCAGATAAATCTGCTCAACAATAAGTCTCAGAGAAAAGGGAATATCTTTAAGAGAAGCAATAAACTTCACCATCATAAAGAATATTCCGCCCGTCTTGGCGACAAAATTTACACCGCGACGACCTAATGACTCAAGAGCGTGGTTCATATACTTATCTAAAACGGAGAATCAGTTATCGGCTCTGCATCAGGAGGAATCTCTCGATACCCAGGTGTTTTATTTTCGAATCGAGCATAATCCTTTACGAAGACAAGATTCACAACACCTGTCGGACCATTTCTCTGTTTGGCAACAATTACCTCAGCTTTGCCCGCGACCTCGACAAACTTTGGGTCAGTCTTTTCAAGGTGACTAAGATAGTGCTCAGGACGATATATGAACATCACAACGTCAGCATCCTGTTCAATCGCACCTGATTCACGAAGGTCGGCCAACTGAGGACGTTTCTCCCCGCCTCTTTGCTCCACCTGTCGAGATAACTGGGAACACGCAATGACGGGGACCGAAAGTTCTTTCGCAAGACCTTTCAAGCTTCGTGATATTGTTGCCATTTCCTGCTGACGATTCTCGTAGCGTCCTGAAGAGTGCATCATCTGAAGATAGTCTATAATAATCAGACCGATATCATGTTGTGCTTTCAAACGACGTGACTTTGCCCTGATTTCAAGAGCTGATGCAGTCGGTGAGTCATCAATAAAAATCGGAGCTTCAGAAAGTGGACCAGCCGCAACAGAGAGCCTGCTCCATTCTTCATCTCGCAATTTTTGTTGTTTTCCTGATCCATGTGCGCGAAGTCTCTGCTGAGAAAGCCGTGCACGCCCGCACAACATCCTCAGGGCTAACTGTTCCTTGGACATTTCCAGCGAAAAGACTGCAACCCCTTTTTTATGCTCCACGGCAATATGCTCAGCCATGTTCATCGTTATTGCAGATTTCCCCATCGAAGGACGACCAGCCACAATGATCAATTCTCCGCCATGCAAACCATTGATCATTGTATCCAGATCATCATAACCAGTAAATGTTCCGACTAGATTACTGTCTTCCGATTGCAGATTTTCGATCTCCTGAAAGGTAGCAGGGATCAAATCCTTAATCGACGTAAAACTTTTTCTCAAACGTCTTTCGGAAATGTTAAATATTGCTGATTCAGCTTTATCTAACAAAGCATCAACCGGTTCTTCAAGTTCGTAGCATGAATGTGCTATATTTGTCGATGTATCGATCAATTTGCGAAGCATATATTTCTCAAGAACGATCTCACCGTATTTTTCCACATTCCCTGTCGTTACAATATGCTCAGCTAAGTCAACCAGATAAACACGCCCCCCTATAGTTGCAAGATCACCATTGAGATCCAAGATATTAGTGACTGTTGTAATATCACATGGATCAGAAGTCTTGTACAGTTGGAGCATAGCACTAAATATCAGCTTATGTTTCGGATAGTAAAAGATATTCGGATCATCAAACATCTCAACAACCTGATGCAGTGCGGTGTCAGAACGCAACATAGCACCGAGCACTGCCTGTTCAGCATCAATCGAATGAGGTGGTTCGACACCTTTTTTCTGACTCTGATCTGTACGATACGCCATTACGCTTGAGCTTTCGGCTTAGGCTTAAGGTTCATTCGCTTCATAATAATCTGCATATCTTCCCACGTATCTTTCTTATAGGAAGCGAAGCGAAGCAATGCGGCAGGATGATAAGTTACTAGTAATTCAGTCCCCTCGTACTGATGCCAAACTCCACGAAGTTTCCCAAGCGGAGTTTTTGTGTCCAACAGTGCTTGAGCGGCAATTCGACCAAGGGCACATATGACCTTCGGCTGTAACAACCTGATCTGTTCTTTTAAGTACGGAAAACAATGTGCCATCTCATCAGGTTGAGGGTCACGGTTGCCGGGTGGTCGACATTTCAAGATATTTGCTATGAATACCTGATCCCGACTTAGTGACATCGCCTCAACAATCTTATCTAAGAGCTGACCCGCACGGCCGACAAACGGTTCTCCCAACTCATCTTCTC
This sequence comes from Candidatus Zixiibacteriota bacterium, assembly GCA_024277795.1. Lineage (GTDB taxonomy): Bacteria > Zixibacteria > MSB-5A5 > GN15 > FEB-12 > JAJRUL01. The sequence continues at coordinate 15,032 of JAJRUL010000079.1, forward strand.
TCGCACCGGGAGCCTCACCAATAAACATCAAGTCCGCTTTTGTATTACCAACTCCATAGACGAACTTCGTTCGTGTCTTACCAAGCGGACAAGCCTGACATTCGCAAATTGCTTTGCGATGTTCTTCAAGTGAGCTGTACTGTGGGGATATTTCGGTCTTGGTCATAATTGTTGTCATACCTTCCGACATACGAGTCGGTATTGCAGTTGTTATGTCCGGTTTTGAACTAAAATCAAGCTCTTTGACACTCTGACTAACAATCATTTCCCCCACACCTAGATCAATCTGGGTTTGAAAGGCACGACGAAGCATCTCATGAATAGTCAAAGTTCTATCGCTCATAGGGTCATTATCCATTGGACATTTATTTTACAGCATTACTGCAATGTAATCAAGCACTTTGCCGGCTATCTCTCGTTTTGTACCCAGCGAAAGATGCAAAGGCTCACTCCCTGTTGCTATAATTGTTACTTCATTAGTATCTGTTGAAAAACCGGTCTTCTCAGATGGTTGATTCAATACAATAAGATCAAGATTTTTCTCTTTTAACTTCTTTTTTGCGTTGGCTAAACCATTTTCTGTTTCAAGTGCAAAACCAACCAGCAGCCTTCCATAGCGTTGCCTATCACTCAATGACTTGAGAATATCAACTGTCGGTTCTAACTCCAGCGGTAGTTGCGTCCCTTTTTTCTTGATCTTCTGCGTAGCAACATAAGCAGGTTTGAAATCTGCAGGAGCGGCAGCCATAATCAGACAATCAGCTTTACCGATTTCAGATGAAACTGCCGACTGCAATTGATCAACCGTCTCGATTCTAATCATCTTTACTGATTGCGGAACTGATAATGTAGTTGGGCCTGAAATCAATGTGACCTCAGCACCTTTCATAACTGCCGATTCAGCAAGAGCATATCCCATTTTTCCTGAAGAATGATTGCTGATATACCGTACAGGATCAATCGGTTCTCGCGTTGGCCCTGCAGTTATCAACAAATGCTTACCCGTCAGGGCTTTTTTTTTTGGACTGACTTACTGAAAAACTTCTCAATAGCGTCAAAAATAACATCCGGCTCAGACATTCGACCAACCCCAACATGATCACACGCCATATCCCCTTCATCGGGCCCAACCGTCAAAAAGCCTAACTCTTTGAGCTTTCCGATATTATGCTGAGTGACCGCATTGCTCCACATGTAAGGATTCATAGCAGGAGCAAGCATTACTGGTTTTGGTGTAGCACAAATAATCGTCGTGAGAAGATCATCAGAAATTCCTGAAGCTATCTTTCCAATACAGTTTGCTGTCGTTGGTGCGACAACAATAAGATCTGCCCACCCAGCAAGATCAATATGCTTTGTCGCGATATATTCATCTTGAGGAAACATCGATACTGATACGGGATTCTCAGATACTGTTTCGAGAGTCAATGGGGTTATAAACTTGGTAGATGCGTCAGTCATTACAACCATCACTTCAACTTGCACTTTTCTAAGTGCACGGATAAGGTATGGTACTTTGTAACAAGCAATACCACCAGTCAAACCGACCAGGATTTTTTTCCCGCCTAAAGACATAACAAATTAATTGAAATTTGGAGATGAAGGTCCCGAACCATCAAGCATCATCATATTCTCATGCTCGGTCAAGTCCGACATTATAGCTGATGAAGCTAGCAGTTTCACCTGTTCGAGTGTAACAGCACGTGGTCCAAAAATAGTCGCACGTTCAAGTATTGACTCAAACTGTTCCTGATCAAGAAGTTCATTCTCATACAACTTCACCAGAAAGCCATAGGCATCCTGAGTTAACGCTAACCGCTCAGATGGGGTCAATATTCTCACAGACTTTGTAAAAATAGGAAAGTCTGAAAAATAACGCTCAGGAGCCTGTTCCATCCTCTGTAATAGCCAAGAATAGGCAGACGCAATCTCATCATCAGAGTAACCGTGAGACTCCAAAGTCTCCGAGAGTTCATCTGTATTCGGAAGACGCCCAGCGTTCCCCTGCATATAATCTATTAGAAATACAACTATTTCGAGTACTTTGCTTACCATTTTCATTCTCAACCATATCTAAGGTTCAAGAGTAAGATACGGCTGAGTTATATCCTTCGCAAGTTGAATGTCGAGGTTTGAACGGAAATCAGTTCTTCTCTTCCCATTGAGGAAGTTCAATCGAATCAACTGAGTCTGATACTTTCGACTGAAACGTTACCTCTATATCTATAACCTTCGCCAGTTTCATAAAAAGTGCTCGAGGGTGTTTTATCCCAAAATCTGAAAGTTTGATCTCAAACGATGCAGTCACCGACAGACTCTCCTCCAACTGAATCAGTATACGGCTAACTGTCAATCTTGCTTCAACTTGTCGACAGATACCATGCAGGTAGAACGCTCCTGAAGCACGAGCTGAATATGTCGTGTCGAACTGCAGTTTTTCAGGAAGTCCCGATACTGAAGCGAGCTTGAACCAAGATTTGGGGAAAAGATCTGTCTGCAGATGCCTCTCTCTCATATGTTCATCACGCACATCAATTCCTGTGTTCAGAGAAACTAAGTCCACCTCAAGTATACCTGAGATTCTGTCGGATGTATGTTCTGGATCAAAACGCAGGTAACCACTTATTTGGGTTGTTGTCCCTTCGATAAACTCAAGCTTTGCCCTTGAACTGAATCGAACCGTATCCATTTTGCTGGAAGAGTCGAGGCCGTAGTTAGCCTCAACAGCCATCGCTGAGCTTATGGCAACAGTCAAAATAAGTACAGGTAATACAAATAGAGATTGTCTAATTGTTGAGAGCACCATCATCAATCCATCTTTTAATTAATAGTTGATCCGATGTACTCAACGCACTCCCTCCCAAAGGCATACGTGACCCAAATGGAGGTGAGTTGGTTGTTTTCAAGTATAGGTTGCTCCCAGCACCGTTGGCTGAGTCTACTGTAGTGCCTGAGTTTGCTACATGATTAACAATTGCTGAGTAACTTGTCATCGGGAAACCAGAAGTGGCAGAATTGCCGTGGCAACTTGTACTACTCGTAGCACATGATCTCACTAAAAGTGAGTTGACTGAAGTAAAAGTAGCTGACGTATCATTGCTTCCACTATCAGTTGGAGTACTCCCGGAATCAGAACAGCTGATAAAAAGCGAAAAGGTAAGAAAACAACCTAACAGAAGGTTGAGAGATTTCATATAGACCTTTCAAAAAATGTTTTATGACACATGGGGCTAGTAACCGATATGAAATTGTAAGAAAAAGTCACTATCATCTTTCCGATACCCTTGTGTATAAAACGTATATGATGGGCGAACTTCGATAAAGGAAATCGGATAGACTTGCAGGGATACTCGAACATTTTCATCAGCACCCGAAGCTATATTTCGATCCCCGTCAAAAAAGTTGTATTCACTGATAAAATACAATCCATACTCCAAACGAGTTGTCAACCCGACATAAAAGGCAAGAGTATCACTTGAGTTTCCTACAAAATTGAGTTCTGACTGAACTGTAAACCTGTCATAATTCAATGACCCGAAAAGTGATCTTGTATCAGCAAACCTGCCCGTAGTACCATTATCCATTTCAGAAAAACGAAGTGACGCTCCTGCAAGATACCCAACCGCCCCAAGCTCTCCCATTCTGTACCCATGAACAGCAAACATAGCATGACCATCCGGGTTGAACAGTTCAATAGTTACATTGTTACCTACAAATTCAGCTCCAAACGATACGCCATCAATATATGTATTCGATCCATCACCAACACGATCCCTGATATACGACTTGTGATCCTCTACCCTAAGACCGTGTACAGGAGTAAATCTTCCGATCTTGACAGAGTATTTTTGCTTGTCAAAGTACAAAATGCCATAATTCTCTGAAATCCCATTTTCCCAGAACCGCAATTGATAAAAAAAGTCTTTCATTGGCTCGGAAGATAAGTACAAATCATTCTGCATGCGAAACACCCGCCCATCATCAAAAATGAGATAACGCATATCGAAGCCAAATGTAAGAGATTCTGACAGACGAGGTTTCTTATACCTTTTCAGAGCAAATTCTTTTGTTTGTGGTAAACAGAGTTCATTGAGTGCTACAGAATAGTTACCAAATTCATTACGCATTCCTCCACCAGTCGGGTTAATGTGGCAGGTTTTGCACGGTAACCCCTGTTCAACTGACAAACGAGGGAAAGACATGCCGCTTATTCCTATCATAGTTATCAGAACAATAACAGGAAAGGCTGAGTAGAAAGTTCTCATTATAGATAATGAGTTTTCTGAACTGAAAGAAATGATCACGGATAAATTTAATTTTTCTTGTCGCTATCATCAATATTTTAATGATGGTTTCGATGTTATTAC
>JAJRUL010000080.1 GCA_024277795.1 Candidatus Zixiibacteriota bacterium
AACAACAAAACAATCAAGGCGGCAATTTCAAGGCAGCTGCAAATTCTTCGCGATGGCAACAAGCTTCGTTTCGTTGACAATAACGGGAATTATGAGTGGATCGGTTCAAAGTTCCTTGATGTGGATGTTGAAGAAGTCGATGGTGATATTGCACCCGAAGACCAGATTGTTGCCGCTCCTATCGTACAATACTCGATCGAGGACATAATTTCTGATGGTTGCTTTCTGGAACGTGAGCAGTTAAAGCAGATGATTGAGCGTCTGAGGACAAAGCGTAACCTTATTCTTCAGGGTCCTCCGGGGACTGGGAAAACCTGGCTTGCTAAGCGATTGGCATACGCCCTGATTGGGCAAAAGAGTGATAGCAAGGTGAGGGCGCTTCAGTTTCACCCCAACCTGTCCTACGAAGACTTTGTTCGTGGATGGCGGCCCAGTGGTGATGGAAAACTTTCTCTCGTTGATGGCCCATTTTTGGAAATGGTCAATGCTGCCAAAAAGGACCACACCACTGGTTATGTTGTGGTGATTGAAGAGATCAATCGCGGGAATCCTGCGCAGATTTTTGGTGAAATGTTGACCCTCCTTGAAGCAGACAAAAGAACACCTGCGGAGGCTCTGGAGCTGTGCTATCGCCAAGAAGATGGCGAAACGGTCTATATCCCCAAAAACCCGTATGTCATTGGAACAATGAATCTTGCCGACAGGTCTCTTGCTTTAGTGGATCTGGCTTTCCGGAGACGTTTTGCTTTTATTGATCTAGAACCCCAACTGGGAGAGAAGTGGCGTGATTGGGTGAATGTGAAGTCGGGGGTGGACCTTGGTTTCCTGTCTCAGGTTGAGGGTCGAATCCAAAAATTAAATGAGCAAATCAAAGATGATTCCAGTTTGGGATACCAGTTCAGGATAGGCCATAGCTATGTTACACCTTCTTCCGGTGACAAGATCACCGATGCTCAAGAGTGGTTCAGGCAGGTCGTGATGACTGAAATTGGCCCTCTTTTGGAAGAATACTGGTTCGATGCCTTGTCAAAGGCGCACGAAGCCCGAGACTGCCTGGTTGAGGGAATTTAATGGTGGAGGCCACCGCAACCATAGACAATGTTCCGAAAGAATCCGCCAGCGGATACATTGGCCGGATTCCAGTCCGGAATCTTTGGCTGTTGATGTTTTATGCTTCTGACCTTTTCAGGCATAAGGGTTATGGGAAGGTTGCCATCGAGGAAACCCCCGACGACATTCCAGACCTTGTCGCTGAGCACCTAGTATTTATCGTTGAGCGTCGGTTGATGCGGAATCTTAGTTTCGGATATCGCTCACGAGATGTTGTCCTTAATAGGGTTAGGGGGCGTATAGACCTACTCAAAACAGAACGTCATCGCCTTCTCGATAGAGGACAGGTTGCTTGTCGCTATGAGGACTTAACAATCAACACCCCTCGTAATTGTTACGTTAGGGCGGCACTGGATAAGATCGCGGGTGTGGTGCGGCGATCTGAGTTGTCTCATCGATGTAGGTCGTTGGCTGCTAGTCTTAAAAAGATGGGGGTTACAGGAGAAAAGCCGAGCAAAGCTGTCGTTTCAACAGACAGGTTTGCTCGTCATGACTCGGATGATCAAGTAATGGTAGCGGCGGCTCATCTTGCGTTTGATCTCTTCCTGCCTACTGAACAGAGTGGGCCGAATCCCCTGCTTATCCCAGAGAGGGAGATTAGGTGGATTCGGAAGCTTTATGAGAAGGCTGTTGTTGGTTTTTATAAGGTGGCGCTTAGATCCAAAGGATGGCGGGTGCATCCTGGGAAGCGATACGAATGGCAGGTTGAGAATAAGACGGATGATATCGACAGAATACTTCCCCAGATGATTACGGACATTGTTCTCGATAACAAAGAGTTTGGAAAACGAATTGTCATAGATACAAAGTTTACCTCGGTCTTGAAGCCTGGGCACTTCAGGGCGGAAACACTGCGGAGTGGATACATTTACCAAATATATGCCTACCTAAGATCTCAGGTTGGAAATGGGGACCCTTTGGCCGACAAAGCTACGGGGTTACTCTTGTATCCTTCGGTGGGAGAGACGGTTGATGAAGCGGTGCTGATTCAGGGGCATGCTATCCGATTTGCAACCGTCGATCTTGGGGGTTCAGCGACTGAGATTCGTGATCAGTTGTTAAGGCTTACATTGCCAATGGGAGGAGAGCTATTTGCGGACAGCACAAAATAGGGTCTCTAGTCTGCACATCTTTTCTCCAATCTGTTATGCGGGGGGGGGTAGATGAAAATCGACATACATACTCACACTAAGAAGTGCAAGTCGGGAGATGCGCCAACAAGGGAAATCGCTCCTGATGCCTTTTGTGAAACGGTTCAGGCAACTGACGTCGGGATCGTAGCTATCACCAATCATAATGTCTTTGATCTGAATCAATTTGTTGAGATCGTGGACTTAATTGGAGGCGATACACAAGTATGGCCGGGAGTCGAACTGGATGTTGAGGAAAACGGTCAACGCGGGCATTTAATAGTGGTTGTTTCGCCCAAAATGGCAAAGGCGTTTTCTGGAGTCGTAGACGAAATTACCAAAGGTTTTACCCCGGATAACTTCAAGACTACCATCGAGCAGGTTCTTAAAAAGTTCGATGTCTTAAAGCCGCTCTATGTAACGCACTATATGCAGAAATTGCCAAATATTTCTGATGATGCGCTTGAAAAGTTACTGTCAGGAACTGCGAATCCTGGGCGGGTGGTTAAGGAGGTCTCTAACTCAATTTCGGCCGGAATTTATATTTCACATGGGTACGCGTCAATCTATGGTTCCGACGTTCAAGATTGGTCCTCCTACGAAGAGCAGGCCCGTGAGCTGCCGGATCTCAGACTTCCTATAGAGAGCTTCGAACACTTCTGTTTGCTTCTTGAGAAAGATCCAACGGCCATCAATACCATATTGGATAAGAAGATTGCGGAAGATCTTGTATTGATGCCCTTTGAGGATGGGACCATTTTGAAGCTCAAGGTCTTTAACGATATCAACGTTGTCTTTGGTCCGAAGGGAACGGGTAAATCGTGTATTCTTGAGGCTATAGCCAAACATTATCGTGACAGTGGTATAGACGCAAAAGTCTATGAGTCTGCAAGTGACAGGCTTGATGAACTCTTTGATACAAGGGGGCGAGATCTTTCCCTTAATCTCAACTCGTATGGCATAAACTACTGCAAAGATGAAATTGAAGCGCTTAGGGAGGCCTACGAGGTTGGTATTACTAGCTTGTCCAAATATGAGCTCTATTTTCGAATAAAATCTACGAATAAGAACGCGAAGAAAATCAAACTAAAGGACATTGAACCGGGAGAAGAGGGTGGCGCGAAGCGTGAGTTTGTCGAATTCAATGAGGGTGTAGAAAAGATAGCAGAATTTATTGAGTTCCTTGAGGAACACCCTTCGATAAAGAAGGAGCTAAAAGAGGATGAGATCAAAGAAATCACTCAAACTCTTTCAGGGTTGTTGGATCGAATGGTTGTTAGGGAGTGGGGAGACTACGCTGGATGGAAAGAAATATGTTTTTTGAATTCGGCGATAGAGAAGTTTCGCACTGAGGTTGAACGAAAAACTGGATCTCCAGCCAAGCCTACCACTACGGGTTTTCGCGAGTATGCGATTAACCGCGCGAGAATCGAAGCCAATGCTGCAGAGATCATTAAGAGTGTGAACACGAAAATCAAGGTGCTCAAGGAGGATGTGGGCAACCTTGGTTCAAATAAAGGGGAGTTGGAACTGCGGACAGAGTTCAAGTTTCAGGACGGAAAGGTTACCGACGGGGGGCTCAATAAACTGAGGAACGTCAATAAAGGTCCGCAAAAAGCTTTTGCTAAGACCATTCGTGAAATCCACAATCACGCTTACAACGATGACCTGTTTCAGCTCATCGCTAATCTCAACACGATAGATGATGTTGAGAAAATTGAGACAGTTTACGAATTGCTTCTCTTTAAACGTTATTTCGCGCTTGATGGTCATCCATACTCACCATCGAGCGGAGAAGCTTCGATGGTTATGCTGCAAAAAGAATTGGAGTCTGACAAGGAGATTTATCTTCTTGATGAGCCTGAGCGGAGCCTAGGAAACGAGTATATCAACGATGTGATTGTGCCATTGATTAAGGAGCGTGCTCGTGC
>JAJRUL010000081.1 GCA_024277795.1 Candidatus Zixiibacteriota bacterium
AAGTTGCCGAAGGGGTAGTCCTAAAGATCGAGGAGAACCTGGATGGTCTTGAGGGTGTGGAACGAGTAACATCAGTATCTCGCGAAAACTTTGGTACGGTTAATGTTGAGATTATGCGTTCCGCAGAACTCAACAATGTATTGGCGGATGTAAAAAATGCAGTTGATCGAATCAATTCATTTCCAATAGATGTCGAAAAGCCTGTTATTTTTGAACGTAAGTTTCGTATGCGGGCTTTATCGGTCATTATGTTTGGTGATGCCGATTTATATAATCTGAAGTATATAGCAGAAGATTTTCGTGATCAGCTCTTGGCAACTGATGAGATTTCGCTAGTTGATATTGAAGGGTTACCTTCTCTTGAGTTTTCAATTGAAGTTGCAGAAGCAGACCTGCGACGATATCAGATTAGTTTTGATGAAATTACTTCGGCGATTGCTCGTGCCAATGTCAATGTCTCTGGTGGTAAGTTTGATACAGAGCACGAAGAGGTGCTGATTCGAGCGTGGGGGAGAAATTATCATGCTGAAGAACTTCAGGATATACCAATTCGTGGTAATGCAGACGGAACAGTGATATATCTCCGTGACGTTGCGACTGTGAAAGAGAAATGGCAAGATATTCCTGATAAGAGATATTACAATGCACGCAACGCAGTTGTTCTTAATATCGATCGAAGTAAACAGGAAGACATAATTGCTATAGCAGATGTTGTTCATGAAAAGCTGGCGGAGTTTAATGAAGAACACACGACTGTTGAAGCTCTTATGCTTGATGATCAAACTGTTCCGCTCAGGCAGAGAATTGAATTACTTACAAAAAATGGTGTTGTTGGATTACTACTGGTCATTGTTGCACTCGGCTTTTTTCTGAATTTGAGAATGTCATTCTGGGTCTCTTTGGGGATTCCAATTTCATTTGCCGGTATGTTCATGGTTGCATGGATGGTTGGTATTACAATCAACGTTATATCATTGTTCGGAATGATCATTGTTATAGGAATTCTTGTCGATGATGCTATTGTTGTGGGGGAAAATATATTTACCCACTATGAAAGAGGGAAACCGCCAATAGAAGCGGCTATTGTTGGTACGCGAGAAATGTTTGCCCCAGTTACAACATCGGTTATGACAACTGTTATTGCTTTTGTGCCTTTCTTCTTCCTTGACGGCTTCTTAGGTAAGTTTATTTGGGAGATGGCAGTTGTTGTCATTGCATCTTTGCTCTTTTCACTTTTTGAGGCATTTTTTATTTTACCTGCACATCTCGCACATTCAAAAGGTTTGCATCCTCATAGGGAAGACTCACCTATACGGAAAAAACTTGAGTCGTGGATCAAGTATCTTACAGAGAGTATTTATGCACCACTTCTCAAGAAAACATTACATTATAGCTGGTTGACAGTAATGATCCCCATCGTTTTAGTACTACTTACGATTGGTTTGGTACGCGGTGGTCACATAGGTGTAACATTGTTCCCGTTCATTGATGCTGATACTATACCAATTAATATCTCGTTGGTTTCAGGACGGCAGGAGGCCGTAACTGATTCAATCTTAGCTCGAATTGAACGGGCGGTGTGGCAAGTCAATGATGAATTAGCATCTGAAAGAGAGGATGGTGCTGATGTTGTTCTTGGCATCAAGCGTGATATTGGAAGTAATGATCTTGGAGAGACGGGATCTCATGCTGGAAGGTTGATTGTACAACTCCTTGATGGTGAGCTTCGTGATATGCCGAGCTATGAGGTCTCAAACAGGGTGCGGTCAATTGTAGGTCCGCTTCCTGAGGTACAGAATATTACATACGGGCGTTCAGGGCATTTCGGTAAACCGATATCCATTAGCCTTCTCGGTAATGATTTCAAACAACTAGATCGTGCACGTAACTTGTTAGTAGCGGAGCTGAAGAATTTTAGTACTCTAAAAGATGTAACAGACTCCGATCAACTCGGACGACGTGAGTTGGATATCAAATTAAAACCGAAGGCGTATGCTCTCGGTTTATCAATTCGAGATGTTGCAGGCCAAGTGAGGCAGGGCTTCTTTGGACAAGAGGTTCAAAGAATCCAAAGAGGACGAGATGAGATCAGAGTTTGGGTAAGATATCGTGAAAAAGATAGAGCGGCTCTCGGTTTTCTCGAACAGATGAGGATTCGCACAAAAGACGGCAACGAATATCCGTTTAGTGAATTAGCAGAATATTCCATTAAACGAGGGATAACCACTATCAAGCATCTTGATCGACATCGTGAAATTCGAATAGAAGCGAATCTGGCTGATGTTGAGGGTGATTTACCTCCGATTCTAGCAGAAATACGCGAGGATGTTCTGCCACGGGTTCTTGGGCAAGTTAGAGGGGTAAAGGCAGATTTTGAAGGACAGCTACGGTCTCAGGCTAAAACAATGAATACGATGAAAACTGCTTTCCCGTTGGCTATGTTGGGAATGTTTATTCTTGTTGTACTGGTCTTTCGATCGTATGCGCAGGCATTTCTTATTTTCTCTCTTATCCCAATCGGGATACTCGGTGCAATTTGGGGGCATGGTATTCATGGCATACAATTGAATATGTTGTCCATATATGGTGTTATAGCATTATCAGGAATTATTATCAATGATAGTATTGTGCTTGTTGACCAGATCAATCGCAATCTGCGCTCGAAGCAGAAGATTTACGAAGCAGTATATAATGCAGGCATTTCAAGACTACGGCCAATTATACTGACAACTATGACAACCTCACTTGGTCTTGCTCCTCTGATTTTGGAAACAAGCAGACAAGCACAGTTTTTGATTCCTATGGCAGTTTCAGTAGCGTATGGTCTTCTTTTTGGGACACTAATACTATTGCTTATACTTCCGTCGGCTTTTCTTCTCTTTAATTCTGCTCGTCTTAAGTGGGCACGTATAGGCACAAGCGAATCTCTTACTGCGGAATCAGTGGAACCTGCAGTAAAAGAATTGCGAACTTCAACAGAATAGTGATCCTACATATCAAGAAGATATAACCTAATAAGCAGAAAAAAACAGCCACTCTTTTTTGAGTGGCTGTTCAATCGATTTTCAGAATTACATCTAACGCTATTGTAGCTTAGTTTTGTTCTTTCTGATTCTTGTTAGTATTGCTGGCTGCGGCCATTTCCTGCTTAATCATTTCAGCACGAGCAATTCTTACCTGATTGTTGATACAGGCAAAGGATTTGCCATATTCAACCATTTTCATGATCGAATACGGATTGTAGTCGTGGTGTTGATAGATAAGACGCAGATTTGCCAGCTTAACATAATCTTCATCGCTGAGGACTAATTTGTTCCAATCACTAGATGGTGTATTTTTGTACTTTGCAAAAACTTCCTGATATGGTTTTGCATCAATCTTGCCGGCCATCATTACATAAAAATTAGCGGCAGATAAATTAAATGTACGGTTTACATCATGCCATGAAGTTCCCTCGGCACGAACTTCAGCAACTTCCATCGGTGAAACCTTCGCCCAATCAGCTACAAAAAAGATGCATGGTAGCTCATCGTCGATAATACCAGCATCTGAAACATCGAGAACAGTTTCGTAAGCAACGTCAAAATAGTCGCCGACTGCTACGAAATACTCAGTCTGGTAGTCACCTTCTGTGGCAGAACTGACTGAGCCAGAAGCTAACAATAAAACGGTAAAAGCAAATGAAACCAATGTGCGCATGAAACACTCCTTTGTAGTAAAACGGTTAGTACATAAGTTTCTTTTAGTTGTCTGAACAACAAAGTCTTCTTTAGCTATTATCGGCAAACTTAAAATAAATAATCTCGATCAGGCGGGAACTGTAAGTGTAATATCAAGAAATGTCTCTTCGGTGAACATTCGGTCTATTTTTTGAGCAGAAGAAAACACCTTGCTGTTCAAGCTATGAGCAATAACAAAGTACAATCATGCGACAAGAAATTGGACTGGTTTCATCGGCTATTTATCTAAGATTTGTAAGGTTTGCAATATCAATTGACGCTTCGAGGAAGAACAGTTATTCTTGCCTATCGATGGATAATCAAGAACAACGAACTGAAATAGTCGATTTGCACAAGAAGCAAGAAAAAAGAGCAATCTTTGCAGGTTCGTTTCAAGAATATAGAACTGTTTGGCTTATTACTATACTCCTGACCGCTCTGTCTCTTATTGTTCATATTAAGAATCCAAGTACACTCCACTTCTCAAATGATCTTGTAGAACAGATCGTACATGGACGAATGGTTAATTCAGTCTTTAAAATGCGCCCTCTAACCAACTATACAACGCTGTTATTAGTAAACAACACACCTCTTGATTGGAGAGCTTCTTTTTTCTCTTTGCAATTCTTCCTGTTCTTTTTAACTGGCCCAGCTTTTTATTTCTACCTGCGTCACCTGTTCTTTTCACATAAGTTATCAGTTATTGGAATGATTATATTCATGTTGTCACTGCCAGTTTTTTTGGCACATTTTGAACCAATTCATACATGGGATGATTTCTGGGTTTATCTTTTTATCCCACTTTCATTTGGATTTGTTATCAAGCAGAGGTTTATTGTGTCAATTGTAACAATGGCTATTGCTCTGCTTGCACGTGAGACATCCTTTCTTTTCCTACCAGTTTTGGCTCTCATTATCTATGAAAACAGGAAGGGAGAATTATTGAAAGTGCTGTTTGTACCTACTTTGTCGTTTGTTGTTTATTACATAATTAAATTATTGTGGGTTGGCGGAGGGACTGCATCTCCTGACTTTACATTGTATTTCAATTTTGATGGTTGGATAAGGTCGCGTGATACAATCTTCTCTTTCGTTGTCTCTCTCGGTTTTCTTTGGGTAGTTGGACTTAAAGAAATCATCTCTCCGTCGAATCGACAATATAAGTATGCCAAAACCGTACGTTATGGTTCGTTTTTTCTATTGGCGGGGTTTTTGTCATCGACTATTCTCTTCGGACGTATTCGAGAAACAAGGCTTTTTATGCCTATTGCTATTTTATTCATACCCTTGGCTCTTGTATATATGCAAGCAAATAAAAACAGGTTCAAAGGCTTTATATTGAAGTATCTCACAAAGGTCTGGGTAAGGATTGGGTGTGCAACCTTACTGTTAGCGCTGTCAATTGGAACTTCAAAGTTACTGTTTCCGAGTTTTGAATACCGACGTTGGGAAGATGGTAATGTTGTGTATATGGGGATACACATTGCGATAGTCTTGTGCTTTAGTACATATGAGTTACTAGGGAAGAGGCGGGTTTGAAGGTAAATCCGCCCCTCAGAGAAGTAGCTATATATCTGTTCCTTCGTATTTCTTCACCCACATTGAGTAGAAGACCATAGCAATTGCTGAAGCTATTCCTATTGCCGCAAATTGGTACCATAATTTGTATGGATCATACGCATCCCATAGCAGGTTGGTAGCAGATTGTGCATCCAGTCCGGACATTTCCTGCAACTTTATCATTGCATCAGAACGGGCGATATCGGTAAGTTGGTAATGCTGTTGGAGGTAATCCAAAGCAAGGTTCGCTTTATCTCCCATTTTTTCGTAGACTTGACCGCCATATAGGGAGCCATACCCCCACCCAATGGCCAACGGAACGTTTGCATAGCCCATGTACAACCCTTTTTGATCTTCAGGAGCAATAACCCCAAGATATTCATTCATCTTCGGTGATGACATCATTTCACCAATTGAGAATACTAAGATGCCTGCAAGGCACAGGTAACCTGAAGTTGTAAAGCCGGCAAAAATCAGGCCGAGTGATGCTATCATGATCCCAATGGTAATAGCATGTACACGTCTCATACGTGAGACAATCCAAGAAAAGAAAACAACAGTAAGAACGATCAAGCCAGGGTTTGCATTGATCATCCACTCCTGTGACAGTTGGGCACCACGAGTCGAGTTTGATTGTAACATCCAATCAGGAATACCCAAGTCAGCTACAAGTTTTGAGCTGTCGATCCAATCGACGATAAAGTTTGGGAGCATATCAAAAAGTTGATTGAACATCAGCCAGAAGCCACTCATGATAAGAATGAAGACAACTAAACGCAGGTTCAAGAAGTTCTTTGCGGTGATGAAAAGAACATGTAAGAACCCTTTTGATGTTGATACACCTGAGCCGACTTCTTTGTATGTTAACAGCATGAGGAAGTTCAAAGATACAATGACCGCACAGCCATAGAACACGGCCGCCCATGACCAGCCATAGAGAAAATGTGCGAGTGGCGGTCCAAGAAAACCACCGATATTGACTAACATATAAAAAGTCCCCCACCCAATAGCAGAGTTCTCCTTCGTTAGAGATTTACACATTGTTCCCTGTACTCCGGGCTTAAATATTGCTGTTCCTGCGGCAAGAACACAACATCCTAACAGGAATGGCATAAACTCAGTCTGAGTTGCCATCATCAGGTAGCCAACTACCTTCAAGACAATAGAAAAAGCAATCGTTCTCTTATATCCATATCGATCTGCAAAACCACCCGAGAACATCGGAACGAGAGATTGCACGACTGCCCACCAGAGGAAAATAATACCTTTGTCTTCATGCGAGAAGTGAAGACCACCCGGTTCATCAGCTTGAGCAATGTAGATTGGTATGACAACACGAACCCCGTAGTAAGCGAGACGTTCGAGCATTTCCATAATATTGACCATCCAAAATGGTCGACTTAGATTAGAGAGTTGTTTGAACAAACCCTGTTTCTCAGTTGAGACTTGAATGCTAGACGGCATATAACTCCTTTGGTATCACACATCTTGAAACCTAACACACAAAGAAACATCTCTATTCTCTCAGGTCAAGGAACAGCTGTCTATCAATCATTTTTTTCTTATACTACATTACTATGACAGGTTCCGACTACTCACATCAATATCCTATAGACGGGACTTTAGACCTACATCAGTTCGCCCCTGATGAGACACGTGACGTTGTAACTGAGTTTATTGCTGAGTGTTTGAGGAGAAAAATCTATTCTCTACGGATAATTCACGGAAAAGGGATCGGTGTTCAGCGTCAGATAGTTCGGAGTCTGCTAACAAAGCATCCTGATGTATTGGCATTTCGATCTGAGGGTGGTCTTGGTGGAGGTTGGGGAGCAACCGTTGTTGACCTACGTCAACAGACGTAAATAGGTATAGAGATGAGGCACAAAGTAAATAAAAACAAACCCCGCGGGCGGTGACCGCGGGGTGTGTCAATTGCTGGAGTCCCCTCGACGCCAGACAATATGATAGTTCTGTCTTACTTCAACAGTACCATCTTACGGGAGGCACTGTAATCTCCAGCCCTCAGACGATAGAAGTATACGCCAGACGCATACTTGCGAGCATCCCACTCCAATTCTAAGTAACCGGCATCATCTTTGCCACTAAAATTATCAACCTGTTGGCCAAGAACATTGAATATAACTAATTCCCATTCTGTAGCGACAGGTAATGCGAACTTTATCGTCGTAGTTGGATTGAACGGGTTCGGGTAGTTCTGGAACAGTTCAAAATGTTCGGGCAAACTACCAATCTTAGCAGAGAGAGTAAGACCCTCAAATGAACCTACCTCGATATCCTTAACTTTGACTCCTCTACCGATATCAAGAACTTTCCCATGCTCAAGATAATCGTTGCCCGTCAAATTGTAGATAAGGACACGAGTGTTTTCTCCATCATAGCTGTACCGCACTTCCATATTACCTGCTTCCGCATTCAATACAGGGCTTACATTTCCTTTGAGAGTGATAAAGAGTGCCCGGATCTGATAATCAGAATCGGTAATTTCAAGAGTGCCATTATCAACAGCAAAGGTGACTTCATTGCTACGGTTAGGATCAAGTTTCGGCATTGCGGGCGTATCACCAACAACAACGCGAATGAGATAAACCAGATCACCGACAGAAAGAGGGATACCGTCAGCATTCACATCCGAAGCGGCAATTTGTCCCGCTACGTTTACATTGAAAGCAGACAAACCAAATACAAAGTAATTGATATATAGCACTGCATCAGCTACTTCATATGCCACACCGTTCAAGTTTAAATCACCTCGTGCATCAATAGAGTCGGCACAGACAATATCAACTCCACCATTTGTGTAGTCGACACATCGTATGGCCGCAGGTTTATCAGTACCGCCACCAACAAGGCACTCATTTGGAGCACCAAAATAGCTTGGGAAGCTATACGTGTTGTCAGTAATGTTTGACCATTCAAAGTCAAAGATATCTCGTGAAATCCATAAGGTATCACCAGTTTCGGATGAGAATGTGTTGTCTCCGCAATCAAGCCAGAGAAAGCGTATCGGAGTGTATTGACACTCAAGATTACGATCATTAGAAACTAGGAAGTCGACGGTGGCCAGCGAGCCGATTAAATCGTCCAGGTAACAGCCAGGATGATTGGCGCCGTTATTGGTTTCGGCCAGCGCGACGATGCGCAGTAGACCGGATGGGCATCCGTTACCGCAGTTACCGTTTGCGCCCTGACGGAAAGTAAAGTATTCCCATCCGCAGTTCTCAAGGAGTGAACCCGGAAGGACAGTATTTACCATCAGAGCGGTAACATCGTAGCCAATCAGGAGATCAAAACCACCTATCGGCTTCCCAGAACCTTGTTGGTAGATATTGACTTGTTCACTATGTCCCTGGAATGAACCATGAGTCTTTTCGATTTGGACATGTATGCACTGATCAATGACTACTTCCACACATATAGAATCACTAGTCGATGCCCCACAGGCATCGGTAGTTGTAATCTCAAAACAATATGAACCCGATGTATCTGCATTGAAGCAAATCTCTCCCGTTGAGTTGTTGTACGAACCGACAGGAGAGACCGTAACGCCTGAGAGGTTATTGTCTGCGTCTATCGGGGCAATATCGAAACAGATTCCACCTGCCTGATCAACAAAGACAGTGAAGTTAGACGGAACGGTTAATTGAGGAGGAGCGTTAAATTGGACTGTGACATTCAAAGTATCTACTGAAACAGCACCACAGTTATCGGTTGCCTGAACGATCATTCTATAGAAATCAGTTCCTGTTTGTGCGTAGAAACATAATTCAGTACTGCCGGTATCATACACAGCATTTCCACTAAGAACCTCAATACTGGTCATGTTGTTGTCACTATCAACAATGTCTATAACAGGAAGGCAGACTGAGTCTGATGTACAGAGGAAGAGGGTAGTGTCACGTCCTAAGTCAACAGTTGGCGGAGAGTTGATATCGAAAGTGACAGTAAACGAATCCTGACAACCTGCTCCCATTGAATCAAGACAAAGAATTGAAACAGTTACTGCCTGATCATTTGTAGGTGTATATACCCATAAGCCGTTAGTTATAGATCCAGGACCTGAGAGTATTTCACAATGGCTGAAGTTACTGTCGATATCTGTCGCACCTACAGGACGTGTTATTTGATCAGGTGTACATTGGAAATAACTGGTATCAGCTGGCATTTCACATACAGGGGGAGAGTTAAAGGTGATTTCAACTAGTGCAGTATCAACATGCGTTGACCGCATTCCTGCACCGCATGCATCAGTTGCTTGCAGGATGAACGTATACAAGCCGGCAGTATCAGGTGTGAAACAGATCTGAGAACCATCAAACATGCCAACACCAAAAATGAGCTGACAACTTGTCAGGTTACCATCAATATCTGTACAACCCGCTGGCCAGCAAATCGGAATCGGATTTGCGAGGAAATATGATTGGTCAGGACCCGCATTTGCTACGGGAGCTGTATTGATGCCGACTGTTATGTTGATTGTATCAACCACTGTTAGACCACATTCATCAGTAATACCAATGATAATAGTGTATAACCCTGCAGTATCTGCAACTATACAATAGCTATTAAGAGCAGTATCAAGTGTCGCGGTTCCAGCGATCAATTCTTCAAGAACGATGTTGGCATTTGTATCAGCTACAGTATACGTTCTGCAAATCGTTTCAGGTCCGCACAAGAAATAGTTTGTGTCAGCATTTAATGTGAGTGTTGGAGCATCATTGATTGTGATGTTATATGTGAGGTTGACTGTATCAGAGAGACCGCATGAATCGGTTAGCAGAACATCAACTGTATAAGCTCCTGAACCGGTTGATGTGAAACACCATACTCCGTTTGTATCAACTGCTCCGACACCATTCAAGCGCGACCACGTCAAACCACCACCATCTACGTCACTACCTGTAAATTGATAACATACTTCAGAAACAGTACAAGTAAAAGTGTCGATGACAGCAATCGGTGGGGGATCAATAACAGGTGCTGTATCTAATATAACATCAACTGTCATGATACACGTGTCAGCTCCGCAGTTCGTTGATGCAATAACTGTCAGGTTATACTGCCCTGCTGTATCAGCAGGGAAGCAGATATTACCCGCTGAATATGCTCCTATTGGTGATACAGTAACTGTAGCTCCGGGTGTAACGACAGTAATCGGACGACAGACAGTATCACCGGGATTGCAAACGAATTCTGATGAAGGAGCAGGGCAGTTGATTTGAGCAACTGAACCGATATCAACATTGAATATGATGGAGCAGGTGTCAGAACCGCATGCACCATCGGCGATCACTTCTATAATGTACTGACCGGTTGTATCAGCAGGGAAACAGAGTTGACCGTTGGAATAGGTTCCGAAAGATGTTGTGACTGTTGTTCCTGTCGGAACTATATCAAGTTGATAACAGACGGTGTCTATTGCACAAAGTGAAACATCAATCGGTGCAGAAGGACAGCTGATCATTGTCTGCTCGCCAAATGTTACCGTTACTACTATTGTATCTAATGCGACAGCACCGCATGAGTCAGTTACTGATAGAACAAACTCATAATTACCCGCAGTTGTTGGAGTGAAACAGACAGAGTCGTTCAACGTGTCCAAGGTACCAAAGCCTGAGACCATCATTTCTGTCAAGCCGTTCATACCGTCGAGATCATTGACTGCATAGCCGAAACAGATTGGTGCAGGAGCACAGAGAAATTGCGAAAAGTCTGCATCGAGTGCAATAGTAGGCGGGCTGTTATTGATTATTGTGATAACAACAGTATCGGCAACAAGAACTCCACAAGCATCAGTCGCTTCAAGAATAAACTCATAGCTTCCCGATGAAGTAGGAGTGAAGCATATCTGTGTGCCATCATAACTGCCCGGGCCGGTGAGAGAGCAATCAAGAAGATTACCGTCGGGATCACTACATGATGCCGCCCAGCATTGTTCCTTGACTTCACAAAGGAAGTAGCTCTCATCTGTACCAGCAAAGGCAACTGGCGGTGTATTAATATCAATTACATAGGTAACCGTATCCTCTGAATACATTCCACATTCATCTTCGATACGAAGTATCCAAGTGTACGTTCCTGACGTGGTAGGAGTATAACAGATTTGTGAGTTGATCAGATCAAGTGTCCCCGGTCCTGAGAGAAGGCTGATTGTTGTCGGTCGCGGATCATCAGGATCGGATGATGTGTACGGTAGGCAAACCTCTTGAATATCGCAGAGGAAAAGTTGGTCATCAGCAGGCAAAGCGATAGTTGGAGAGCTGTTTATATCAAACTCAACGGTGAAAGAAGATTCGCAGAACGCACCACAATCATCTTGGCATCGAACAACAACAGTAACAACTTGGTCTGAGGTTGGGGTGTAACACCAGTTACCCGCAATTATCGAACCAGGGCCTGAAATGATCTGACAAAAAGCGAAGTTACCATCTGAATCAACAGCTGATACAGGTAGACAAACCTCAGCAGTAGTGCATTGGAAAATTGTTGTATCATTAGGAACAGTACATACAGGTGCGGAGTTGATTGTAACATCGATTGTAACCGAGTCTAAGTCTACTTCACCACAAGCATCAGTTGCAGATAGAATAAATAGATAGCTCCCTGAACTTGCAGGAGTAAAGCAGATAGTAGAGCCATCATACGTTCCCAATCCTGAAATAAGTTCGCTTGTAACTAAGTTACCGTCAATATCAGAAGATGATGCAGGCCAGCAGATAGGAGTCGCATCGCATAAGAAGAGCGTAGAATCTGATCCTGCATTTGCGATAGGGGCAGTATTCAAAGTATAATCAACAGTAACAGTATCGAATGTTTCGTCACCACAAAGATCGACTGCACGCATGACAAACTGATAACTACCGGAACCTGTCGGAGTGAAACAGATATCAGAGCCGTTATATGTGCCTATACCCGAGATTAGATCGACCGTTGAAAGATTACCATCAATATCCGAAGAACTAATCGGCAGACAAATCTCATTGAGTGCACATCCAAAGATCGTTTGATCTATTCCAGCATCAACTATCGGAGGACTGTTTTCGCTCACGGTGAAACTAATTGTGTCAAGACCAACAGCTGAACATGAGTCAACAATTGAGACAACAAACTCGTATGTCCCTGCTGTCGTTGGATTAAAACAGAGCTTGCTGTTGACACTATCTATATAGCCAGTTCCTGAGACAAGCTGAACGTAGTCGATGTTCCCATCAAGATCGGAGGTAGTATATGGCCAGCAGACTAAACCCAATGTACACATGAACAGGGAAGTATCACTACCAAGTGCTATAGTTGGTGCACTATTCATCGTTACATTGTAGGACATCGTGACAGTATCAGATGCTCCACATGAGTCGGTAACGAGTGCAACAACTGAGTAGCTTCCTGCAGTCGGTGCAGTGAAACACCAAAGGCCATTACTTGAAAGAGAACCATCTCCTGACAATCGGGACCATGTCAACAAACCGCCATTTGTATCTGATGCGGAAAGCTGATAGCAGATCTGATCTGGCACACAGATGAACGTATCAATCGGATTGATAGTCGGGTTGACTGCGATTGGTGGAGTGTTAATAGTAACATCGGCAGTAAAGATACATGTGTCAGAACCGCAATCAGTATTTGCTATTACTGTTATTTCATACAAGCCTGAACTGTCAGCAGGGAAACAGATTGAACCTGCAGAGTATGATCCGAATGGGCTGACAGATACAGAAAGTCCGCTACCGTTGATTCCAATCGGAACACAGAGTGAATCAGCTTCACAGGTAAAGAATGTCTGTGGACCGGGACAACTGATTTGGGCTACCTGTCCAATATTGACATTGAAAGAGACCGTACAAGTATCATCTCCACACGTACCGTTGGCAATGATATCAATTGTATATAAGCCTGATGTGTCAGCAACAAAACAGAGCTCATCATTTGCCCATGAACCGAACGAAGTAGAAACAGACGATGCCTCAACAATCGGTAAGAACTGACAGATAGTATCAGTTGAGCAGAGAGAAACATCAATGACTGTGGTTGGGCAACTGATACTTGCAAAACTGCCAAAGATGACATCAACGGTTGCCGTATCAACTGATATATCACCGCATGCATCGGCAGTCGAAATGATAAAGTCGTAGCTACCACTATTTGTAGGAGTGAAACAGATTTGGTTAGTTGCCGTATCAATCGTTCCATAGCCCGCTACCATTGTTTCAGTCAGCCCAGTCAAACCTTGTGGGTCACTAACGCTGTATGAGATACAGATCTCTTGAGGTTGACAAAGGAACAAAGAACTGTCGCCGTCGAATGCTACTATCGGTGCGTCGTTCAAGTCGATATTGTAGGTCAATGTGGTTATATCGGAAGTTCCGCATGAGTCTGTAACACTTGCTAAAATGGAATAGGCCCCGTCGGTAACGGGCGTAAAGCACCACAGCCCACTATTAGTCAATGAGCCGTCACCGGAAATCATCCCCCATGTCAAAGCTCCACCGTCAAAATCAGTAGAAGTAAATTGATAGCAAACTTGTGTGGGATCACATTGGAAAAGAGAAACAGGCGTGGCAGGATCATCTGCTACTGGTACGGAATTGATCTGTATATCATAGACAATCATTGCCGTGTCGGTTGCTCCGCACGTATCGGCAACCTGTACCATAGCCGTATATATGCCTGAAAGCGTTGGCATAAGACAATATTCCCCTGATGTAGAGATTGACCCCGCTCCTGAAATAAGGCTCCAAGTCAATGAGTCATTGTCACCGTCTGTTGCTGAGAAAGTATAACAAACTAACTCGGGATTGCATTGAAACAGATTGAACGTATCAGGAACAACAGCAATAGGAGAGGAATTAACAGCAACAGTTACAATAACTGTATCGAGATCAGACAGACCGCAAGAGTCAACTGCTTCTATGATAAACGTAGTACTGCCTGCTGATGTTGGTGTGAAACAGATCTGGTTGCCCGTTAATGTTCCAGGACCCGAGACCAATGCAGTCGATGCGATATTCATATCAATATCAGAAAAGCCAACACCAAAACAGATTTCAGAGAGAGAACATTGGAAGAAGTTCTTGTCTACTCCAGCCGATGCTTCAGGAGCACTGTTACGAGTAATGTCAATATACATCGTATCAGAGCCAATATTACCACAAGCATCACTTGCAGTTGCTACCAGTTCATATAATCCCGATGTGTCAGCAGTAAAACAGATATCAGTTGGTGTTGAAGAATATATTGTGCGAACGGCTATTGCATCGATTATAACGGTATTGGAAACTCCGCTGATTGAGATTGCATCAAAAGCAATACCGTCAGGTAGATCGACAAGTACACCACCATTACCCGTACCTGCAGTACCTGATGCAACTGTTAGTGTGTCACTAAATACAGTATCAGAGCTTAGTTGTAATGCAATAGCAATTGTTCCTGAACCGCTGGAGTTTGTGAACAGAGCAAGATCACTATTAGAACCATCACATGAAGTAATAATCTGACTGAAACCAAGAATACAATTGCTTCCTGCCGTAAAGGATACAGAGCCGTTGCCATTTCCTCCATCTGGTCCACCCGCACCCGCAGACGTAAAGGTTAGGTCGGTTGGTGAACCGAGTAGATGGTCAGCTGAGTTTGCAGGAGGTATACCCGATAGGAAAGTTCCGTAATGTACAACAGAAGAGGCAAAGAGGAAATCGGGAAGAGATACAGAGACACCTGACTGTGAATTAACAGGAGGAACAAAATCTAATGCAGAACTCAACAAACTCCCCGGAGCCCCTCCTCCAATCTGTGTTATTGTGCCACCGAGTTGAGTTATTCTGTCAATTTGATCAAAACCGGTGGTAGTTCCTGAAAATGAGCCTTGATTGGTTATGACAGATACAATATCGCAATCAGCATCAAAAAGATCGAGTGGATAACAGAGATTGACAGGGTCGCAAATAAATAATGCTGTATCTGAAGGCAACGTGACAACAGGGTTCTTGTCGAGAATAACAGTAACTGATGTTGTGCATGCCCCTTCATTCGATGATTTATCTATCCCCGTTAAAATTATTTCATATGTTCCAGGGGCCGTTGGAGTAAAACAGAGGGTGTCACCATACAATGTACCGATAGAGGTATAGCTCGTGTCGATATCCTGACTTTTATCGTCACATTCACCGTCACCATCTTTGTCATCGCAGTCCTCATCTTCTACAATAAAGCCGGGGATACAGATTTCCTGCAATGTACATAATGTAATAGTCGTATCGCCAGGACAATTAGCTGTTGGGTCATGTTGACATTCACTGTTTAGTATTTCAATATTCTTGCATTTCTCAACTGATGATAACTGAACCCGCTTCGTTGGATCACAGGCAGAGTTTGGGGGATCTCCTGCGCTCGGCTTAGCCTCACCGAGAAAACCGATCTTAATACTGTGTAAACCAGTCATTGGAAAAGTGAAGGTAGCACGAGCAATACCGACTGAATCGGTCAGCGCTGAGTCATCAGGGACCAAGCCATAGTTTCCACCGCAATCGCTATC
Source organism: Candidatus Zixiibacteriota bacterium (assembly GCA_024277795.1). Classification (GTDB taxonomy): domain Bacteria; phylum Zixibacteria; class MSB-5A5; order GN15; family FEB-12; genus JAJRUL01. The sequence continues at coordinate 15,823 of JAJRUL010000081.1, forward strand.
ATTGATATAAAAATATATCCAACGTCCCGTCAAAGGGGCATTTGATCTTGATCCACACTGCTGAGTCAGTTTTGCACGAACTGCAAGCGTGTCGGACGGACAGAGTTTGCTCGGAACTGACGAATCAAATATTAGCTTTGTATTTGATGCCCATGCAGATGAAACTGTCCCTACAACAAAGATAGCACACACTATCAATAAGAATTCTGTAAATCGTTTTATGCAGCCTATTCCAATGGAACATCTGTTACCAATCATATTGCTTACCCCAATATCAGTTACCCGCTGAACTCATACGTTCGCGTTTTCTATTACATTCAGTTTAGAGAGTGCTCGGCGCCTTGCCAGGGATCTTATAGCCCTAATGTCAGATAATGTACACTATATGCAATACTACAAGATATGTAGATGCTACAACACATTATACTTCTACTAAGAATATTGCGAATAAAGAAGGCGTGAACAATCGTCCATTAATCACTCCAGAAAACCTAATATCGTATTCCGAATGAAAACAAATCTCTGTTACCTAAATTGCGAGATTTTTTTGTAGCTATTACTATTCGGAACTTACCTATAGAGTATAATGTAGAACGGCTCTTGTCAAGCGAAAACCCTCTATGAAAAGCACCAAATCAACGCTTTCAGGAGGTATTGTGGACTAAAAATTCCAATAAAGATCAGTTTGATGTGCTAGCTAAACTGATCACGCGTTGATAAACAATATGAATTCTTTTTACAGTAAGAAGTAACCCAATCCATATATATCGCTTTAACTTAC
>JAJRUL010000082.1 GCA_024277795.1 Candidatus Zixiibacteriota bacterium
AGGTATGAAGTAAAAGCAGTATCTATTTGGTCATGTGTTAAAGTTTCTTTTTTTGTAAACATGATTTTTAGTCTGTTTTTTGGATTCTTCGCCACACTATTTTTTTCTTTTTCTATGGTTCTCTCAGAAGAATTTAGTGAGTTAGCATTTGATGATCTTTCATCATCTGATTCGTCTGCGCTGGTTGGTCTATTTATATTATTTCTTTTTTTCAGTGCCGGCTATACTGCGTTTGCTACTTTCTTCAGTTTGATTGTGACACTTATATACAATACAATTGCGAAGCTCACAGGTGGTCTTGAATTGCAACTTGATCCAATTGAAGAGAAGACAGAATTGATTTTTGTAGCGAAGAAAGATTCTGTTACGACGTATCTTGCCCAGACGGCACCTCCGCAATTTTCTCCTCCCGCAACTTCTGAAGTCCTACCAACTCATGAAACAGTGGAAGAGCATGAAGATGAAATCGACCCATCTGTGAAATCTGAAGAGTGGGACAATAATACCAATGAACAAGCTGATGAAAACGACCGTGAAGGAGAGCGACAATAACTATGACTGACCGAGTTCCAACTTTTAGAGTGGCACCATCTCCGACGGGTTATCTGCATGTCGGGGTTGCACGTACTGCTCTATTCAACTGGTTGTTCGCGAAACATGTCGGAGGGCGTTTTGTCGTCCGCATTGAAGATACTGATCTTGAGCGTTCAAAAGAGGAATTGATAGAGCCTATTTTGAGTGCACTATCTTGGCTGGGGCTTGATTGGGATGGTGAGATTATCAGGCAGTCAACACGACTTGATCACTATAAGCAATTTGCAGTACAAATACTTGAGAGCGGACATGGGTACCGCTGTTTTTGTTCACCTGATCAACTAAAAGCAGACCGTGAAAAAGCAAAAGTTGAGAAGAGTGCTTTTGGATATAATCGTCGTTGCTTGGAGCTTTCTGATGCTGAGATTCAAGAGAGAATTGAGGCTGGTGAAAAATATGCGTTGCGATTGCGAATACCTGAAGGAGAGACAACCTATTCTGACATGGTAGCAGGTGAGCTGATACGTGATAACAAAGAGATTGAAGACTTTATCATTGCGCGCTCTGATGGTACTGCAACATATAATCTGGCTGTTGTGATTGATGATCATGATATGGGGGTAACCCATGTTATTCGTGGCAATGACCATATCACAAACACATTTAAGCAGATTCATATTTATCAAGCTCTTGGTTTTGATATTCCGCAATTTGGGCATACCCCGATGATATTGCGACCTGATAAAAAGAAGGTCTCCAAACGGCTAGGTGATAAAGATGTGAATCAGTTCAGTAAGGAAGGGATACTTCCAGAGGCAATGGTCAACTATCTGAGTCTGCTTGGATGGTCTCCGAAGACAGATAATGAAATCTATTCGGTTGAAGAGTTGATAGAACGATTTACTCCAGATAATTTTAACAACTCGAATGCCGTTTTTGATCAGGACAAATTACTCGCCTTTAATAAAGAGCATATACAATTGAAATCTGATCATGAATTGGCAGTTATGTCGGCACCTATGCTTGTTGAAGCAGGGCTCACGACAAAATACTGGTTAGAAACACGATGGGAATATCTTCGCAATGTTATTGCGGTACTGAAAGAAAGAATGAAACGAGTTTCAGATATAGTCGAACTTTCAGGGTACTTTTTCTCAGCAGATTTTAGCTATGATGCAAAGGCAAGAGCGAAACACTTTCACGAGGAGTCACGTCTCCTTTTGATTGATCTGGCCGAACGTATCGAAGCAGTAGATGAGTTAACTTTGGAAACATCGGAACAGGTAATTACCGAGTTAGCAGTAGATCGTGATATTAAGAAAGCTACTATCATCCACCCTACTCGTTTGGCTCTCTCCGGAGTTCCCGGAGGACCCGGGTTGTATGATATTATGAATTTACTTGGGCGAAAAAACGTACTTGACCGATTGCATCGCGCTATCGATTTTATAGCAAATGATAGAACAAATTAAATAAGGACCAGTACAATAGTATGGCATATTCTAAAGAGCAAGTAGCTGATACTCTTCGTACCGCAATACGTGGGGAAGAAGATGGATATCGTTTTTATGATTTGTTAGCACAGCGGGCAACAAATGATGATGCCAAGAGGAAACTTGAATCTCTCCGTGATGATGAGATTGGACATAAGAAAACATTGATGGAACTTTTTCAAAAACATATTGGTACTCCTATAGGAGAATTGCCCGAAAAAGGACTCTCTGCTTTGTCCGATGTCTTTCGTAAAGGACAGGTTGGTGAATTAAAAACCGAAATGGAGTTTTTGAATTTAGCTATTGAAGCAGAACTGGCCGCGACAAAGTATTATCAGCAGGAACGGGATATGATTGATGATGATGAATTCAGGGCTATCTTTGATCGACTTGCCAACGAGGAACATCATCACTATGAGCTACTCATGGCAGAGCGGGAAGCACTGACGGGAAATTATTATTGGTTCGGATATGGTGACGATAGCCCTATGGAGCATTAAGATATTCCTAAGGAAAATTTCAACTATGACAGCAGGCATTATTATCAAGCAGGTACACTATGCAGTGGGTATGTGAGATTTGCGGGCTTGTTCACGATGGGGATGAAGCACCGCTTGCTTGCCCCGTATGTGGGGCGGGCCAAGATCAGTTCCTCGAATTCTTTGATGATGGTGAAGTAATTGGAGGGAACCATTCTGTTCGTCCAAAGCATTTAGATGATGACGACTTCTACGGTGAGTTTGAATAACATATAGATTCGGGATAAACTATGGATTCTGCTCAAACTGACCGTAGCGAAGAGGTTGTGTTGCAGGTTGGTGATAAGGCGATAGACTTTACGTTGCCAACACATAATGAAGGGGAGCTCAACCTGAATTGGTATCAGGGTAGGAAAAATGTGGTTCTTGCGTTTTACCCTGCCGATTGGACTCCTGTTTGTGCCACGCAGGTACCTAGTTATCAAACTCAGATTGAACGGTTTGAGCAGTTGAATTGTCAGCTATTTTGCATTTCAGTAGATTCTGTTCCGTGTCATATCGCCTGGGCTAAATCATTGGGGGGGCTTTCTTTCCCGTTAATGTCAGATTTTTGGCCACACGGTCATGTTGCTCGTAAGTATGGAGTGCTGAACAGCAAAGGATTCTCTGAGCGTGTTATCTTTCTGATTGATATGAAGGGGGTCATCAGATTCATAGATCGAGTCCATCCAGCCATTCTCCCTGATAACGATAAACTCTTTCGTGAATTGGAAAAGCTACAGGGGTAAGCAATACAGAATAAACTAGGGGACGGGGAACTGACAGGTAGAATAAAGGTTACTACTTCAGAGATGATGATCTTCTTGATTAGACAAGTTTGTGCCATTATAGAGTTCGATTGTGAGATTTGAGTATGTGCAAGAATGATGAGATATTTGACATCACCTTTATTGGAGCAGGTCCTGTAGCCTTATATGGCTTGTATTATGCAGGTCTTCGAATGACTAAGGCGAAGGCAATAGATATGCTTGGTGAAGTCGGTGGTGGATTGATGGCACTGTATCCTGAGAAGGATATATATGATGTTGCAGGTTTCCCTCGAATTCCTGCCAAAGACTTGGTACGATCGCTTGAAGCTCAGGCGATGCAGTATTCAACGAATAAATTGGTGTTAGGGGAGCGGGTTATACAGGTTATCAAGGATGATGATATCTTTGTGTTGAGTACCGACAAAGGCAAGCACTATTCACGAGCGATTGTGATCTGTGCAGGGATGGGGGCGTATATCCCTCAGAAGCTTGATATTCCAAATGTCGAAGCTTTGGAAGGGAAAGGGGTCTATTATTTCTGCCGTCAAAAAGAAGACTTTCGTGATAAAAATGTCTTGATTGTTGGTGGTGGTGATGCTGCTTTTGACTATTCGATGATGCTTGAGCCGATAGCAAGATCGATAACTCATATTCACAGGAATAGCTTTTTCCGTGCTCATGAGCGTTCAGTTGAGACGGTTGAGAAATCCTCGGTACGTCTGCTCTATCCCTTCTGGGAGCTCAAAGAACTTGAGGGGGATGATTGGGTAAAAGGAGCGACAATTGTTCAAACACGAACAGGAGAAGAAGAACATCTTGTAATAGATGCTCTTGTTTTGAATGTAGGATTCTTGACTAACCTAGGGCCTATTGATGATTGGGGCTTAGAGATAGAAAAAAACTCCATCCATGTTGATTCACGGATGCGTACCAATATTGAAGGTATTTTTGCCGCAGGTGATATTGTCACATTTGATGGGAAATTGAAGTTGATTTCGACAGGATGTGGTGAGGTTGCGATTGCTGTAAACAATGCCAAGAGCTATATTGACCCGAAAGCTAAAGTCGATCCAGGACATTCAACTGAGAAACATGAAGTTGTCTTGAGAAAGATAGCCCGAAAACGGAAGAAAGAACGGCAAGAATAGTATTATGTACTTTACACTCCCGCAAGAATACCGATCAGCTCCAGTCGAAGAACTGAGGCAACGGATTAGTGACGCACGGGCAACGCTGGGGAAGAAACTGCTGATCTTGACTCATCATTATCAACGAGTAGAGGTTGTTGAGTCAGGTGATATTATTGGTGACAGCTATGGTTTGTCTAAAATAGCCGCTGAGCAAAAAGATGTTGAATTGATTGTTTTTTGCGGTGTGCATTTTATGGCAGAGTCAGCTGATATTTTGACATCATCAAACCAGATGGTTTTCTTGCCTAATCCTTTGGCTGGTTGTCCTATGGCTGATATGGCAGAGATGGCTGATGTGTTAGAGGCATGGGAGTTTCTTAAAGAATTTGGTGGAGAGAAAACGATAACCCCAATTTCATATATGAATACTGCGGCACGGTTGAAGGCTTTTACAGGTCGACATGGTGGTTTGATTTGTACTTCATCGAATGCTGATGCTGCTTTGCATTGGGCATTTGAACGACGCGAGAAAGTTTTCTTTTTTCCCGATGAGCATCTTGGATTCAATACTGCAATGAAGATGGGGATCAAGCCTGAAGAAACCGTGATTTGGGATTTCTCACGTGAAAGAGGTGGTTTGACAGTCGATCAAATTGCTAAAGCAAAGGTTATTCTCTGGAAGGGGCATTGTCATGTTCATACCAATTTCAAACCTGAGCATGTCGATCAAGTGCGAGCAGATTATCCTGATATAAAAGTAATTGTTCATCCTGAGTGCCCGCATGAAGTTGTTGAGAAAGCAGATGCTTCTGGTTCGACTGCGTTTATTGTTAAGTATTGTGAGGAAGCACCATCAGGTTCGACAATTGCGATTGGGACAGAAATAAACCTGATTAACCGAATGGCAAGAACGTATCCAGATAAGACAATTTTTGAGTTGTCAGGGCAGAACTGTCCTGTCTGTGCCAATATGTATCGGACAACATTGAACGATCTTCTCTATACACTTGAGAATTATCAGGATCTCAAGCCGATTTCAGTTGAGGAACCGACTCGCTCTGAGGCTTTGATTGCCCTTGAGAGGATGTTGGAAGTTGTGTGATTTCATAGAGTTATATGAATAAAGGCTAAACTTGACTTTGCGGGCTTATGTTAGTTATATTCGACCGCGAGCATACGATACGTGACAGAAAAAAATAAGGATATATAAAGATGGCGGTAGATGTTTTAGTCCCTCAGATGGGCGAATCAGTTCTTGAGGGGACGATCTTAGAGTGGAAAGTTAAAGTTGGTGACAAAGTCAAACTGAACCAATCTTTGGTGGAGTTAATGACTGATAAAGTCAACATCGAGATTCCGTCTGAAGCAGAAGGGATCATATCGCACATCTACGTTAAGGAAGGTGATGTTGTTCCTGTCGGAACTCGAATTGCTTCAATAGATGACGGGTCCGGAGATGCTGTAGCACCTGCTCCTTCTGTTGAGGCTTCCAAAGATGTGGCACCTGCTGTTACTGCTCCTTCTACATCGTCAACACCAACGGTTGCTCCTGTTGCTTCAACTGCAGTTAATGCGACAGCGGCTATCGGACGTGGAAAACTGTCTCCTAAAGCTAAGATGATGATTCGAGAGTATTCGCTCGATCCGTCAACGATTACTCCGACTGGTAAAGAAGGGCGTGTAACGATTGATGATATACTGCGTGCAGTAGAAGCGAGAAGCTCGCAAAGTGGGTTTACATCCGGTCCGATTCCTGCTCCTCCGATGCCTTCAACGACAACTGTTGTGAATAAGGAAGCAACTTCTTCGACAACTCCTGTTGTTCCTAAGGTTCAAGTTGATATTCCTATTTTTGAACCACTTCCAGAGGGAATGCGAGAGCGTCGTGAACCAGTTGCAGGGATTCGCAAGGCAATTTCCGACCATATGCTCAAGTCTGTAAGTACATCTCCTCATGTTACAACTTTTGAAGATATTGATTTGACCGAACTTGTTGCTTATCGAAACTCTATCAAGGCTGATTTCAAAGCGACCTATGGTGCAAACATTACGTTTATGCCGTTCATTATAAAGGCAGTCTGCCTCGGGTTAAAACAATTCCCGAAGATGAATGCGACCATGACAGATAAAGAGATTACATACAAGAATTTCTACAATATTGGTATAGCAGTCGCTCGCGAAGAAGGTTTGATTGTGCCAGTTATCAAAGATGCTGATCGTAAAACGATTATTGAACTGGCCGTTGAGATCGCTCAGTTGGGTGAAAAGGCACGTACCAATCGTTTACTTCCGAATGATGTGAGTGGCGGGACATTTTCGTTGACAAATGCTGGTATGTTTGGAGCAACGGCTTCAACACCGATAATAAACCAACCTCAGGTTGCAATTCTTGGAATTCATGCCATTGTTAAGAAACCTTGGGTTGTCGATGGTGAAATTCAGATAAGAGATATTTCCAGTTTTGGGTTGTCATTTGATCATCGCTTGATTGATGGACATATAGCAGTACAATTTCTGCATCTCGTGCATATGTATCTGTCCGATCCGTGGAAATCGATGATGGCCTTGCGCTAACAATGGTTCCAATATTTGATCGTTCTTTTGGCTGGGTCCTTGATATTGGACAGATTGATTATGGCCGAGCGTTGAAATGGCAACGTGGGCTGGTCAAGATGCGTCATGACGGGATGGCTCGTGATACAATAATGATTGTTGAACACCCACCAGTAATCACGGTGGGGAAAGATGGCCACCCTGAGAACTATACAAACGACAACGTTGAAGCGATACAGATTGAACGGGGGGGAGATGTTACGTATCATGGGCCCGGGCAACTTGTAGTCTATTTTATTTTTAATTTGGCTCGACGAGGCAAAGATCTGCATTTGTATATGACACAACTTCAGAATGGAATAATACGAGCATTGTCGCAAATCGGTATTGATGCAAAGCGTGGGGATGAATATACAGGGGTTTGGGTTGGAAAGAAGAAGATCGCATCGATAGGAATAGCAGTAAAACAATGGGTCAGCTATCATGGTGTTGCGATCAATTTGAATACTGACCTTGATCAGTTTAAGTGTATCAATCCTTGTGGTCTTGATGCATCGGTTATGACTTCAGTTCAGGAGATAAAAGGCGAAAAAACTGACAGCTCTGTTTTTGCAGAGAATCTGGTTAAGGCGTATTCTGATATTTTTGAGACAACGTTTGATCCTGTTGATCTTGAGAGTCTTGCTGAAGATATTGAGTCTCAAGCAGGTGGGTATACGATATAATTGAAGAATATGGAATGGAGATAGTGAAAGGGTTGCCATGGAACTAAAAGGCAAAATAGCGTTTGTATCCGGAGGAACTCGAGGGATCGGGCTTGAAACAGCGAAGAAATTAGCAGCCAAAGGTGCGGATCTGTTTATCACGTATTTTCGTAGTAGGAGCGATGCTAATGCTGCGGCTGATGTTGTTAAGGAATATGGGGTAAATTGCGAAGTACACCGTGCAAATATGGGAAATGCGGAGCAAGTTGCGGGAACGTTTAATGTCATACGAGAGAAATACGGAAAGTTAGATATACTTGTTTCAAATGCTGCCTTGGGTACATATGCTGACATGATGCAGGTAGACCAGAAGGCATTTGAGCTTTCTATGCATACCAATGCGAGGGCTTTTTTACAGTGTATACAGTTAGGAGTTCCTATGATGCCTGAAGGGTCACGTATTGTCGCTCTTTCATCAATCGGTTCAGTTCGATATATTCCAGGGTATGCCGCAATAGGTGTGTCTAAGGCAGCAGTTGAAAATATGGTGCGTTATTCTGCTATCGAAATGGCCCCAAAGAAAATAACTGTTAATTGTGTTTCGGGTGGTTTTATTGATACGAGTGCGTTGAAAGTCTTTCCAAACTATGAAGAGATGCTTGAATTAGTAATAAAACGTACCCCCTCTGGCCGAGTTGGGACTGCTGAAGAGATGGCTGATGTTGTGGCATATCTTTGTACCCCGGGGTCAAGTTGGGTGACAGGGCAGACAATAACTGTAGATGGTGGTTATTCGTTAGTATAAACTGAGAAAAAAGAGATATTTCAATAAGGGTCACTCAGGTGACCCTTGTTTTTTTTGATCTAAACAATTGGTGTCTTATACTTGTTTGTTTCAGGCGCTCTTACCAGATACCTAAGACATCTTTCGCGTAGTCGGAGCACATCTCTTCAGGGTTCCAGACAGGTTCCCAGACAAGTATGACCTCTACATCTGTGACCCCATCCATTTCAGCTACTCCTTTGTGTACAGCTGTAACAAGCATCTCACCATAGGGGCAGGCGGGAGTCGTTAAGGTCATCTTGATTTTGACTTTACCGTTATCTTCAGGGAGGATATCGTATACAAGCCCTAAGTCAATAATACCTACTCTTATTTCGGGGTCTTGAATTGGTCTGAGGACTTCGGTTATCTGTTCTTTCGTCGGTACAGGCATTGTAGCTCTTTCCATCTAAAGTAGGGGTCAGTCAGTCTCTTCGAGGTTGATTGTCTTACTTTCTCCGGTCCCTTTTTCAAATGTTTTGATTCCTTCTAACAAGGTAACCCATGCCAGCAGAGCACATTTGATTCTGACAGGAAAGTTGCGTACCCCTTTGAGTGCATCAAGATCATCTGTATCTTCAGGGAGTTGTACATTCTCACCCTTGAGCATCTTGCGCACCTGTTCGGCCAACCCTTTAACCTCTTCAAGAGGCTTTCCTTTGATTTGTTCTGCAAGCATGGAGGATGAAGCAACAGATATTGCACACCCTTTGCAGTTTATATGGACATCTCTGACGGTTGAGCCATCTACAGAGACCTTCAGTTCAAGTTCATCACCGCAGGCAGGGTTATGACCATCTGAGGCTATATTTGCTTCTTCGATAGGTTTTTTCCCTCTTGGTGCTTTGTAATGATCGAGAATAATATCTCGATACATATCATCGAGTGATCCGCTCATAGACCGAAGTATCTCCTCATTTCGCCGAGTGCTTTTACCAGCGCATCAACATCTTGTTCATTGTTATAAATATACAGCGAGGCACGTGCTGTGGCAACTTTCCCCATGATTTTCATTAGTGGTTGGGCACAATGATGGCCGGCACGAATTGCTATCCCTTTTGAATCAAGGAATGTACTAATATCGTGAGGGTGAATATCTGAGTCGGTAAAAGAGATAGCCCCTCCACGTTGATTGCTGTTTCGAGGACCTTGGATTTCAAGCCCCGGAATCGCAGAGAGCTGATCAAGTGTGTAGGCAGTCAAATCCATTTCATGCTGACGGATATTATCCATCCCAAGCTCTTCAAGGTAATGCAGGGCGGAATCAAATGCGACGACGTCAGCAATATTAGGCGTTCCTCCTTCAAATTTGTTCGGGAGATCTGCCCATGTTACTTTGTCAAAGCGAACTTCACGGATCATTTCACCTCCTAAATTGAAGGGAGGCATTGCATCGAGTAATTCTGCTTTACCGTATAGCACACCTACTCCAGTCGGACCGAGCATTTTATGTGCAGAGAGACAATAGAAATCAGCATCAATCGCTTTTACATCAATAGGCATGTGTGGTGCCGCTTGGGCGCCATCAATAAGTACAACAGCTCCTACTGCGTGAGCTTTCTTTGCCAATGCTTCGACAGGATTAATTGTTCCGAGTACGTTGGACATATGTGTTACTGCAAGTAACTTTGTCTTTTGCGTAATAATAGTGTCTATATTGGTGAGGTCGAGATATCCGTCAGGTGTTACAGGAATCCGTTTGAGAACAGCATTCTTCTTCTTTGCAAGAATTACCCAAGGTACGAGATTGGCATGGTGTTCCATTTCAGAGATGACGATTTCGTCACCTTCTGAGATATTCTCTTCTCCCCATGTATATGCTACAAGATTTATTGCACCTGTTGTCCCCCCTGTAAAAATAACTTCTTTCGGTTGGACACCTCCAATAAAACTGGCAGTATGTTCTCGTGTGTGTTCGTACATTGCAGTCGCTTTTTCAGAAAGATAGTGCAGACCGCGATGAATATTTGCGTTATATTTTCTATAGAACTCAAGAATAGCATTAATAACGACTCTTGGTTTTTGTGTAGAGGCTGCATTGTCGAGATATACTAATTGGTGGTCACCAATCTTTTGGTCAAGGATCGGAAAATCTGCCTTGATCCGCTCAATATCAATTGGAAGCAAGCCTTTCGCTTGTGCTGTCGGTCTGTTTTCTATATCTGATTCCATCTTCTGTCTTCCTCAATCACACATTACACGTACTGAATCAATCTAGTTTTATCAATATCTCATCATTTACGATTTTCAATTCATAGGTCGAAATTGGAGCAACTGCAGGAGGTGCTTTAACCTCACCATTCTTCAAACAGAATCTCGCACCATGTCGCGGACATACGATTTGATCACCATCGAGATGCCCATCACTGATCGGAGCGGAGTCATGTGAACATTCATTCGAGACTGCGAAGAACTCACCATCTATATTGCACAGAAGGATTTTTTCATACTCTATCTCAAATGATTTCATTTTGCCTTGTTCGACATCTGAAATATTCGTAAGCTTTACGAAATCTGCCATCTACTTATATTCCTTCTAAGCGACGTATGATGAAGTTTTCGATTCTCTCACGGAGATTATCGGGGATCTGTTGAAGCATAGGATTCATGAACCCTTTGACGATCATCTTAGTCGCTTCGGACGGGGCAATTCCTCGTGAACCGAGATAGAAAATCGCTTCGGGGTCGATTGGACCGATTGTCGCACCGTGTGAGCATTGCACATCTTCATTTAGGATTTCAAGTTCAGGGATAGTTTCGGCTCGTGCACCTTTATTTAAGACGAGATTCCTATTTTCTTGATATGCTTCACATGTTTTTGCTGTTTTATCGATCCGAATCAGTCCTGTGTAAGCAGACTCTGCTTTGTCACAGAGGACAACTTTGAAGTCGATGTCTGAAGTTGTCTTACCTACTGCATGGTGATGGATTGTATGGTTGTCAAAAAATTGTTTCTTTGAACCAAATAACAGCCCGTACATACGACTGTCTGCACCTTGACCATTCAATGTGACTCCAAAACATTGTTTTGATGTCTGTGCACCAAAAGCAAGGGGGAGGGTTAACATTTTCGCTCCCTGCTCAATCTTTGCGCGGTGTGACAGGTAGATACGCCCACCTTCATTTTGTCTTTGGACAGAAAGATATTGGGTACGACTGTCTTGTTGACCGATAATTTCTACGACACTATTTGTGTTGGAGACAATCTCTGTTTTCCCACCATTCTCAGGAGTTCCACCTGAGTATTCGTCGATTATTGTTGCTTCAGCATTCTTACCAACGACTATCAATAATCGTGCAAAGGTGGATTTATGTTGATCACCTGCTTCTCTAAGAAGGTGCAACGGTTTGTCAACTGTAACACCGTCGGGGATATAGATAAAAATCCCATCATTCCAGAGTGCAGAGTTTAAGGCTTCAAACTTTCCCGTATCCTTGTTGACCAAGCTGTAGAGGTATTTTTGGATAAGCTCTTTTTGAGTTTCGGATGCTGAAGAGAGTGACGATACGACAACATTTTGTTTTTCTAATCTGTCGTTGCTATGGACGATGATTTCACTTCCTGCACGGTCGATAACCAACGCGTTCAACTGCCCGTCGTCAACAAGTTTTTGGTGTAGCAGTTCTATTTCAGTGAGAGCTTCAACCATTCCGCCTTCAATAATATCATTCTGCGACATAAGGAAACGATTCGGATCAGTATATCTCCAGAATGCGACACCACGAGGGGGGAGTGAAGCTGAGTTGAATACCTGCCGAGCAGATTTGCGTTCATTCTTGAGCCAAAGCGGGCCTCGTTCGAGCGC
>JAJRUL010000083.1 GCA_024277795.1 Candidatus Zixiibacteriota bacterium
ATTGTTGTAGAGATGCTCGCATGCCCCAAGAGTTCCTTGATTACCGGAATTGGGACGCCTTCCATGGCAAGATGAGACGCGAAGGTGTGGCGAAGGTCGTGGAGCGTGCCCTTCATTTCCAGTTCTTTTAACAATTCTGCAAATTGCTTGTAAAGACGATTCTCACTCACATATGGCCGGAATGCATAATCGTCCGGCTTTTTGTCATTAAGTAGCTTCGAGAATATATTTTTCAACTCGGCAGTCATCGGAATCGTCCGCGGTCGTTTGCCCTTCGGCGAGTATTCACCATAGGGCCAGACGCGAATGCTGCTATTCTTCAGATCAATGTCACGACATCTCAGATGAAAGAGCTCGCCTCTTCGCATGCCGGTAGAAACAAAGATTTGAATGCCGGTTCGTAAATCCGGGTCAGCGGCGTTCAAGAGTTCGGCAATCTCTTCTTTTGTGAAAAAGTGAAATGTTTTGACAATCTTCGGGACAGAGACGTTGGCGATAGGATTCTGATCTATCAAGTCCCATTCGACGGCTTTATTCAACGCTGTCTTCAAGAGTGATATGTAGTTCTTAATTGTCTTGGGCTTTCGGCCTTCCAGTTCCTCCATTCGGAACGTGTCCACTAAACCGGGGGTGATGCTAGCTAGGTGTCGGACACCATTCTTGACAAAAAAGCTGTGCCAAGCTTGAAGACGAGCAATATCAGGATGACGGTCAACGGTACTGCCATTACGAAAATAGGCCTCGTATCTCTGAAAAAACTCGGTAACTGATGACTTCCTGCCCGTCAGTTTCTTGGCACCAATCTCACCCTTGAAGAGTTTTACCTTCAGATCTTCCAGTTTGACCATGGCGTGTCGCTTGTTGGAGGTCCCGGTTGAAATCCGAAACCGCTTCCCGTTCACGCGGTAGTCAATCCAGTAGATTCCGTGTCTTTGAAAGAGACTTGCCATGGTCACAATATAGAAACTGGACCCCACTTTCGCAAGATCATTGTGACCATATTGTGACCACAATCGTCGTAAGTTATTGGTAGTTATGCGGTGTTATTCGGACTGGAGAATGCGCAAAAGTGCCTGTATTTCAGGCACTTACTATTGATTTTCAATAACTTAGAGAAAATTTAATTTGGTGGAGGTGGGGGGAATCGAACCCCCGTCCGAATTACACGTCAAGTCGCTCTCTACATGCGTAGTCGGTCATGTATTCTCACTCTTTCGGCCATCGACCAACAAACTACCGAAAAAGCCAGCCTACAATCTTTAAGCTCTCAGTATAGGCGTCAAAGAGCCGAGTCTCCTTTTGCGACGTTGCAGTCCGACTCGAGAGACAACGATTCGGGTGCAACGGGCTCAAACTAATCTACAATAGACTAGGCAGCCAGGGCGTAATTATTTTCGCCAATTAGGTTTTTGCCCGGTTTGTTAACGGGGCCCCAGACAACCCCGGCACGCAAACAACTCCCCACATAACCCGTCGAATCCAGTTCACCCCCGTATTTAGAAAGCACTCTGCGCTACAAACAGATTGTGCATCAAGTACGTTTTGAAGGTGGACCGTATGCGAAGCTGGGAAGAACTTACACATACAATTCCATTGTCAAAGATCAATCACCAATAATATATATCGGCAATACCGGTTATTCAAGCTGGCATTAGTTAAACGTTTTCCGCACAAGTTTGTTTCACTTCTTCTTTGAGCAACTAATCATTCAATTTGGATACAGCTACTCGAATCGATTTAACCTTACCGAAATACAGATCAATAAACTCAACTGCACGAACTCTTTGTCCGTCAGTAGTCAACGCCTCATACATGATTGCGCCACGATCCTGCTCATACATCTCCTCGATAATCTCAACCTTTACCCAGCTCGGTCCATTGTCGCAAAAGTCGATCAACTCATTTACCCCGTTGAGTCTACCGCGACCGGAGTCTAAACTCACTTTGTCATCAACCGTTTCCCGCATCCGTTCAAAGTCGCGGTTTTTCCATGCATGAACCCAGTCCATAATTATAGCACGTGTCATTCCAGCATCTGACATCATATCCTCCCGCTATCTAAACTATGAATAGTTGTTGCTCTTGGTACAGGCTCAATATATCTATTTCGATAACAAGAGCACAATCAAATCACCTTGTGGTGATATAGGAAAACAGGATGAAAACACTAATCAATTGGGTTTTGTCACGGTCTGGTGTTGAGGCTGATGAAGCTTCATCAAATTTCGGGCTGTTAGTTTTTCGACTTGGGCTTGGCTTGCTAATAGCATTTGGTCATGGCTGGGGAAAACTGATGAGCTTTACTGAAACCGCAACACAATTTCCCGATCCGTTCGGAGTCGGCGGGACAATATCGCTCGGGTTGACTGTCTTTGCGGAAGTCTTCTGTGGGGTTGCTATCGCGTTAGGACTGTTGACACGTCTTTCGGCAATTCCGTTGATCATAATGATGCTTGTTGCAGTCTTTGTCATTCATGGAGACGATCCGTTCGGGAAAAAGGAATTTGCCCTGCTCTATCTTCTCCCATTTGTAACTTTGATGTTCACCGGCCCGGGACGTTTCTCACTCGACTGGATTCTGTTCGGGGAGAAGGGGGAGAGAGAGGAGGAAGAGTAGATAAGAAGTCGACACTGCCCCTACTTCTGCCAAGTGCCGTAGAACTTGTTGGACAACAGTTGTTCCATTGTCGTATAGATAGACCGTGTGCGATAGCCAAGTTCTTTGCGCGCTTTCATCGATGAATATGCCCAGTCATAATCAAGCATCTTCACAATATCAGGATAAAACGAAATCTTCGATTTACCTGTCAGTTTGCATATGATCAACGACATCCACGCGGAAAACCTAAGCAACGATCTCGGAGGTCGAACCAGATGAGGGATCTTGCCAAGCTCTTGTGAGATTGTCAAAACCAACTCTCTTGCCAAGATATTGTCCCCTGCTAGGATATATCGCTCTTTGTGACGACCTCGTTCCAAGGCATTGATAATAGCAGGAGCAACATCGCGAATATCAACAAGATTTGCACGCACCCGAAGTGACGGTACAAAAACAGAACTGAACTTTTTGAGCGCTTTTCTACGATCATCACCTGTTCGAGAGGGTGCGACAATCATAGCAGGATTGACAATCACAAGCTCTGTCGAACCATTGTCGGCCAACTTGAGCAATTCTACTTCGGCGGAGTGTTTCGTTTGTATGTACGGAATACGCAGATGTTCAAGATTAAACTGAGCTTCTTCAGTCAATACTGGAAGGGCGGCGACATTCGTTTTGTTGTCAATTTTGATCGTCCGTAAAATAGCCCCGACAGCGGCAATGCTGGAGACATGGACAAACCGTTTCACTCCCGCCTTCTGGGCTGTTTTGAAAAGCTCAACCGCTCCCATAGTATTAACCCCGACAAATTGGGTCATACGATCCTGCCTGAAATCAACAAGAGCCGCTGTGTGAATAACACCGTCGATACCCTCGACAAGTTTTGCTACCTGATCGGGGAAACGGAGATCAGCCACCCGTTTTTCAAGAGACAAAGAATCAATATATGTCGTATCAGAGTTCTCACGTACACCCGCAATCGGCCTAATATCCATCTTCGATAATTCATAAAGAAGCTGTTTACCGAGCGATCCCGAGGCCCCTGTTACTAAAATCTTTCCTTTAAGAATACTCATAGTTCACTATACAGTTGTTTCTGTCTATTCTGACCACTTAATTTACAGACAATAAGCAACTTTTCGAACCTTGTGCAAATGATTTTGGCACATTACATATCATACTATGAAAAAAATATTGAAGCAAATTCGAAATCGCTGGAAGATTATTGCCCATACAATTGGTCGATTTCAGACTAAGGTGATAATAACCCTGTTCTATTTTCTCTGTCTTGCACCGATCGGCTTTATTTTCAGGCTTTTTGGATGGGATCCCCTTCAGTGTCGACAATCAAGCAGACAGAAACAAACGAACTGGCGTAAAATCGAACATCCAGAACCACCAATCGAGTCACTAGAGAGACAGAGCTGACAATGAATATACTCGGAATTTCATGTTTCTATCATGACTCGGCAGGAGCTTTGGTTGTCGATGGTCGCTTGGTCACAGCTTGCAGTGAAGAACGATTCAGTCGCAAGAAACATGACTCTGGCTTCCCTGTTCATGCAGTTAACTTTTGCCTGAAACAGGCAGGGATACGAATTGATCAGATTGATCGTGTTGTGTTTTATGATAAGCCATTGACAAAGTTTGACCGTATTGTCACAGGATATATGGCAACCCCATTTCGATCCTACCGACCGTTTCTATACGCACTTCCATCATGGTTAGGTAAAAAACTCTTCACAGAACATGTCATCCACAAAGAGCTGGGTTATGAGGGGAACGTCATGTTTCTCCCCCATCATCTGTCTCATGCTTCCGGCACGTTTTTCAGTTCTCCATTTGATGAGTCGGCAATTTTAACAATTGATGGCGTTGGAGAGTGGGCGAATGCATCGTATGGAATCGGAAGAAATAATACAATCGAGTTGTTGTCTGAAATGCACTACCCGCATTCTGTCGGTCTGTTATACTCCGCCTTCACCTACTATCTCGGCTTTCAAGTCAATTCATCGGAATACAAGGTAATGGGACTTGCTCCGTACGGCACTCCTCGCTTTGCCAAACAGATAGAAGAGCACGTAGTAACTATTCATGATGATGGCTCGATTCATTTGAACCTCGACTACTTCTCATTTCATCATGGTCTAACCATGACCTCAAAGAATATGGAGAGGTTGTTTGAAAAGCCAAGACGAGTTCCCGACGCTTCAATCGATTCATTTCATTACTACATAGCCTCATCAATACAATATATAACAGAAAAGATCGTCCTGAAGATGGCCAGACATGTGCGAGAGGTTACAAGGATGTCACGCCTCTGCTTATCAGGTGGTGTCGCTCTTAACTGTAAAGCAAATGGACTCCTACTAAAGGCTGGTATATTTGATGATATCTATGTACAGCCATCCTCAGGCGATGCGGGCGGGGCGGTTGGAGCCGCTCTCTATGCTCACTATCGATTAAGCGGTGAGCATAAGAGACCTCAACCGTTTTTTGGAATAGGCCCTGTTACTAATGATCAAAAAATCCGATCATTCTTAGAACACAACAGAATCCCATTCATAGAAGCTGACAACAGAACAAACGCCGAATCACTCGCACGTGAAATAGCTGATGGAAAAATAGTTGGTTTATTTCATGGTAGTGCAGAATTTGGTCCGCGTGCTCTCGGATTCCGATCGATCCTAGCCGATCCACGTGACTCAATGATGAAGGAAAAGATTAATTCCGCAGTAAAATACCGTGAGCCTTTCAGACCATTTGCTCCTGCTGTGTTGGAAGAATGTGCAAGCGACTACTTTGATTGTGATCGGCCATCTCCATATATGCTGTTCAATTTTACTGTTCACGAGAACAAACGAAATGTTATCCCTGCGGTAACACATATTGATCATTCATCACGAATTCAAACAGTCAATGAAAATGATAATCCACTTTTTCATCTAATAATATCTCACTTCTATAAACTGACGGGGGTCCCAGTAGTTCTTAACACATCGTTTAACTTACGCGGGCATCCGATAGTTAACAGCCCAAAAGATGCGTTTGCGACATTTGCTTCAGGAGGGATTGACACAATCTTGATTGGACGCTACCTTCTCAAAAAAGAGAATATCTCAGAGGAGGTATTAGCACAATTCAGATTCAAACAGAAAACAGATTGATTTGAACGTTTCGTTGCCGAAGTATGATAGAAGGGTATGATTTTCAATGCCACGTTTCCGCCGTTTACATCTCATTGCTGAATTGTTCCATTTCCTGAAAACATCCAAGAAATACTGGTTGGCACCTATTTTTCTCTTTCTCGTTTTTCTCTCTCTTCTTGTCATTTTTACAGAATCCTCCGCACTTGCCCCTTTTATCTATTCTCTCTTTTAGAGTGCAATAATTCATGCTATATTCAACAGTATGAAACAGTCACAACAGACAACCCTGTTTAAGATTATTGTACCATTGCTGTCGATTGTCTGTTTTGTTCTTTTTGTAGAAGTAATAGCACGTGCACTTGATCTTGATCCATTTTTTCAAAACCGTTTCTTTGTACTCAATCGGGCAATCGACTACCCTGAGGTTTTCCAACGTGACCATGACCTCTTCTGGCGATTAAGACCATCACAAACTGTGACATCAAAATTCTTCATTGGAAAAACATATATTATAAACTCTTTGGGTCTGCACAACCCTGAAGTCAAACGAGAGAAAACAAAACCGAGGCTTCTTGCGCTAGGGAACTCCTGTACATTCGGATGGGGAGTTAACGATGCACAAGGGTATGTGAGAAAACTTGAATCTCTTTTAGGCAATAGATGGGAAGTGATCAACGGTGGGGTACCCGGTTATACTTCTCTTCAAGGTTTACGATTCTACAAGAATGATCTGCATAAACTTCATCCAGACCTTGTTCTTATTCTTTTCGCCTTCAACGATCACTGGGCGGCTGCTTCTCAAGTGGCAGACAAAGATCAACAACTGCCTCCGCAACGTATTCTTGATCTCCAAAACAAGTTATCACAACTGCATTCATACCGCTTGCTTAAGAAATTCTTGCTTACAACGATAGAAAAAAATCCAGACTCGTTATTCGACCGATCACATCCTGTCTATCGAGTTTCTCCTGATGATTTCAAGGCAAACCTAAGTGAACTAATTAGGATTGTAAAACAGGATAATGCTCTACCCGTACTTCTGACCTCACCTATTCCATCGCTTGAGACATATTATCCGAAGGGGTATCGGTCAGGTTTACACGTCTTTCATGAAAAGTACAATCGTATCATGCGTGAATTATCACACAGTGAACATATACCTCTTGTCGATTTGGCAATTGCATTCGATAATTACGATGACCTCTTTGATGACCCGATGGTCGATCCAATCCATTTCAACGCCAAAGGGCACAATCTTGTAGCACACGTGATACAAGAAACATTGTCAAAACAATTAGACAGCCTGACTCAAGCTTTTTGATCTACTGACTATTTCTTAGATGCAAACAACTTAAGTTTATCAATAAGATATAGGATATCACTTCTGTTGTTAAACAGATGTGCCGAAACTCGAATCGATCCCTCTCTTTGTACAAGTACAACACCATGCTTTAATAAACTTCTGTGTAATTCTTCGATGTCATTACACGTAAAAGTAAGAATGGAAGAGCGGTGTTTTGCTGTCAATGATGACGTTATACTGTAATAACTATTCTGCTTTAAATAGCCTATGAGTTCATTAATCAACATCGTGTTGTGCTTTTTGATATTACGAATACCAAGCTCTTTGAAAATTTCAACTGAGGCATTCATGCCTAAGAGGTTAAGAATTACGTAGTATCCCATCTCAAATCGCCGTGCAGAATCATGCAGAGGATTGTCATAACGGAAAAGATCAGAGAACTGCATTTTCCAATCACAACCCAACCAACTCATCCAGCTATGCGAAAGATGATCACGAATATGATCAGCCAGATAGAAAAAACCGCAT
Organism: Candidatus Zixiibacteriota bacterium; assembly: GCA_024277795.1. Lineage (GTDB taxonomy): Bacteria > Zixibacteria > MSB-5A5 > GN15 > FEB-12 > JAJRUL01. The sequence continues at coordinate 7,580 of JAJRUL010000083.1, forward strand.
CCCTGAGGGGACAGCATCCATTTTTGACAGCCTGATGTAAAAATATCTATACCTAACCGGTGAACATTGATCGGTTCCGTTCCCATCCCTTGAATCCCGTCAACAACAAAGAACATATTGTGTCTTTTGCAAATCTCTGACAATGTCTTCAGGTCGTTTCTATAACCATTAAAAAACTGCACCCATGAAATAGCGAGAAGACGAGTTCGTGATGTTATTGCTTTTTCGAATTTTTCAATATCAAAGCAACTATTAGATGACTCTACAAACTTGAGCGTAAGCCCGCGTTCTTTAGCCGCTTGCTTGAATGTATACACAATCGCAGGAAACTCTCGGTCAGAAACAAGAATCTCATCCCCACGTTTCAAAGGTAAACCGAATGCTGCTATATTGAGCCCAAACGAAGTATTGAGTCCGAGTCCTACTTCTTTCTTTTTTGCTCCGATTAACGAAGCGTAATCGGATCTGAGCTTTTCCGAAACATTAAATGTATCATGTGAGTCATCACGTGTAACCATTACACGAAGATCGATATTCTCTTCCAAAGCTTTCTTGACAGGGGTAGAAAAAGGTCCAAACGATGCAGAGTTCAGATAGACAACTTTTTTTTCAGAACATGTATGAGGGAACAGCTTTCGTATTTTTGCAAATGCCCTTGGGTTATATTCGCTCATAACATCTCCTACATCATGTAAATATATCCGATTATTACCATTGTCCCGGCCAGTTTAATAAAAATACTCAGCAGTATAAAGAGAAGATACGGAACAGAAAGTTTGATGCGTACAGACAGGGTCATCATTGTTGGAATCATACCAAGCGCAAAAGCAAACAAAGCACCTGCCATTGCGACACGCAGTCCGCTCAATGGTAAGATAATATAAGAAAAACTGTAGGCTATAGTCGGTATTGCGACAAAAAACAGAACTTCCATAATAAAATTAAGTGTCCACCAACTTACTGTAATCGGTTCAAGAAGTTCAGACGGTATCAATCTTGCAACACCAAGTTTCTTACCGATAAATTCTAACAGTAATGAAATTACCATTAGATATATACCACCTGCGACAATGCAATATAACATCAAAGAGGATGATATCATTTTAACCATCCTTCTTTTCTATACCATTCAAACGTTGAAACTGCACCTTCAGCAAAAGATATTGCAGATTCATATCCGAGTTCTTTTTTCGCTTTTTCTGTGGATACCTCCCATGATGCCAGAAGCTCGTTTGCCTTTTCCCGTGTTAACATTGGTGTGGCCCCAACTATTTTGAAAAGCACTTCAGATACCATTGCGATAAGACGAAAGATAGGTCCTGGCAACCGCAAGGGGAGGGCCCAACGTCCTGACGCACCTTTCAATATTTCTACCATCTCTTTCAACAAATACGCCTCCTTTTCCGCTATAAAAAAAACACCGTGCGTGGTCTGCTCATCTTCGACTGCCAAGAGGATCCCTCTACAAAGATCATCAACATGCACAAGTTGCAGTTTTCGATTTGTATCGCCCATCAATGGTTTGATATGATTGTTCAATGCTTCAAAAAAGGATAATATCTCTTTATCACCCGGACCATAGACTCCGGGAGGACGAATCGCAATAACTGGAAAACGATCACTGTATGAGAGTGCTGTACGTTCACCAGCAAGCTTTGACTGACCATAGACAGTGATAGGATGCGGTTCATCAGATTCACGAACAGGCTCTCCTGAAACTGATGGACCCGCCGCTGCCAATGAAGATATATATATTACTTTCCGAATAGATTGATTGTTTGTTGAAATCGCCTCAAATAATGAAGCGGTCCCTTTTTCATTTATTTCAAAGAATGTAGTACTCTTTTTTGCTTTGACAATCCCGGCATTGTGAATAACATAATCAACATCTTTAACCATTTCCGAAAGAGTATCAACAGCGGTAACATCTCCATAGCGATATTCAACTTTCAAATCTTTAATCAATGACAAATCGGCAGTTTTACGAACCCCCGCAACAACAGTATAATGATGCTGAATAAAAAGCCGGCACAAACGTGAACCGACAAAACCGTTTGCTCCGGTGATTAGTATTGTTTTCTTCTGATCGGTCATGAAAGGAATGTAGCTCTTTAGCACAACTGAAACAAGTTGTTAGCGAAAGACTAAAACACTTCAGCAGTAAAACGATATATCTCTACATCTTTATCTGTATATGCTTTCATCGGCAAGCCTGCTTTCAGACAAGTTTGCTCAAGAAACTCAGTAGTATCCCATTTGTTCTCTACTGCAACCTGAGGCAACAGCAGACCGGAGCGAGAATCCAGCTTGATCATTAAACCGTCACGCCCAACTTCAATCTCTGAAATATCATGAACACGCATCAATGGTGAAAGCACAGAAATTTCAATCTCTATCTTTTTATAATCGTGTACAGTAACAGGAACAAAACGGGGGTCTTCACAAGCGGCCGCAATAGTCATCTGTGCTATAGTCTGAAATAACGGTCGATTCGAGCGAATTTGTCCTATACAGCCTCGTAATTCTCCCCGCATTGTTATTGTAACAAATGCGCCTTTAGGCTCGCGTAGATCAGGGTCATCAGTTGTCGGGTAATGTGCCTCTCCATTAAGGTGCGCCGCTAAAGCTTGTCTTGCAATCGAATGAAGCTCCATTCTCTGTGTGCGACTAAGCTGTTGGTCTTCTTTCTTTTTCGCGTGCTGTCCTATCAAGGCACGGTTTGGTTTTTCACTTTTCCCACCAACTATAGCCGCAGAAAGATATCCAACAACCTCATCAAAATCTCCCGATGTAGCACCACTAGTTGTATATTGGAGAAATTTTGTGTGTGCTCCACCTAGTCGCTTCGTTGCAATCATAGTTGCTACCATCGGTCCAGCACCACATGCTTCACCTGAACCGTCCTCAATTATTTCAAGCAATGTATCGGGGTCATATTTCTCAACAGCTAAGCGAACTGTATTATCCAAACGACGAGCTTCTTTTTCAGGGTGAAAGTGAGAGAGATCGGTCGAAGCTACAACAAGTGCGTTTACCCCTTTTAGAGATGTTGCCAATACTTCTCCAAGAGAACGTGCAGTTGTTTCATCTTGATCCCCCATTACAATGGCAACAAGCCTGAATTGACCGAGCGCAACCTGCAGAAAAGGAAGCTGAACTTCCAATGCATGTTCTCCACGTGAAGATCCTGAAGCATGCCCCATACTTGAAAGATATACCGATGGATTAAGAGAGGCAATTTTGGCCGACAACTCCTTGTCGATTTCTACAACGCCTAACGGAGTTTCATAACCGTCACCTTCATAAACCGAGGAGCCAGTAAAAAAAACAGTATGTGAAGGGGAAATTATAACAACCGTATCATATTGATGACCTTCAAGAAGTTTATAGGCCTTGGCTGCGGTAGCCCCGGAATACGGGTATCCTGCATGAGGAGCAATCAAAGCCAGCGGAGCACCACCTACCGCAACTTTTTCAGTTTTGTTAAACATTTCGGCAATCTGTTTTGCCAGTTCAATAGGTGAGCTGGGGTAAAATGTTCCGGCAACAGCGGGCTTACGGATCAATCTCTTCTCTGTTTGCATCACTTCTCTTTAGAATCTCAGTTTTCAAATATCAACAAGCCATATAGTATCACCATTCCCCTTAAAAGTCAATCAGCACGTTTTTACCTAAAAACAAGAAAGCTGAAAATGAAATAGTTCATTTCCAGCTTTTTCTTCATACTCAATCAGATTCATCTATCAAGATGTTGACGCAGGTTGTTCTCCTCCACCTTCACTGACTGTCGGCTTCACCGCTTCAACCATAGCTGACAAGGAGGAAAGAATCCCGCTTGCCTCATAGGGTAGGAATATTTTCGAAGCCTTTCCGTCTGCGAGCTTAGGCAACATTTCCAAATACTTCAATGTTATCAAGCCTTCATCAGGTTTGCCCTCATGTATAGCTTGAAACACTGTTTGAATCGCTTGTGCTTCACCTTCAGCCACAGCAATCTGGCGAAACCGTTCCGCTTCTGCTCTTCGTTTGACAGCTTCAGCCGAACCCTCAGCCTCCAATATCTGTGACTGTTTGCTCCCTTCAGCTTTTGTGATCTCCGCCTGTTTGATAGCTTCTGCATCTAGAATAGTTGCACGTTTGTCACGCTCAGCTTTCATCTGACGACTCATCGCTTCAGTTATATCTTTCGGTGGATCAATCCGCTGAAGCTCTACTCGATTAACCTTCACACCCCATTTATCAGTAGCTGTATCGAGGACATCACGAAGTTGCATATTAACTTCATCACGCGAACTCAAGCAACTATCAAGATCTAACTCACCTATCACATTACGCAAGTTTGTCTGTGCGAGCTTCGTAGCTGCGAGAATATGATTTGCTATTTCATACCTTGCCCGTATAGGATCAGTTACCTGCGAATAGATCACCGCATCGACTTCTACACCGACATTGTCTTTCGTAATGACAAGCTGTGGGGGAACATCAAGCACGATTTCACGCATATCCATCTTCGATACTGTATCAAAAAGTGGAATGATCATATTTAATCCCGGTTCGAGAATCCTTTGAAATTTCCCCAATCGTTCTACAAGGCCTCTTTCATACGGGCGGATTATCCGTATTGATGTTGAAATAAAAATTAATGCAAAAACAAATGCTACTATCAAAAATGTGATTACAGTACTCATATTACATCTCCTTCACGTATCGTTCGCACATGTAACTTTGCACCTGTGAGTGCGGTTATGAATATTTTCTGTCCTTCAACAATAGCCTCATCAGAAGTGGCCAACCAAATTTCACCTTCGACTCGAACCTGTCCTCCAAGATCAGGGTCGATGCTTTTTGTCACTATTCCCACTTTGCCTACTAAAGCATCAGCATTAGATTTCTGTGGAGATTCTTTAGTTATCTTCTTGGCCAACTTCCTTGTAAGTGGAAATAATCCAAGGGTGAGAATCAAGAAAATTCCCAGTTGCCAATAATAGGCATCACCATAGAAAAGGGAATACAATGCCGCTCCAATCGAACCTGCAACAAAGCAGATGAAAAAGAATGCGGGTGATACCAATTCGAGTATGAGAAAGAGTAAAGCCGCAACAAGCCAAACCCAAAACATTGTTTCCATACAATCTCCTTTCACAGCTAACGTCTTGTTCGAATATATCTATCCGTCAGCTTTCTATTTGTATTACTCGCAAACTTCATCTTTATTCATAGAAATCGATATAATACGTATAGTGAAATGAAACAGGATTATTACTCTAACTGTCAATTAAAACCGCTTGACGGTAAAACACCCTTTATGCTTCAAAGGTGAAAACTATTATGACCAAACCGAACAATACAATATACAGTCAGTTTGCTCTTGTATACGATCTTATGGGAGCCGATGACCATTCACGTGCTATGATTGATTATACGGATAGCATTATGAGCAAGTTTCACATACAATCAACTAAGAGATCACAACCTATGCGAGGTCTTGATCTTTGTTGTGGTACAGGAACTGCCATTGAGCTTCTTTCTGAACGAGGATTCGCAATGTCAGGCTTAGATCAAAGCGCTACTATGCTTGCAATGGCGGCAAGAAAACTCAAAGGTAAGCGGATTCCTTTATATCAGAAAACGCTTCCAAAGTTCAAGCTACGGAAAACAGGAGCGAGCAGTAGGCAAGCCTCATTTGACTTTATAACTTCGTTCTATGATTCCCTGAACTATATGAAAACAGAAAAACAACTCGGATATGCCTTTCAAGCTGTGGGAGATCATCTTGTAGACAATGGTTGGTTTATTTTTGATATGAATACACCTGAAGCATTGAAGACTGTTTGGTCAGCCAATGTCTATGCTGATGCACGTGATGAAATCGCTTGGATATGGCGCAACGAATATCACGCCAAAACAAAATCCGCAACACTCAGAACGACCTTCTTTACAAAAAAAGGTACAAGCTGGGAACGTTTTGATGAAACCCACATTGAATTTGGCTATAGCAATACTGTTATCAGAAAGTTACTGAAATCTGCAGGTTTCAAAATACACGGCCTTTTTAAGTGCTTTACATTTCGCCCTGCCGACAGAGAGACATATCGTATCTGTGTCGTGGCACAAAAACGCTAAGAGCTACTCTGCTATTGATATAAAACAGGGGTAATTGCACTATGTGGGGTTGCAATTCAATTCGGACTATAGAATGTCATCAGAAAAAAAATGACCGCCCGATACTAAGATGTCAGGGCAAAGATGCAGGGCGGTCAATTCAATAAAGTTTTTCATGCCTGCCAACGGCAGGTTAAAGTATTAAGCCCCTCATGTAAATCGTCCTGAACAAGATGACTGGCCACAGGTTGTGTCTAAACCTGATCCGCTTACACTTGTTGCAACTTTTGATAATTGTTTTTGTACTCTCTCTGATTGACAATTTGGACAACTAACACCGCTCTCTTCACCAAAAACCAATTCTTCAAATTTGTGTTGGCAGTCTGTACAGACGTACTTAAACATCGGCATAAACAAAACCCTTTCTAATCAGCAACAGCCATGACCAGACCGGTCAGCCCCCCGACTGAAACAGACAGCCAGGGATTACACATAATCTGTCAAGTAGATCCGCAGGCAACATATATCATGGTCATGATATATCCGACCAGAGACCCGATCACAATATACAATCCTGTTCTTTTGCTCAGAACTTTCTTCATATTTTAGTAACTAAACAGATGCAGTCATTATCTTCTTCAAAGACTCTTCAACATCATTTGCCAAATCATTGATACCTGCATCAGGTAACATCTGAGCAATCATAGAAGGGCGCGCCAAAACAACAACTGTCTTGTCCCCTTCCTCATAGACCGAAAAACGACACGGCATAAAAAGCGAAACATTAACATCCTTGTTCAATGCCTTATGAGCAAACCCGGCATTGCAGACTTCAATAATTTTCAATGGTCCTCGCTCAAGTCCTTTTTCTGCAAGTGTTTCCTGAACATCGTGAACAGCAAGAACGCGAAATTTGTTTTCAGCTGTTTGAGTCTCAATATTGGCGGTTACCTCTTCAAATGACTTCGTTGACTCCAGTCTATAAGCAAATTCTTCTGACATTTTATCATCCTTCCTTTGATTTTCTATAACTATCTACTATTAGATGCATAATCAACGGAAATGATTCATTTTGTTTGAACAATCTTAAAGCTCGTTGTAACCTCTGAATTCAAACTGCAGGTTTGGCTCACAGCACAGTATTTCGTCTCGGATAGTTCAATTGCTTGTGCAACTTTTGCCTCATCCAGATTGTCACCATGCACTGTATAGTTTATTGCAATTTTATGAAATGGCTTTGGGTACTCATCAGGTTGTTCGGCAACGACTTCGATCTCGATATCATCGACTTTTTGTCTCATCTTCTCGAGAATCCGAACAACATCAACTCCCGTACATCCTGCGATCCCAAAGAGGAGTAACTCCGTCGGCTTGTAACCCGACTCTTCACCCCCTGCAGATTTTGCACCGTCAGTTATTATCTTATGACCGAAAACACCTGTTCCCTCAAATTTCAACCCGCCCTGCCAGGACATCTTGGCTTTCATCATACTACTATTCACCCTTCATAATTCAAATCCATCCTTTACCATTTCTTTCTACAATAATGGCATTAACAAGCTCAGGTCAATTGATTGATTCTTTTTCTTTGATAGAGTTTATTTCAGCTCATTGAGCAATGAGTTGTGCTCTGAGTTCTTCAATGGTTGTTACGGGAAGGTTACAAACAGAATTACGACAGACATACGCTGTTGCCTTTCCATTCTGTGCCTTTCGTCCCTCGAACAAAGGTAAAGTTTCATTCGTTGTCCCCGACACAGCAATAAGTAGATTTGGGCTGTAGGAGCGATAGGCTTCTTTGAGCATATCGGAACGATCCTGCATATCACCAACAATGACAACTTCTATCTTGTCATTCAAGTAATAATCAAGCGCTGAGACCGCAGAAGCCATTCCACCGGGATATTTATCCATCTGCCCTGAAATTGCCCCTAAAGCTTTTTCACCCAGTTCGAGAAATACTTTGTCATCAGTCAAACGATTCAACAAAAAGAGATTTGCTATCATATATGATCCCGGCGATGGAATCGCACCGTCAGTTTCATCTTTTGGCCTTACAATAAGATCAGATTCACCGGCAGGCCTTAAATACTGCGTTCCGTTTTCATCAAAAAATAGCTTGCTTGCTCGTCTGGCCAAAGAGATAGCCATCTCACGCCACTTATGTGCATCTGTATAATCAGTCTCGGAAAGCTCAATCAAACCACGTATGTAAAAAGCATAATCTTCAAGAAACTCACCTTCTGAACGGCTACCCTCACGATAGGAATGAGTCAAAGAACCATTCTGAACTAATACTGTTCTCACAAACTCTGCATTATCTATAGCTGCCTGCAAATATCTCTCATCCAATGTAACTTGATAGCCACGACACAAAGCTGTCAAAGCAAATCCATTCCATGAAGTAAGTATTTTATCATCAGTTAAAGGACGTACTCTTGTATCACGGACTTTCATAAGATCAGATCTGCACGAAGCAAGGAATGCTTCAAAATCTTTTTCACCTAACTCTTGTTCAACATAGGCTGAGTTCTTCTCTATATTGAGAATGTTCTTCTCTTCAAAATTCCCCTGCTTTGTTACATTGTAATAGCGACAGAAAATTTCTGACCGCTTTGCCCCTAATATCGCTTCAATTTCATCTTTTGACCAAACGTAAAACTTACCCTCTTCCCCTTCAGAGTCAGCATCAAGAGCTGAGTAAAAACCACCGCTTTTATCTCGCATTTCACGAAGCATAAAATCAAGCGTCTCGCGGATCACCTTTGCGTACAACTCGTTTCCTGTGATTTGGTATGCGTCTGCATAGACTGGAACAAGCAAAGCATTATCATAGAGCATCTTCTCAAAATGAGGGACTAACCATTTACGATCAGTTGAGTATCGGGCAAACCCGCCACCGAGATGATCATATATTCCTCCATTCGACATAGCTTGCAACGCCTTCTCTACTGCTTGTAAATACTTCATCTCTCCGGAATTCTTAAAATATCGCAGGAAAAGAGCTAATTCAGTCGCATGGGGAAACTTAGGTGCCTGACCAAACCCACCATAGAGATCATCATAATTCCCCATCAGATTCCCAACAGAACGTTTGATTATATCTTCATTTAAGACGGTACCTGCAAATGATGCTGATGATCTTTGTTGAACCTGTTTGAAGATTTTTTCCGATGATTGAACAATTCCACTTTTATCCTGCTTGTAGGCAGTAGAGATCTGAGTTATCAGAGAACTGAACCCGGGACGACCATACCGATCATCTGGAGGGAAATATGTACCTGCAAAAAAGGGCTTCAGGTCGGGGGTAAGAAAAACAGACATTGGCCAACCACCCCGACCAGTCATAGCAGTTGTAAATGACATATATATCTGGTCAAGGTCAGGTCTTTGCTCACGATCAACTTTAATTGAAACAAAATTTGCATTGAGAATCGTGGCTATCTGTTCATTTTCAAATGATTCGCGCTCCATGACATGACACCAGTGACAAGCAGAATAACCAATTGACAGAAAAATAGGTTTATCTTCTCGACGTGCTTTTTCAATCGCCTCTTCTCCCCATGGATACCAATTAACAGGATTGTGGGCATGAGATAAAAGATATGGAGAATTTTCATCGATGAGATGATTCGTATATTTTTCTGTTTTAGTTTTCTCTTGTTGTTTGTTCATATTATGAAGTTCTGAATTTGGTGTACTTGCTCCTTTGATTGTTGTACTAAAAACAATAACATAAGAAGTGAAAAAGATGACGGATGCGAATCGTTTCATATTTCTTAGTTATGATCCTTTTAATTATTACGTCGACACAGTTATAAAACTCTAACATTATTACAGTTACAACAACAGCTATACTGTCAAATAAATATATCCTTTAAGGTATCTTAAGGAACTAAAGGCTGTTGTCTATTTGACAACAGCCTGAGATACTATTTTGTTCAAAAAAATATTATATCAATACACTATGCTTTACTTCATTGCACAGCCATCCATAGACTTACAACCGTCACACCAACCCTTGGTTTTTCCGCCTATTTCGAAAGTTTCAACATCCAACATATTTGCATTGGCGTGGTATATCCCATGAACAGTTATTTTCTGATTATGGCATTTTTCACCATTGATCAGATCTTTTGAGTATTTATTCTCCAAAAACGCTATATATTTGCCATCCTTTGTCTTCAAAGCATGCCTGTGTCCAAAAACTTTACATTCGGCACGTGCCCCTTCATTTCCTTTCAGATCACAAGCAAGACAAACAAGAGTCCCGTCAAAAGTCGCTTGATCATTCCCTTTCATTGCTTTTTCCGTAGTTCCTGCTACTAATGCAACCCCCATCAGCATTACTAGCGCAATAGTCATAAAAATCGTGCGCATGATTCCTCCGTGTGTAGGATGTTTCGTTTAGTTTTGGGTCATGCAATACAACAGAGACCAAGATTAAAATGTTCCTGATTTGGTAAAATCTGAAATGGACGCAAATTGTAGTCAATACCCCATCCCTCTTGACAGCCTATAACCGCTACGGTAGATTCGATACGAAATGAAAAAACAAACTCCTAAAATAGTCATTACTGGGGCACCGGGTTCTGGCAAAACAGAACTTATAAATCATTTACGTCAGATGAAAGAATTTGAGAATGTTGTTTTCTTTCCTGAAATAGCGAGAGAATTGCTGAAAAGCAGGCCTGAATATCGCAACAATTGGCTGGAGTTCCACAGAGAAATATACAAACGACATATCGAGCGCGAATCTAAAATAGGCAATCGTCCTTTTATCAGCGATCGCGGAACAATAGATGCCTTTGCATTCTGTTCTACATCAATGCAAGATTCCAATACAACAATTGAAAGCGAGTATGATCGCTACACGGCTGTTTTGCTGTTAGGCTCTTCGGCATTATTGGGGGATATGTACTACAAGAAAGATGAAGAACGACTTGAATCTGCTGAAGAAGCGATAGAGATAGAACAAAAGCTAAAAAATACGTGGTCGGGGCATCCGTATTATTGTTATATACAAGCGTATAAGGATATAGAGACTAAATTCCGTGAGGCTATCACATTCCTGCGACAAATGCTTGGAAAGCATAAGATTGACTCAACAAAATGTAATACTACTCGTTAATTATAGATAGAATTGTGCGAGGTAAAGAAAGGGAACTATGTATATCAGAGTACTAATTGTAATATCACTGCTCTTCTGTTTTTCTTCTTCTGCAACTGCAAAAACAGACTTTTTCAAAAAATTCAAGAAAGACTACAACCAGTTAAGCCGTGATCTTCTGAATCATGAAGGTGAAATAGCAACTGTTGAGAATTTTGTGTATAAAAAAGATGTTGCGACGTTCACACTATCAAAAGGAGTGATTCATCTTCTGCGATATGTAAATGGTCGCCCGACAACCGCAATTTTTGTCGGTGATGGGTTTGCTACTGTTGAAGTAAACTCTCACTTGGAACAACAGGCATTACTTAGTGTGACAAAGAAAAATGTTGTTGAGAGCAAATTTCATGTTCTCTTCATTCGATTTGCGGATGATTTTGATTTAAAATTAAAAGAACGGTTCACCTTTGAAACTAAAGAACTTGAATGGAAAATTTTCAATGCGGCCAAGGAAGCACAAGGAGAAAACTTCTTCCTTCCGATTATTCAACATCTGCATGACAATTATTTCCAACTTCTACGTTCAATTTACGAACGAAATGAAAACGGATACTTCTGGGCCGACTTCGATCGCTATATCTTTTCCTTTGATCCCAACAGGCCTGAAGAAGTACAAGTTGAGTACGAGTTTCAAGGTGGTGACTTTATGCCACGCCTAGCGGCAACTTTCCGTCGTAAAGAGATGGCAACCGTTGAGGACACCTCAAGATCATCTTTCCCTTTTCCAACAACAATTGTAGACCGCAGAGCAGATATAGAACTTTCCGGGCTTGATGGACGTAAGTTAAAAGCAGCCGCTACAATCGATCTGGTTATCAACAAAGACTCACTTAAGTTCATCTCGACCTTTCTTCAGTTTAATCTCAAAACAGATTCAATCTACTACAACGGAAAACGTGTTGATTATTGGAGACGTAGAGATTTCGAACATATCGGAATTATACTCCCCGAATATCGATATAAAGGCGATACGATCAAATTAACCTATTTTTACAAAGGGACAAACTTTGACCACTTCGAACCATATGTCGAAGACAGATCACCAACACTACACTCATTTAATTTTACTGTACCAAGAGGCTATAATTACTATATGCCTGGCATGAGTGAAGTAACAAAAAAAGATGGAAAGCATGATCAATTTACCGTTGTCTCTCCTGGTCCTTCCGAAAGGTTCTTTTTTCACGTCTATGCGAGCGGTAATGATACTGTCACAACAACATCCGACATCGGCATATCAATCGACTTTCTTACTTCATTGAATTTTACAAAAAAAGAACGATGCTTCATTCCGCATGAAATGTACCGCCAATCTGTGCTGAATGCATTTAACTATTTCTCATCTATTCTTGGTCCCCCGCTCTATGCCTTTTCCGAATATGTTATTCCTGAAGGTTTTCAATCAATGCCGGGTCTTATTAAAGTCCCACAACTGGCCTGTGTAACATCTGGAGGGTGGGAAGCTGTCGGTGGCTTTGATGCGATAAGCGGTAATGGTGTTGCTCGTCAATGGTTCGGCACAATGATGCGTCCTGCAACACACAAAGAGACATGGACTGAAGATGCTCTCCCTCAATATCTCTGTATGATGTACATTCAGAAAAACCTAGGGGGTGAGTTCTACAATACAAACCTCTTCGGACATCGTGACTCACTATATTACATACAGGATGTAGATCGTGATATGCCACTCGCAACAGGAGTCAGGGCAGACCCTGCTGTTCGATCAAACAAAGGCATTTGGCTTATTCATATGTTGCGTATGCTGATGTACGATTTAGACTCAGGCTCAGAAAAAACTTTTCTCAAGTTTATACGTGAACTCTATATGACGATGAATTATCGAACATATCGCAATGTTGACATTCAACGACTTGCGGAAAAACATTACGGCAAACCACTCGACTGGTTTTTTAATGAATGGCTTTACAGTTTTGATATGCCCACGTATAACGTGAAATACTCAATTGATTCTAAAGATGGTAAGTACTTTGTAAACGGTACTGTTCGTACTGAACGAATGCAACCCGACTTTACCATGCCGATAATAATGCGTGTTGCATTTGACAATGGCGAGTCAACTTTTATGAGAGAAACAATATCAGGAAAAGAGTCAACCTTTACTCTTGGACCGTTTGAAACAAAACCGAAGGAGTTTATTTTCAATGAGCTGTATTCAGTTTTGTCGCGAGATAAAGTTGACAAGAAATAATTGTACACGGTTTGAATAGAAAAAGGCCAGCTTAGCTGAAGTATGACGCAACAGTAAGCTGGCCTTATTTTTTACGGGCCACACACAATAGCAGGATGTCAAGTCAGGGTGTTGCTATCGGTCTACTATCAGTATCGACCCGAAATATGTTCATATCTTACAGCCTGTATTAATCAGCAATCTCCTGTGTACCGAGATGTTCACCTCGCACCCCTATTGTTGTTACTCTAAGTGGGGTAACAACTCCCGCTTTTTTCTTCGCAGTAATGGCGGCTTGTGCCAACCCGCTACAACACGGCACTTCCATAATCAAAACTTCCATCGCTTTGAGATTATTCAATGAGAATATCTCAGCTAAACGGTCAACATACAGTTCCAGATTATCTAACTTGGGGCAACCGACAACAATCGGTCGGCCTTTAAGAAAATCCTGGTGAAAATTCCCATACGCAAAAGGAACACAATCAGCAGTTACTGCAAGGTCTGCTTCTTTCAAATATGGAGCGAAAGCAGGAACCAACATTAGTTGTACCGGCCATTGTCCAAGCTCAGACTCTACCTTGGGAAGAGATTTTGTATCGTCAGCAGTAATATCACCTATTGTTTTCTGTGGTTGTGGTTCTGTTTCTTCCCGTTTCCACTGACGCATAGCCGACCCCGGACAAGAGTGACCATGAGATTGTTCTGGTTTTTCTGACATATATCCTCCACAATTCTAATATAACAAAATAATTATCGACTATAATGGATCAAATGAGTATGACTTAAGTCAACTTTGAACAAATGAACAGAAATTAGTATGGGAATACAACCGAACCGAGCCCTTGACCTCATACTAAAAATGCCCTTATTATATTGCAGGAGAATAACTTTAGGAACTGGAGCAGATATAATTGATTTCCAAAATCAACTGGCAACATATCAAATCAATGCCAGCTTGGAAAGAATGGTTCCAACACTATTTTGGAGGACTGTATCATCGCGTCGACCAGCATCATATTTTTCTTATGGCGGGTGGACTCGCCTTTACACTTTTTGTTTGTGTTGTTCCTATGGTGCTTATTCTCTTTTCTGTTCTCGGTGTAATTTTGCAACATGGTGATATACAAGCTGAAATAAACATATTTATCGAACGTATTATTCCCTATGAAGCATACGCTTCATCGGTAAAACTCTTTATCTATGAACGTATCGAAGAATTCCGAACTTATCGTAATATTGCTGGTTATATTGGTGGCATAGGCCTGTTGTTTGCCGCTACGAGTCTCTTTTCAAGTATGCGTACTGTACTCAATCGCGTCTTTCACACAGGAATTGACAAACATCTGCTCATTGGAAAACTCAGAGATTTAGGAATGGTTCTTCTGGTGTTGATTTATTTTCTTGCCGCTACATTGGTGCTCCCTTTGCTTGAAGTCGTCAAAGACTCAGCAAGTCATGTTGTCTGGCTGAACCGATTTGAACTTACTGCTTTTGGACGTTTCTCTTTCTGGGCACTTTCATTTGGCATAATTTTCTCTGTTTTTTGTATCCTCTATTACTTAATCCCCTATGAAAAACTCAATAAACGAGTCGTATTATATAGTGGTCTGTGGGCTACTATTCTCTGGGAAATTGCGCGTCAAGCATTCGGGTACTATATCACCCATGTTGCCTCACTTAAAGCAATCTATGGAACGTATGTATTTCTGGTCGTTGTTGCTTTCTGGATATATTATTCAGCTGTTGCATTCATCTTAGGAGCCGAAATAGGCCAGCTTTGCAAAGAACTAATGCACAAAATTGACAACGTAAATATTTGAAAAACTTTGTTGCTACTGTGAACCGATAGATTTGAGTTTTTCAAGAGAGTGAATCAGAATACGGGAACCATCAACAGTAATAACACCCTGATGTCCCAACCGTGAAAGTGAACGAGAGAGTGTTTCAGGGATTGTACCAAGCTGTGAAGCCAAAACTGATTTCTTCTCAGGAAGAGTAACTACAAGCTCTCCATTATCAGGTAGTTCAGTGGTCATATGAATCAAGTGATGGGCCAACCGAGTGGTGACATCGGTAAGAGACAACCCCTCAACAAGAATTGTCATTTTTCGTAATAGCTCTGAAAGTCGGGCAATCAGATTAAGAGACAGATCAGGATTCCGTGAGAGAAGCCCGACAAAACGATCCCGATGCACGACTAACAGTTCTGTATCAAGTAGAGCAGAAGCAGAAGCTGGATATTTCTTACCCGCAAAAAGAGCGGCCTCGGCAAAACTGTCCCCAGTACTCGCAATCATAAGAATCTGCTCCTTTCCATCAGGTGAGAGCTTAAACACTTTCACTTTTCCCCTTCCAACGACAAAAAAGGCCATTGCAGGATCCTGATCATGGAATATCACCTCACCGCGAGAGACATGCTTAATTGTCACAGCTGACTCAATCTGACAAAGAGAGTCATCATCAAGATGAGCAAATAGTTGGGATGTTTTCAGTATTGCACGAACAGGCATCTAAACATCAACCTAAAAAGAGTGTGTATCGAACTCTTTCAAAGGTAAGTAATGAATTTGTTAAAACAAAACGGGATTTTCGAAAAATTACAGAAGATTATTAAGCATCTTTTCAATATCAGACATTAAGAAAGGCTTAGCCAGAAAACCATCAGGTTTTGCTTCGCTATCATCAAATTCTGTAATATTGTATCCAGAAATCATAACTACAGGAAGCTTTGGAAACTTCGATTTAACTGTTTGAAGAAGTTCCATTCCACTCATATTCGGCATCCGCATATCGGTAATAACCATACTAAAATCGCTCTGATCAAGCTTCGACAAGGCATCATGCCCATCATCTGCACGAACAGCGGGATAGTCAAATACCTCAAGCATATCAGCAAGAAGTGATGACATATTTGGGTTATCATCAACTATAAGTATCGGTTTTATCATATCATTCCTATTTTAGTCTTCTCTGAATATATCGGCAGAACTATAAGATATATTATAATGGAGACGAAATCTGTACCATATGTTTGGTCGAACGGGAGATTATCTCTGCCTGAAGGGAGGAAATCCCTGTTTTTGCTAAAGCTGAAACCAGAAAAGACGTATCACCATTATCATTCAATGGGTGGAATTCATCAGCATTGTCTATCTTATTGTATATCATGATATATGGCACTTTTGTCGCACCAATTTCTGAGAGAACTTTGCGTGTTTGAGCTATATGCTGATCCAATTTTGGATCAGTACTGTCTGCCACATGAAGCAAAAGATCAGCTTGGGCAACCTCTTCCAAAGTTGACTTGAAAGATTCAACTAACTGATGAGGGAGTTTCTTGATAAATCCAACAGTATCGGAGAAAATGACCTGACACGGGTATCCCGTTGACATTACCCGAGTCGTAGAATCAAGGGTTGTGAATAGCATATTGGCTGTTCTAACATTTGCTTTTGTCAAAACATTAAATAGGGTAGATTTTCCCGCGTTTGTATATCCAACCAACGCTACTTTGAAAAGCCTCTCACGTCTTTTTCGCTGAGTTGCACGATCTTTCCCAAGCTTTACCAGCTTCTTTTTCAGATGAGCGATCTTGGTTCGAACCTGTCTACGATCAATTTCAAGCTGTGTTTCACCAGGTCCCTTAGCCCCTATACCACCATATTGTCGTGAAAAATGTTGCCAGGCACCAGTTAAACGCGGCAGTGTATATTCCAGTTGAGCCAACTCTACCTGCAAACGGGAAGCTGAGGTACGAGCACGGGTAGCAAATATATCAAGAATAAGAATTGGTCGATCAATCACTTTTGCATCAAGTTCTTTCTCAAGATTTCGCTGTTGTGCAGGAGAGAGCGAATCATCAAAAATAATGGAGTTCCCCCCCAAGTCCCCCAACATCTCCTTCAACTCAGAGACAACCCCCTTACCAATATAAAAAGCAGGATTTGGGCGAGGACGAACTTGAATTCGTCGACCTACTACTTTTGCACCTGCAGATACTGCAAGTGCGGACAGTTCATCTAAAGACTCATCAACTTCTTCTCTTCGAGTTGAACGAACCGCCAACCCTACAAGAATAGCTTTTTCTTTTTCGATCTTCTTAGTCTCAATCATCTATTCCTAATATAGCATGATACTCAGTGATTCCAATTCGTTTATCTGGAGAAAACGGGTATCTGCCTAAAATCTATTATTCAGACTCAAATCGAACTTACCGACACTAATACGTATGATTGAAAAAATCGTCAACACCTCGGGACACTTGATCGACTCAGGTCTTATGCGTCAAATCTTTGATACGATAATATCTGATGGCGGGTCATTTGAAGTTCTGGAATTCAGCATAGGAAGAACCAATGATGAATTCTCAAATGCATCACTAAGGATTACTGCTGAGGATACCGATTCAATCAATGCTATACTGCTCAAGCTTTCCACTCTCGGTTGTAGAATTGAAGAGACAGAATCTGTTTTACTCCGTCCTGCGCCCGCTGACGGAGTTGTACCACCTGATTTTTACTCTAGCACAAATCATGCAACTCAGGTTAAAGTAGGGACCCAATGGATAGACGTTTCCAATATCAGAATGGATGGAGTAATTGTTGTAGAGGATTATACTGCAACTGTTCGTAAATTTCGTGACATCAAGAAGGGAGAGATGGTCGTTTGCGGATTGTCAGGTATCAAAGTCATACCAGAATATGTTGAGCGTGATCGGTCTATCTTCAGCTTCATGTCAGGGGATGTCTCCACCGAACGTCAGGTAAAACTTGCTGTTGAACAGATCGCCTCTATCATACAAAGCAACAACAAACGAATTGCAGTCGTCGCAGGACCTGTTGTGATTCATACAGGAGCCGCCAAAGACTTATCGAAATTAATCGAACACGGATATATCAATGTCCTACTTTCAGGAAATGCACTAGCTGTACATGATATAGAAGCATCACTTTATGACACATCACTTGGCATAGACAAGAAAACGGGGAAGCCTGTTGAAATGGGTCACAGAAATCATTTAAGAGCAATCAATGAAGTGCGACGGGCGGGCTCGATTAAAAACCTCGTTGATGAGGGAACACTCAAAAGTGGGGTCATGTATTCTGCTGTTAAAGCTGGAATCCCTTTTTCATTGGCAGGTTCATTGCGTGACGACGGTCCTCTACCTGATACAATAACCGATATGAACAGAGCCCAGGAAGATCACTCACGACTTCTACAAGATATTGATATTGTTATAATGCTCTCTTCGATGTTACACTCAATTGCAGTTGGGAATATGATCCCCGCCCGCGTATTGACAATATGTGTCGATATCAACCCTGCTGTTGTAACAAAGCTCAAAGATCGTGGTTCTCATCAAACAATTGGAGTCGTAACTGATGTTGGGTTATTTCTTCATCTACTTGCGGGCAAACTTACGAACTAGCTCTTTGAGAAAAAGATGAACTCTTTTTCGTCTTGATTTCTCCGTTCAACATTGTAATTTGTCAATATGTATAACTCAACAGTAATGGATCATTTCCAAAACCCGCGCAATACTGGCGATCTCTCTGAAGCAGATGGTATCGGTTCTGTTGGTAATCCCGCTTGTGGTGATGTCATGAAGATTTTTATCAAAGTCGAAGATGATAGGCTTGTTGATATCCGATATCAAACTTTTGGCTGTGCCGCGGCAATAGCTTGTTCATCTATGGCTTCTGAAATGGTCAAAGGGAAATCTATTGAAGAAGCAATTGCCCTGACTCGTCAAGAAGTTGCTGATGCTCTTGATGGACTTCCTGAAGAAAAAATTGCTTGTTCGAATCTGGCTCCCGATGCAATAAGAGCCGCTATTGAAGACTATCGCTCTAAAAAAATAGATTAGCATTTTCTTGAATTCACTCTTACAACAAGAGTATATAATATAAAATAGCAATTGATGTTATAGGAGTCGCTGATGGAACACCCGAATTATTGTTGTGCCAAATGTCAAAACAGATCATACAGCACCGGAGAAATCCGCGCAGCCGGTGGTTTCTGGACAAAGATTTTTGACATTCAGAGTGAAAAATATACCGCTGTAACATGTACACAATGCGGATATACAGAATTTTACAAGAGGGATGGTAGTACAATTGAAAATGTATTTGATTTCTTTACTAACTAGATGAACCTTGAGTGCTAAACTGAGCCTGTACGGAATTTTGTGTAAGCGACTGTTTCATGTGTGTTAGATTCTTCTCCAAACATAATGCTAAAGTGGTTCAGGGTCGCGGCCCAATCCCTGATCGGACGTTTCCACCTTTTTGAGATTCTTAATAAGGCCAGATACAGCACTTTTTTGACTGAGTCGGCCGTAGGAAATGAACCACGATTACGAGTCACCTTTCGCAGTTGAGCGTTCATAGATTCAATCGCATTGGTTGTATAGATAACCTTTCTAATCTCCGCCGGGTAGTCAAAAAAGG
>JAJRUL010000084.1 GCA_024277795.1 Candidatus Zixiibacteriota bacterium
CCATCAATTATACGCTCTACAACAATAGCAACAGGAGGGGTATAAACCCGCACTTCATCTGAAAGATGAATATCGCGAGAACTACATGAGTTGAGAAAGAGAAGGGAAAAAAGAAAAACAAAATGCTGTTTCTGCATTATCTCAACCACCGGTTAAATAGGTCAGTTTGATCTGGGATCGAGTCGATAGTGGATCGACGGAGAATCTAAATGTCCGAGGTTTTGATAACATAGCATGTCCTTCGTAACTCTGGAAACGCTTCACATCCAGTACAGCATCAATTACTGAGATAACGCGAGTAACAAGAGCAGTTAAAATCACCCAATCTGATCTTTTGTATGCGTCTCTACTCGATTCATTGAGGATACGATAGGCAACCCTGTCTTCTGTCGACTGCCAACGCCAATGATTTTCCTCATTATCGACATAATACGGACTGCCCGGCTCCAATGCACGTCCCAACGTATTATATTGATCGATGCTTTCATATTGAGAGAGCAGAGTTCTGAAGTCATTGTCCTTGTTTTCCAAATGAGCACCCGCATGTTCCGCTGCGAACCGTATGTAATCATCCTCTTTCCATCCACCATATATTCGGAACGAAATATAGGTTATCCAAGTTAGTGCTTCGACACCAAAGAAGTAGTTTGCTTTAGCATGATTTCCAACGTAATACTCTCCAAGTCCTGGAAGCAGAAAAGAATATGCCGCAGCTTTGAACACAGATTTTTCAGATATGTTGATATCATGACTCTCCCCTTGATCAACAGGTGTAAGAAAATCATCGTCACCAATAGCACTATATCTAAGAGTTTCAAACTGCGATTGCACAGGAGTAGGTTTCAGAGCGACTTGTGCACTGAGAGGACGAACAATAACAAACAAGATAATAATGACAAAAGACAATCGCATCTTCTCTACCTTTAGAAATTGTATGATAGTGTCATAAACGGTGTATCAACAACAGCATTGTACGAACGTAAAGAAGCTCTTAGGTCCGTCCGCTCTAATAAAGCAGAAAGGGTACTTTCTTGAGCTTTGTTTTGCTTCTTCACAATTATGAATGCTTCAAATGCACTCACTAGGTGGTTCAACATTGATACATAAATCATGCGGGTTGCACGTGTATAATGGTCATCAGCATCCTTACGCATCTTTTCATATTTATTACGATTCAAGCTGATTGGAGTTGTTTCAGGGGTCACAGTACGAGGTGGTGGGTCTCCGATATTATATGTATCCAACGTTCGGCCATTTAACTGTGCATCATCCCAACCCCATGAAAACTGGTCGTACTTTCCCGTCATTTCATAGTATTGTTGAGTACGGGTATCTGGCAAATGATGCGACATTTCTGAAGCAGTTATATTCTCATCATCCGTTTCCCCGTATGTCCACAGAAGATTCAAAGTGTAGTCCTCTTCACTCCAATGATCACGATTAAACTGCTCAAATTCATCTGTTTTTGTATTTCCTTCAGATTGCCATTTGGAATAGAAAACCCATGAGGCAACCTCTACCCCAAGATAGGCAAAAGGTTTTATTCTACTTCCAGCATAATATTGACCCGCACCGGGCAATACCATAGACAGGAGAAAAGCCTTAGCAGGAGATTTTGAGGTTTCTCTCTTATCGTCAATCTTACTACTAGCTGATTCGTCAGTTGTGGTCAAGAAGGGAGCGTTTTCTTGTTCTGAAATAACAGTAGAATAATGCAAGCGCTGTTGGGCCTGACCAAACAATGACTGCGTAAGTTCGACTGCCATCGATTGCGATGTAAGGATTGCACATATAACAACGAATATGAATAAGTCACGTTTTTTCATCAATCTTTTCTTTCTCCTATCTAATCACAGCTATATCAGTAAAAGCCACTTCAGAATTCCCGTTAGAATTGATCTCAATACGACAGCGATAAACACCGGGGGTAACATTCTGACAGTCCCAGACCAATTCATTTTCAACTCCCTGATCTGTAGTCCCGGTAAGGCTTTCTATTTCATTTCCTGTTAGATCATAAATAGTCAACTCTACCGAATTTGCCGACTGCCCTAGAAAATATCTAAGAGTCGTTCTTCCCTCAGTTACAGGATTAGGATAACAGAAGAAACGATTCTCATCAAATGATTCGGCAAACTGTTTTGGTGCAGATAATTTAGTCGAGTCAAAAGCCATACTGTTGATCGGATCAGCACCGTTCATTGTCCAATAGTTCGTGACACTATCTGAGGCAACATCCCACAAATAGAACCAACCATCAGCACCAATATATCCAAGACGGCCACCATCGTTATCATTGAAAAATAGTGGAGAACCTGCCGCTTGTTCACCTGCAGAGAGCGGGAATCCATAAGCCAGGTCATTTCCAAATGCGTACATATTCCCAACATCTGTCGAAAATATAATTTCGGGAGATCCTCCCAATTCAATATCTGCAACAATCGGAGCCAAAGTCACATCATTATTTGTAAACCTGTCATCAACATCTATCGGAAAATCTGTCAACTCGATAAGATTCCGATCAAATGCAAACATCTGGTTGTTACCACCAACAATAATATCAGGGTATCCATCACTATCAATATCCGCAATAACAGGATTTGCTGTTATTCCCCTACCAGTAGATCTTTGCAACTTCACACTCAACGACAGCGGAGATGTGGTTTCATCGGCAGAAACTAAGATAGCATCACCAAACTCAGATAACGCAACTATTTCATTTGTACCATTTCGATCAATATCGACTACCACTGGGCCAAACATATAATGACCCGCTACTGTCAGCGAGTCTACTGCGATACTATCAATAGCATAGAATGTTGTAGTAGTCGCATCACCTGCCATAAGCACCAAATTCCGCCCTAACCGACAGATTCCGTGATATTCATCATTTGTAAAAGTACCAACCAATGAATCTCTATCTTGTACAAGCGTTGTCTTTCTATAAACATTACCTCTATCAGTAAGTGCCCAAAGAATATCACCAAATGATAAAGCAATTGGAATACCTATTGTAACAATACCACCTCTGTTGTCATTATCCGCTTCACCATTCAGGTCATCATCCGCTCCTTTAAAGGTGACTACACGCCCACTAACAGGACCAGTCGAGTACCCGAAGGCAACCAGTCGTGGAAAACTACCACTTCCAAAATCACCCGTTACCGGACCGGCCGAAATAGGCGATGAGACTGTTGTCATTAGTGGCACTGCCACCGCGCGACCGGTATGAACAGATGCAATTGTTGTATCGTAATAGATAGGAAGATTATTGTTGGGATGTAATGTCTGGAGGAACCACTCCCCGCTTTTTGAAAATGCGGAAAGTAAGTTACCTGATGCGACTATGATTTCATCCATACCGTCACCGTTGAGATCATCAATAATTGGACTCAACGGAAACTGTGCAGGTCCTGTGCGAACGGGAAAACCTGACGATAATTTGTCAGTCTCTACAGAAAAGCGGATCAAGGAATCATGTACTGTCACTGTAGCACCCGCGGTATCCATTACTCTTGTAATATCTGTAATGAAGATATGAGTATTGTTCCCTGAGTTGTCTATTGAAGGCGGGTTTGTATTCGGTGTAAATGATGTGGAGCGATCATCACGATACATATCTTCCGCTCTTCCCCATCCTGAACGATAGTATCCACCAAAATGAACTTGTCCGTCTCCTTCAATCAACCGAATAAACCGCTGAGAAGCAACCCATTGCAATTGGTTATCAAAAAAGTTGGAAAGCCCATCTCCATCATAATCCAACCCTGCAACAGCTTCATCAACATGATAAATTATTAGCCCTGACCCTGGGAGGAGAAAATCATATTCCGAAGTAAATTCTCGCGTATTCTCTCTCATAGGTCCTTCAAATACTGAAGTAGCAGAATCTACCTTCATCCTCGTCTCAAAGCCGTCAACTTCGATTAATCTATTCTCAATCAAATAGTATTCTTTTTCAGTAATAGGAATCCGTGCTACTTGTATAGAATTTGATATTATCTCCGCGGCCGCTACAGTAATATCAGTCCCCATTCTGAAGTCGTAGACATCAACAAGCCCGAGATATGCTCGTGACCAAGCAGAAGGATACACAGGCATAGCACCAAATGTATTACCCGACTTGTAACCAAAGTCAATCCCTGTTCCAAAGCCGTTGTTATCCATCAGAGCAAAATCACCAAGTTGTGTCAAAAAAGATCTGGTACTATACAGATCAGGCAAGCCAAGTTGGTGGCCAAACTCATGTGCCAAAACAGCATTTAGTGCTGTAGCTCGATTGTCTTGGCTCGCAGTTTCA
The DNA here is from genome assembly GCA_024277795.1 of Candidatus Zixiibacteriota bacterium. GTDB lineage: Bacteria > Zixibacteria > MSB-5A5 > GN15 > FEB-12 > JAJRUL01. The sequence goes on from JAJRUL010000084.1 coordinate 4,301, forward strand.
GGGACAAGTAATCCCCTGCGGATCCATAGTGTCGAGTCATCGACCGGTACTGAATCTCGAAAACTGATAAAACCGGTAAAAAGGTCGGAACAGGTTTCAGGCAAGCCAACATCATTCTGCCGATCTGAACCGGCATGAAAAAGAAAATATGAATCGTACGAAGCAAAGTCGATCTCCGGAGAAGTCTGATCGGCAAGTGTTATACCATCAATAAAATAGTTCTCCAGCCCATCGACAACATCGGCAAAATCACATTTCCCATACCTGCTCATTGGATATGGCAACTGATAGCAACTATCTTTGGCGGGGGGAAAGATATCCCATGAAAGGGTCAACTTGCCACCTGAGACTGTTTCCCAATACCGCCGTAAAGCTCTCATATGGGCATCAAAATAGAGTGAGTCATGGGCAGGTGGATCGACCCAGTTGCCTACAGAATCATAATATACAGCTGAATCAAGAGGGTTATCAATTGGACGCGACAGATCCATAATACCCCGACCAGTAGTATTTGGATCATCAACCGTTTCATATTGGAAATTAAACCGAAGTACAAGGATATGAATAGTATCAAGGAAATTAACAGCCAATGCCTTATCAGGCAAAGCCCATCGACTCGATCTTGTCAAACCAAAGTCAATCGGATTATCTACAACAGGAGTCAAGCAACGGTGCAATACCTCGCTCTCCCCCTCTTGCGCCACTACTCTATGGCGATCCATTGGCAACTCAATACCACCGGCGACCAAGGCAGTCGCCGGCAGAATGAGTAAAATTGTAAATAGCAGGATTGTTGCGAAACGTCCCATGTTGTCGCGATCTACTCCTTGTAATCAGATTATATTTCTACACCAAGCGACATTCTAAGCGTATTCGCAAGAGCTAAGTTCGAGTTGCTTGGAATATAAGCAAAATCAAACTTGAAACGATCTTTTAACGTCAGACCAATACCTGTTGTTGGTGTTTTGATCTTTCCCTCTTCATCAAAGATATAACCGGCACGAAGAGCGATCAGATTTGCATATACAAATTCAACTCCACCATTCAAGACCAATTGCTTAACCTCTTCACTAAACCCATCATTCAAACCTATCAAGGACTTGTTGACTTCAAATGTAACCAACAACCGATTGTAGTCTGAATTGATCAGACGATATGCAACACCCAGAGCCAAGTTCCGTGGAATAGGGTCCGCTTGCTCTTTTTGAGAATACTGCATATTAGGGCCTAAGTTTGTTATTGCACCGGCAATATTAAGCTTTGGTGACATTTCATAAATTAAACCAACATCAACAGCTAAACCCTTTGCAGTACCTGAACCTAATGCCGCACTTCCAACTGTAGCCAATTCTCTGTCTGAGAGTCGAGAGTAGATAAATTTGGCCGATATCCCCCCCTTGAGTTTGCGGGTCAACGAGGTACCATATGAACCCGTAAAAGCAACTTCGAAGGGTGAAAAGGTATCAACAACATCCGGAGAGTTAGTCGTCAAAGAAATTGTACCATAATAAATTGCCGTTACTCCAAAACCGATTGTCCCCCACCCTTCTAACTCTGTAGTAAAGGAAAGGAAGTCATAAAAGACATCATCAGCAAGTTGTGGCAACCACTTTACATGAGTCAAAGAGAAATCTGTATGATTGGTCGCTTTGATCGCAACCCTCTTATCACTCACCAACCAAACTTCTTCACCGATTGATTCAATATAGAGAGAGTTGGAACGATCCATCCCTTTAAGCTCAACCCGACTATACCTGTGGCCATCATGTTTGCGAAGGCCATCAGCAGTTGCAATAAAGATATATGCACCTTGAGGTTTGATAAGGTTGATTCTCGACGCAGTAGCATTGTCATACAATTTCAATGTAGAACCAGAATCAATTGTATTTCCGGATATATCATTGATTGCCATAATCGCCGCACGATAATGCTCTTTCTTCTCATCTGAAGTATACCCTCGCGCTTCAACAGTCTCATCGACCGTCGCATCCTTAGTCAGGCTGTATTCACGATAACCGGGGAGCTCCCACGTATTACCATCAAAATGTAACAGGCCAAACTCTGTCCCAACATAGATTTGATTGCCCTGAACAGCAATCGATGTCACTTCACCTTTAATATTAGCTACCAATGGAATCTGTATTACTGTACCTGTCTCAGGTAGCGAGGCATCATAAGCTTCTGATACATTCTCATGAATAGCAGTTGTAGTATCATTATTGAGTTCTGCAGACTGTCCAACGATTGATGTTTCACTCGACGAGTCACTGCTTATCGTTTGCTCACTATTCAAGCTATCTACAACATCAACCTCAACTTCGACATTCTCTTTACTTTCTTCGATCATAGGAACATCAGGCTGTTCGACAGCTATATTGGCAGAACGGAACTCTTTGAGTTTTGCCAGATAAACGGCCATTTCCTGCTTGGTCCCATATATTGTCATCTTTTCTGCTATTTTCTCTTCAGTATCATCAAGAACGACAGTATATGGAGTTGTGTTACTCCAGACATTACCATCAAAGCGATAGAGGTCATTGTCAATTGCTACCACGACATTTGATGAATTCTCTGCCCCAATCGCATTCACTCGACCCGCAGGCAATGATTTCGATCCTTTTACGGG
>JAJRUL010000085.1 GCA_024277795.1 Candidatus Zixiibacteriota bacterium
ACTGCCGATATAGGCTGGGTTACAGGTCACTCATACATAGTATACGGCCCAATGGCCAACGGTGCCACTCAGGTTATGTATGAAGGAGCCCCTAACTGGCCCGATGCAGATCGCTTTTGGCAGATGGTCGAGGAATATGGAGTCAGTGTATTCTATACCGCACCTACTGCTATCAGAGCTTTCATGAAATGGGGAGACCAATGGCCAAATAAGCACGACCTCTCATCCTTACGTCTGCTTGGTACAGTCGGTGAGCCGATCAATCCTGAGGCGTGGATGTGGTACCATGAAGTCATCGGAAAAAAGAAATGCCCAATTGTCGACACATGGTGGCAAACCGAAACAGGACATATTCTCATCACTCCACTGCCAGGCATTACAACAACTAAACCCGGATCTGCAACTCAGGCTTTCCCGGGTATTGAAACTGCAATACTCGACGACAACGGCAAGCGTGTCAAAGAAGGTGGGGGCTATCTAGCAATCACAAAACCGTGGCCTGGAATGTTAAGAGGAATCTGGGGGGATCGAGAACGATTCGTAGAAACCTACTGGTCGAAATGGTCTGGGATATACTTCCCGGGAGATGGGGCTAAAATCGACAAGGATAAATATCTTTGGATTTTAGGCCGTGTTGATGATGTTATCAATACAGCGGGACATCGCATATCAACAATGGAAGTTGAGTCTGCTCTGGTCGAACATGAGGCAGTCGTTGAAGCCGCAGTAGTGGGTATCCCTCACGACTTAAAAGGGGAATGTTTGGTCGCATTTGTAACACCGGGACCGGGTTTTGAAATGAATGACAAGCTGATCTCTATCTTGAGAGATTTTGTTGCACGCAAGATTGGTTCAATTGCAAAACCTGAAAAGATTATCTTTGCTTCAGATCTACCCAAGACTCGCTCAGGGAAGATAATGAGGAGACTCTTGAGAGATATTGCCAATGGCAAAGTCCTCGGAGACACAACAACATTAGCTGATCCCGATGTTCTGCAACGGATTCAAAAACATTACGAAGAAGACTAATGACAACTTCAAGGAACACCTCACATGATGTTCAGTTTAGGGATTGAAGAGATGGAGCCAGGAAAATGGCTCGGATGGTTTTTTGAAACACCGGGATGCTTTGTTCGTGCAGACTCACCACCTAATCTGGTTACTAAAGCTCCAGAGGCGATGGCTGAATGGAATACTTGGCTTGATGGTTTCGCCCCTTCAAATAAAAGAAACGATCCAATCGATGTAAAAGTAGTTGAGACTTTTCTCACCAAAGCAAAGGCAAGCGGTTCACAAGTTCATGCGTTCTTTGAAGATGACAAACGTCCTCTTTCTCCTCAAGAAATCGATCAAGTAACGTGGGTCTTGGATTGTAGTCGTAACGACCTTACTTCAACGATTCAACGAATCCCCTCTCAATTCCTTAATAGCGAAATTGAGAATGAAGTATTCTTATCCCTAAACGGTATTATCGAACATATAGCCTTAGCCGAGTGGTCCTATTTTGATAAACTTGGATTGGCTTTTGATCGTCGAGTCATGCCTTCTGAACCATTAACAGCGATAAAAACAGTACGAAAACAAACTATCTCACGCTTACCTGAACTGACCAACAACCGTAAGATTACTGAACATCAAGGGGAGATATGGTCTGCACGGAAAATAATACGAAGAACAATCTGGCATGAACGTGTCCACACCTGGCACTTGCAAAACAGACTCATGGAACTCCTTAATCAAAACAAGTGAAATCAATCATAAAAAAAACCGCCCTTACATACAAAGGCGGCTTTCACATCTTACAGACTACTATATATTTCTATTTGTCTGTGCTAAGAATAACCGGCAATGACCCGGCATCATTACCGACAATAACTACCTTTGTATTTGGTGACTCAGCTATCTTCAATGTAGCTTCGATACCTTTCCATTTGAGTAGTGACGGAGTAATACCGGCCGAAACGATCTTTTGGAAATCAGATATCCCCTGTGCCTCAATCTTCTTACGTTCGGCTTCTCTTCGTTCTTTCTCAATAGTAAACTGCATCTTCTGAGCATCCTGCTCAGCTGAGAGCTTGAAGTTGATAGCCTCAGATATTTTGGCAGGTATCTGAACATCACGCAGGAGAACATCCTGAATCTCTATGAATGTTCCTTCCATCGCCGTTACCAAGTTTTCATGAAGAGCCTTAATCAGGGTATCACGTTTTGTCGAGTATATCTCCTCAGGTGTAAATCGACCAGCCACATCTCGTGCACTTGCCCTCAATGTCGGGGCGACTTTCACACTATAATAATTTGGTCCAAGTGTTACTTGTAGTGAGTCCAATTTATCAAACAAAGGACGGTACAAAACTGAAACTTCCATACCGATTGTTGCACCATCACTGGAAAGGACTCGTAAAGTTTCTTTTCTCTCCTGTGTTTGCACTTGATAAACAAACATCTTGTTCCATGGCATATGCCAGTTAAAGCCTTCGGGATAAACTTTTCCCATTTCAGTACCTGAACCGAACTTAGAGAAAAATACTGCACGGTGACCTGATGGAACCTGTGTTCCGCATCCAATCATAGTCATCACCATCAGCACAATAAGAAACGCTGGTAGGTGGCGTCGCTTTTTTGTAACCATATCAACCTCCTTGTAGGTTTTGTTCATGTTGATATGATGAATATACTCGAATAAGAGAAGAGTATTCAAGTTAAATCGGGAAAACTATCAAATAACGCTATAGTATTATGATTATTGCTCAAAACGGAATGGCACAGTCCACCCATTCCAGACAAAAGTCGTATCTGGAGGATTGCTACCAACGATTGGAATAGCCTGCACCTCTTGGAATGACAAGAGATCCCATATATGAGGACTATTGTGCCTTGTTGCAACCGTATCAACCCAATGGGTTGCATCTAATCGGTTCATATCGTAGAGAACGAAACCAGAATCGGATTCTGCCGAAATCAACTGGTAATATGATGTCGGCTTCAATTTTGAACTGGTAATATACAACAAATCCCCTGCATTTATTAACCCTGTCATCGAAAGACGAATATATTTGTAATCAGTATAACCTGGGACCAATCTAACCTCACCATTTGAAAGCGTATCATACAATACATATCGCAACTGGGAATACTCCAACTGATCCCCACGAAACTCTACATTGCGATTCGAACGGATAACCATCTCGGCTGGACTTTCAGGTGCACCACCATTATACCCCCACAATAACCAACCAAGATTTGCTTGAGCATCGCTACCTAACTTTAGGAAGAAACCAACTCGAGTCAAAGCACGTTTATGCGATGAAAAAGTTGTATCACCATTCTCGATTCTAAGCACTCTGAGATGAAAGAAATCATCAACAATCACCTCAGCATCACGAGCCATCCCAATACTCCCACCAAAATCCTTGAGGACACGTACTGGAGTAGTATCCACAACTATCGAGCGATACACCGAATCAACAATGATCTTATAGATTGCCGAGTCTCCATCAATAGTAAACGGATCTTCCAGAAAGATATTGTCAACACGAAAAAGGTCACGTCCTTCTTCAGTCTGACTTATATAGTCTCGTAGAACATCGGCATCGACCACAAAAGTAACACCCCGCTCTTCACATCCACTGAAAGCAAACAGAGAAATAAGTAAAATCAGAGGCAGTATCGACAGGTAAATTGACTTCGCTCTTTCTTTCAAAACTTTATGCACGCTTCTTCTTCCGTTTCTTAATCTTCTCTTTCATCACAGTGATTTCATCACGTATTATAACTGCAGTTTCAAAATCAAGGTTTTCTGCCGCTTTTTTCATAGCATTTATCATGAAAACAAGCTGGTCTTCATCTCCCATAGAAGCAAAATGACTCGGTTTCTCAAATGCGACCTCCTCAACCGTTTTCGTATCGGCAAACTGTGTAATACGGAGAATCTCATCACGAGTCTTATAAATTGTTTCAGGGTCAATATTGTGCTTCTTGTTGTAGGCGATCTGTTTAGAACGACGGCGTGCTGTTTCATCGATAGCTTTTCGCATCGAGTTTGTTATCTTATCACCATACAATATGACTTCACCATCTTTGTTCCTGGCCGCACGCCCCGCAGTCTGTATAAGTGAACGCTCTGACCTGAGAAATCCTTCCTTATCAGCATCCAAAATAGCTACTAGCGATACCTCGGGAAGGTCAAGTCCCTCTCTCAACAGGTTTACCCCTACGAGAATATCAAATTCACCCAAACGGAGATCTCGAATAATCGCTGTTCTATCAATTGATGCTACCTCACTATGCAAATACCGAACTCTCAGACCGTTTTTGCTCATATAGTCGGTTAGGTCTTCAGCCATCCGCTTAGTCAGGGTCGTCACAAGCACTCGCTCTTTCTTTTCACTCCTTTTCTTAGATTCTTCAAGCAGGTCATCAACCTGTGACCCCAATGGTTTAACGGTAATAATTGGATCCAACAACCCTGTAGGACGTATTACTTGCTCTACAATGACACCTCCACACTTTTCAAGTTCATATTCTGCGGGAGTAGCTGAGACATATATTCGTTTCTGTGCTAATTCCTCAAATTCTTCAAAAAACAACGGCCTATTGTCTAATGCTGAAGGCAACCTGAAACCATGAGAGACTAACACCTCTTTACGACTACGATCACCTGCAAACATCCCACGTATCTGAGGAATAGACTGGTGAGATTCATCAATAATTGTAATAAAATCGTCAGGGAAAAAGTCCATCAATGTGAATGGCCTCTCCCCCTCTTTACGACCGGAAAGATGTCGAGAATAATTCTCCACCCCTGAGCAATAGCCTATCTCCTTCAACATTTCAAGATCATATTTAGTTCGCATCTCAAGCCGTTGCGCTTCAAGGAGTTTATTCTCTGCACGAAAATGAATCAGTTGTTCCTTTAACTCGGCTTCAATAAGACCGATAGCATCCTTAAGCTGCTCGGGTGATGTAACAAAGTGTTTGGCAGGATACACCGATATACTACGACGCTCCTTAAGCACTTCACCAGTCAATGGATCAACTTCTGTAATCCGCTCAACCTCATCACCAAAAAACTCTATCCGCATTGCATTTTCATGATATGCAGGAATCAATTCTATTGTGTCTCCACGTACTCGAAAACGACCACGCGTAAAATCAATGTCATTTCGGATATAGTGGATATCGATTAGTTTGCGAATCACCTCATCTCGATCATATTCCTGTCCGACACTCAAAGAGATATATTGTTTTTTATACTCTGTTGGTGATCCAATACCATAGATACAAGATACCGAAGCAACGATAATAACATCCTCTCGTTCAAGTAAAGATGCTGTTGCACGTAGTCGTAGCCGATCGATATCTTCATTTACTGCGGTATCTTTCTCAATAAAAGTATCTGTCGTAGGTATATATGCTTCTGGCTGATAGTAATCATAGTAGCTAATGAAAAACTCAACTGCATTATTCGGGAAAAAAGCCTTCAACTCACCAAATAATTGTGCGGCCAACGTCTTATTATGAGAAATAACTAAGGCGGGACGACCATACTGAGCAATTACATTCGCAATAGTAAATGTTTTTCCAGAGCCGGTCACTCCGAGCAATGTCTGATGTTTCTGATCTCGCTTAAGCCCCGCCAGTAGTTCAGCTATTGCCTGTGGTTGATCACCATTAGGTCGATAACCTGAACGGAGGTCAAATTTGACTGGTTCGATTAGAGTCGATCTATCTGTTGTCATATCTATTCTCACATATATTTAGACGATTCAATATGCCAATATATGCAACTGTCATATTGTCGCAATCATATAAGACTCACAATCTTGCATGTTAACCTCAATGGGAACCTGCACTGACTTTAGTAGTATACACTTATGATGATTGCGATGCTTAAATAGAAGTTGATTATCATGGGGAAATTTGCCTTGACTTAGGCGTGAAATGCTGTAAGTTTGGTGGTTTTTAACTTGTGAACGGATAACGACTTCTATTGTTTTTTTTGGAGGATGTTCATGTACGCTGTATTTGAAGTATCGGGCATGCAATTTACTGCCCGCGAAGGAGATGTAATTACAGTTCCCCACCAGCAGGCCGAACTGGGTGCAAAGCTCGATATTGACCAAGTCTTACTTATCAAGAAAGACGACCAGTCAATTGTCGGAACACCTATTGTTGCTGATGCGAAAGTTGAAGCTGAGATAGTTGAACACGGTAAAGACGACAAGGTACTTATCTATAAATATAAGCGTCGCACAAAGTACCGTCGCACTCAAGGACACAGACAGGATTTCACTCAGATCAAAGTAAACAAAATTGTAGCTCCATAACTCAACACACAACCATGGACTCTTGAACCGATCAATTGACAATCGAGCATGGACTGCTCGTATACTGGCGATTGCAAAACAATCGACTATTCCCCTTTTCCTGTGCCTGATAGTGTTGGCTATTGCCACTCCGATTAGTGCTCAGCAGGAGTTCCGTGTAGTTGAAGTAGTCGTCGATGGAAACAGAATAGCAACAGAGGCACTGATCCTTGGAGTTGCTTCCCTTGAAATTGGTCAACCCCTCACACCAACTACAATTTCTGAAACTATCCGTCGGCTCTATGGGCTGGGCATCTTTTCCGATGTAAGAATTGATGCCGAAGATGTTACTGGCGGATTAAAAGTCTACATCGTTGTCAAAGAATTGCCAAAACTCTCCGAGTTAAAGTTCATTGGCAATAAAAAGATCAAGGATAAAGAACTCAAGGAACAACTGGGGTTAGGAGTCGGTGGATACATATCCCCATATCTGATCGAGAAGAAAAAACAAGAACTTAAAAAACTCTATGCAGAAAAAGGGTTTTTTCAGGCTGAAATAACACCACAATTGACCTATTCAGATGACTCTACCGAAGCCAAGCTTTCTTTCACTTTTAATGAAAAATCAAAAGTCAAAGTGGAAAAGGTAGTCATCAACGGTGCAAAACGCGTCAAAACAAAAGACTTGATTAAAAAGATGAGGAACCGAAAACGCGGTTTTCTCAAAAGCTCAGACTTTGCCCAAGAAGAATTTAGCGATGACTTGCTGAAAGTCATCAACGAGTATCATGAACGAGGGTACATTGACGCTTACATGATTTCTGATTCGATGTACATTGATACAAATAGCAATAAGATGACTATCTTTCTCAATGTCTACGAAGGGCCTCGCTACTATTTTGGAGATGCAACATTCTCAGGCAATGAAGAGCTTCCCACAGAAGTATTGAAAAAAGCCCTAAAATATAAGAAAGGGCATACCTTCAATTCAAAAAAATATGATGAATCAATCATGGAAATATCATCTGCTTACTATGAAATCGGTCATCTCCATGTACGAATAGCAGATCAGCGAACCACAAGAGCTGATTCTATAATCGATATCTCCTATACAATATCTGAGGGTCTCCCTTCTCACGTACAGATGATTAACATCATAGGCAATACCAAAACAAAAGAGCATGTTATACGTAGAGAAATCTCAACTTTGCCGGGACAAAAGTTTAGCAGGGCTTTGTTGATACGATCAGTCCGTGATGTCATGGCGTTGAATTACTTCGCCAACGTCGAACCGATCCCCAGAGACCGTGTGGATGGCGATGTTGATATTGACTTTAAGATAACGGAAAAACAGACGGGTCAGATTTCTGCAGGGGCAGGCTACAATAGTCAGGATAAAATGGTTGGCACGCTCGGTATGGGAATCCCAAATTTTCGAGGCAATGGTCAAAACCTGAATTTCTCCTTAGATTTCGGCTCAAGACGAAATTCGTTCTCACTCTCTTTTACTGAACCTTGGCTAGCTGGCAGACCAACCCTTCTCGGAATCAATATGTTTGCTCTTAATCGACGGTGGTTTAATGATTATACTGAAGGTCGAACAGGCGGATCAATTCGTCTCGGACGACGACTCAAATGGCCTGACAACTATTTCAGAGTCTTTGCATCATATTCACTGGAGAGAAATCGCTTTTTTGATTTTGATGATTCCTACATAGAGAACAACTCATACAAATCTCAGTACTATTGGAATGATTACACAACAGCAAGCAGAACTGACTCATTAATCGCTCGCACTGTTTATTCCCCTTACCCGGGTTCTGTACTAAGCTACAATGAGGAAACGCTGACTGCTTCTCGTTTAACAATATCCATTGTCCGTGATTCACGAAACCTGCCTCAATTTGCTACCAGTGGATCTAAAATCGCATATAATTTTCAGATGACAGGTTCATGGCTAGGTGGATTCTGGCAATACCAAAAACATGAACTCACTATAGCAAAGTTCTTCCCTCTCTTCTGGAAACTATCATTTGCAGCCAAAGTACAATACAATGTCATTACAAGACCAAAGGGAGACGATCGAGTTCTCATCTCTGATCGATTCACCCCGGGTGGTACTGCATTTGATGGCATTGTGAGAGGATATAATGACGGAACTCTGACTCCCGATTCGTTAGTAACACAATCGGACACAACCTTTTTCTACAACGACCCACACGCAGTTGTTGGAGTAGATATCCCTGATGACACATCATTCTCCAGCTACAATACACGAGTTCGAGGGATGTATATGCTCGTCGGTAATTTTGAACTACAATTCCCTATTACTGAGGGAAGTATTTACGCACTCGCTTTCTTTGATGCGGGTAACTCATGGCTCTACCGTGGTGATATAAACCTCGCAAATGATTTATATCGAAGTGCTGGAGTCGGATTCAGAGTGGTGGTACCGGCAATCGGAACAATAGGGTTTGACTTTGCCTATCCGTTTGATGTACTTGAAGGACAGGATAAAGGATGGAAACCTCATTTTCAAATCGGAACGACATTTAGATAACGTACATATATAAAGGAACAGGAAAATGCGAAAAACCGGAATGACGGTAACAGCAATCGCTGTCACATTATTGGGAGTTTTTCTGCTTGCGGGACAAGCCTCAGCTCAAGGATTAAAAATCGGATTTGTAAAGGATGAACGACTATTTAGCGAATATCGTTAAGTCCAAAAAGCCCAAGAAGAATTTGAAGTCCTCTCACGTGCTTGGGATGAAGAAGCTCAAGAGAAATACGCTGAAATCACTGAGATGATTCAGGATTATGAGAAACAAAAAGTTGTCCTCTCGGACGATGCACGTAAAGAACGTGAAGCGGCTATTCAAGTGAAACAGGATGCTCTAGACAACTTCACTCGTTCAGTCTTTGGCCCGGGTGGACAAAAAGAACAAAAAAACTCTCAACTCATGCAACCGTTACTAGATAAGATTCATCGAGCAATCGAAGCTGTCGCTGTCGATGGAAATTTCGATGTCATCTTTACCCTGCAAGGTATTGGCTACATTAAAGAATCCTTTGATGTAACTGACAAAGTTCTGGAAAAACTGGCTGACATGGAAGATTGATTTGCCTTTGAAACTTAGCGAAATCGCCGACACGGTCGGTGGAACGATAGATGGTGATGGTGGTGTCACAATATCAGGTGTTGCCCCTATTGAAACTGCCACACCGTCTGAGATCAGCTTTGTTGCTAATCCACGCTATAAACAACATATAGCGACAACAAAAGCGGGGGCACTTGTGCTCGATCACGAAACGGACTCAAAGGGAATACCTGCGATAAGACACCCTGAACCGTACCTTACTTTCGCTAAGATTATCGATCTGCTCTATCCTGAAGAACAATTAACAAAGCCTGGCATAGATCAGACTTCAATCGTTGCTGATAATGCTAAGATTGACGATCTGGTTGCTATCGGTCCACTCTGTCATATCCGAAATTCAGTAACTATCGGAGCAGGGACAGAACTGGTCTCATCAGTATACATCGGTAGTAACGTCACTATTGGTAAGAATTGTCGTCTGTACCCGGGTGTACGTATAATGGACGGTGTCTGTATTGGGAATAATGTCCGAATACATTCAGCAACAGTAATCGGCTCAGACTGATTCGGCTATGCCGAGTCAAAAACGGGTTTGAAGAAAATAAAGCAGATCGGATGGGTAGAAATCGATGATGATGTTGAAATTGGATCCAACTGTTCAGTAGACCGCGGAGCCTTAGGACCAACCAAAATCGGCCGAGGAACCAAAATCGATAACCTAGTGCAGATTGCGCATAACGTCGAAATTGGTCAACATTCGATTATAGTATCTCAAGTTGGCATTTCAGGCTCAACAAAAATTGGTAATGGTGTGATTCTTGCAGGGCAAGTCGGAATTGTCGGCCATATTGAAATTGGTGACGGTGCAATTGTCGGTGCTCAATCAGGAGTGTCTAAATCGGTAAAGGCAGGAGAAAAAGTTTTCGGTTCCCCTGCCCGACCGATCATGCTCACTAAGCGAATAGAAGCGTGCCAAACAAAACTACCTGATGTAATCAAACGTATACGCTCGATCGAAGAAAAGATCAAAGATAATTAGCAAATTGAGTTACGTAACTAACCGTTCTTCGATCATCACGATTTTTTCCCAATTCTTCTCCATTTTCCCAACTTGATTGAGTACCTCTTTTCCATCCCCTGACTCAGCCGCTTGCCGTATTGCCTGCAAGATGTGCCATTGCTGACGATTCACTACCTTCCACTGAGCTATATGTCGTCCAAGCTCACCTACAGTCTGATTGAGTTCTGTAACGATACTCCCCAAATGCCCACGTGTTTCTGAAGATGGTACAGTTCCGGATAAATCTCCAGCCGCCATTTCACGCAATCGCATCTGTATCTTTTTTGCTGATCCTGCCCCTCGTAAGACAGGTAAGAGAGCAATAACCGCAATCGCTGTAATAGCCGCTACTACTGCTGAAATCATATACGGCATCAGAGTCAATGCGGCAAGCTCAAACGCACTCCCGACCCGAGCGAGACGATCCTCTGTAAAGATACTGTTAAAGTAAATGATTGTAGATGCAGAGAGTATTATTGTCGCACCAGTCATAAAAAACAGACGTCGATAAATGAGCATTTTTGCCTCATCAATTTGGTTCACCTCAGATTTCCTACCACTTTTCAACACTCAATCCTCCTATGTCATGCTGATTAGTAGACCTGCGTCAGCAGGCATAAAATTCCTCTTAGTTATATTGTAGGGTATCGGAATGACCAACGGGCAGAATAAGTTTCATTTTGAAACAATCGCTGTTCCAAAGTGAAACAGCATGAAAAGGCCCCATAAGTAAAGACTTACGGGGCACGAAACAGATTTGATGCGTTATTTCTGATCAAAAAGGAAGGTCATCATCACCAGCAGGTGTTCCCTCAGGGCCTGGAGCCGACTGGGCAGGTTCCGGCGATATAGCTGAAGGGGCTGATCCCCCACCTGCATCAGCTCTATTTCCAATGAAACTAAAATTCTGGACTACTATTTCAGAAATATATTTTTTGTTACCCTCTTTATCATCATAGTTCCTATTGACAATACGACCCTCTATATATATCTGCCTCCCCTTGCGCATATATTCATTGAGGACTTCACCCTGACGACCCCATGCAACGATATTATGCCAGGTCGTATCTTCGTGCTTTTGTCCATCTTGACCAGTCCATCGCTCAGTCGTCGCCAGAGTAAAAGTTGCAACAGCTTTTCCGCTCTGGGTATACTTTAATTCTGGATCTCTGCCTAGATTTCCAATCAAAATAGCTTTGTTTACACTCATTTCTTCCTCCCGCACGCTCACTACGCGGCCAAATATCAGACGTTCTACAATTTCAGCATATCGCTTGTAACTGTTCAAGCAAAGGAAATTATTTCCCCAGCCATACTAATATACAATACGAGAAGATCATAGAACAGCATATTTTGCTTGAATGACTGTAGGGAAAGATATATTCTGCAAAAAACAATAATAAAGAATGTGATGGATAGAACTTGTCGAAAATTGAGCAAAAAATAACAACAATTAAACGTTTCATTACAGGCCAACTTACAGCCTCAGGGATGAAAGGTTTTGTCTTAGGACTTTCTGGAGGAATTGACTCGGCAGTCTCTGCAGTCCTTGCTGTTGAAGCGATTGGAAATGACAAAGTTTTGGGAATTATGATGCCATATCGCACATCATCTGACAACTCCCTCAGCGATGCCAAAGCTTTGGCAAAACATCTTAACATCTCAACCAGACAGATTGAAATATCCCCGATGATAGATGCCTATTTCCCTACTATTAATGATGACATAAAATTAAGGGCAGGCAATAAAATGGCTCGTGAAAGAATGTCGATTCTATTTGATATTGCCGCCGAAACAAGCAGACTCGTACTTGGGACAGGAAATCGCACAGAAATCTGCCTTGGCTACACTACTTGGTATGGAGACTCCGCTTGCTCAATAAATCCTATTGGGGAATTGTATAAAACAGAAGTGAGAGAAATAGCACGGTATTTTGAGCTACCAGACTCTATTATTTCCAAACCCCCATCTGCTGACCTCTGGGCTGGACAAACTGATGAGAAAGAGATTGGTGTCACCTATGAACTGATTGACCGTCTCTTAGAATGTTTGATTGATCAGGGTACAACCTCGATGTCACAACTTGAAGCTCAAGGGTTCAGTTCAACAGACATCAGCAAAGTCGTTTCACTTCTTAACCGCAACTGGTTCAAAAGGCAACTACCCGCTATTGCCCCATTAGGAAAAACAGCAATCCCTCGCCATCTACAGTTGGTAGATTGAGGTTATACGTGTCAGACGGAAAAGCCACACTATATTTAGTGCCTACCCCTATTGGCAATATGGGAGACATTTCTGATCGTGTTCGTGCAACCCTATCAGAAGTTGAAGTCATTGCTTGTGAAGACACAAGACATAGCGGAAGATTGCTTCAGCAATTAGGAATAAAAAAAAAGCTCCTCAGTTACCATAACTTTAACGAAACACAGCGAGCATCACAGCTCATTGAAATACTCCGTCATGGCAGTTCAGTCGCTGTCATTACTGATGCAGGCTCTCCGGGTATCTCTGACCCTGCTTTTCGTGTCGTTCGTATCGCAATTGAACATGATATCGAAATCATTCCCATCCCTGGACCGAATGCGATTATTCCTGCTTTAACCGCATCCGGACTTCCAACGGACAGATTCTTTTTTGAAGGGTTCCTCTCTCCAAAATCTGGTGCACGAAAAAAACGGCTATCTACTCTGAAAGAGCTCAATCATACACTCATCTTCTATGAATCTCCACACCGAATTGTCAAAACGATAGCTGATATGCTAATAGTTCTTGGGAACAGACAAGCCTGTATCGCAAGAGAGATAAGTAAAGTGCACGAAGAATTCCTTCGCGGAACCCTAAAAGAGCTCAATGATTGTCTCAGCAAGCGGAAACTAAAAGGGGAAATGGTCGTTCTGGTTGGAGGAAGTTCAATGATTGCAGAAGAGCAACAGGAAACATAAATGTCAACCTCGGCTATCCGTTTCTACACATTTGATAAGCTGTTCATCGGTTATTGCCTATTGATGGTTATTACCTTACTTGCCTTTGGGCGACCTCTGTCAAACTATCTGCCAGCGTTACTCTTCTATTCCTCTATGGGAGTACTGGTAGTTCTAATAGCACGATATCTCAGCATTGAACAAAGTGGTTGGCGAAAACTGCTTCGCTTGTTATATCCCGTCATTCTCTTCACTTTCTTTTATCGCATGACTGGCGATTTGATGCACCTGATTTTTAGTGACTTCTTCGACTCACAACTTGTTGCTTTTGAGTTAGCCCTGTTTGGTGTACATCCTACGCTCTATATTGACCAACATCTTCTCAATACACTAACAACTGAGATTATCTCCTTCTGCTATTTTTCATACTACCTAATGATTCCGGTATTCCTTGCAACGCTCTACTATCAACAAGATTTAGACAATCTAAAAAATTCTCTGTCTGCCATCTCTATTACCTTCTTTCTCTCCTATATGCTCTTTTTTCTTTATCCTGTAGAAGGACCGCGCTGGCATTTTGCTTCAGAATATATACATCAGGTATCAGGGCCGGTGTTTAGACGAATGGTTGAATTTGTTATTGCCAATGGGGCTGTTCGCGGTGGCTGTATGCCATCCTCTCATTTCGGCGTTGCTTTGGTTCTGGTGATGTATACTTTTCGTCGGAAACAACCGAGCAGGTGGATTTGGCTGTTGTTGACAGTCGGCCTTTCGGTAGGTACTGTATGGGGTCGTTTCCATTATGTTTCTGATGTTGTAGTCGGGGGTATAATAGGTTTGATATCGACATTAGTTGCCTGGAGATTTGTGGAACCGCATAACTCAGGGCAGAACCAACAGCAAAAAATTACTGGAGTTATAAAAAATCATGTGGCCTGAAATATTTAGAATTGGACCGATACCTATTCGTTCTTATGGGCTTGCGCTCGCCGTCGCTTTCTTCCTCGGAATTACATATATTTACAAACTGACACAGAAATATAACAAGCCGTTCGAGCCGTTTCTCACAATCTCCTACATCATGATCTTTGGAGGAATTATTGGGGCTCGACTGGCATATGTTCTGTTTCATCTCTCAGAATTTTCAGGTAACTGGGGAGCAACATTCAATCCGTTTGCTTCAGCATCTTTCGGAATTGCAGGCTTGAATGTGTATGGAGGAGTCTTTCTTGCGATTATCGGAACATTTGTTTATACACGTTGGACCAAACAATCTGTCTTAGAGTATTTCGATTTCTTCTCTCCAACTTTTGGTTTGGGTTTAGGTATAGCTCGAATCGGTTGCTTCCTCAATGGATGTTGTTTTGGTACACCGACTGATCTCCCGTGGGGCATCACGTTCCCACAAGGATCTATCCCCTATTCAGTTTTTGGTTCAGCCCATATCCACCCATCTCAAATATACAGTTCTCTCTATGGCTTTGGTTTATTCTTCTTGTTGCATTGGATGATGCCCCGAAGGAAATTTGTCGGTCAATTGGTTGCAGTAATGTTCATGATAGAAGCGTTTTTCCGCTATACTATTGAATCAGTACGTTTCTATGAAAACGCAATGCATATAGAAATTGCAGGCTTGCACCCAACGTACAATCACCTCATGTCGATAGGTATATTTAGCCTCGGTTTAGCTATCTATCTTATTCAACAAAAACGAGCACGTTTGCCCGTAACAGAGAACTAATAATTTTAGCTCAAAAATAGAGACGAATTGTTTACAGCCCACCAGTTACAGTATGCAGGATAACTCCATTCCCTCCGACCGCCCATCCTGAGTTATCGTCGATAAAGAAAAGATCATACAATATCTCATTGGTACCACTTGGTTGCTCTATCCATGTAAGTCCATCAGTCGTATGATAGATTTTCCCATTATCACCACAGACCCAACCTTGGTTGATCGACGAAAATGATACACCCCAAAACTGAACCGAATCAGTAGCGGGCAATACTGGGGTCCAAAATTGACCTCCATTTGAGGTCGATAGTATTGTCCCTGCCTGTCCAACTGCCCATCCATGCATATTATCAACCATATCAATATCTCTCAGCTCAAATCCTGGAATAGCAAACTGCTCAACCCAATTGAGACCACCGTCGCTAGTGAAGAAAATAGATCCACCAAAACCAACGACCCAACCGCTATCCTGACTAACGAAGTCAACTTCAGTAAGATTACGTCCTGATCCTGTCGGTCTTGAAACCCAACTTGTCCCTCCATCATTAGTAAATAAGACAGCATCATTCCTGCCAACAACCCATCCCAAAGTATCGTTCAGGAAGAATAGCCCTTCATACTGCGATGTGTCACCTGTCGTCAGTTTAACCCAGTTCGCTCCGCCATCAATAGTCTTAGAAACTAATCCTGAACCTCCAGCAATCCAACCAACTTGATTACTTGTAAACTGAACATCTCCTAGAGCTTTAGTTATTCCATTTGACTGAAGACTCCACAAGTCACCACCGTTACTCGTATTAATAACATACCCTGTTTGTTCAAAAGCACTACTTACAATACCTACAGCCCAACCTCTGTTTGCATCCAGTATATGAACTGCTCTCAAATCTCTTGCTTCAGGATTTGACTGCGGTAACCACGATACAACAGTAAGCGAACAAGGAATCACAATAGGTGTATTCCCCCCCGTCGGAGAATCTAATATGATGGTGTCCACAAAAACACCGATTGGTAGCGACGATACATCAGCCCCAACTGACAATGTTGTTGGCCCTTCCCCTGCAGAAGGAGTCACGTGTAGCCATGAACTGCTCCACGTTGTCGTATACTCAAAATTTGATGCACTCCCGCTCGTGAGACTAATGGATTGATCAGGAGGATTACCCGCTCCTGTTGCTATTACAAATACTAAAGATTGTGTGCTAACCTGCAGAATGTGCTCTATTGTAAGATTTATCTCCAATGGAATACGGGAATTGACTGCCTCCGATGATGTAACCCAGACTGTCTCAATGTAGACACCCTCATCAAGTAAACCAGTTGAGATGTTTACACCGAAGCTATCAGTAGCAACTCCCGATGTGTTGCCAAAGAGTGTCATCCAACTAACGGATTCTGTCGCTTGATACGTCAAGTCACCATCACCCTCATTGGACACAACAATCCACTGTGGTTGAGGATTTACCTGATATGGCACAGATCTATCCAACGTAGCTGGGCGAAGTAAAATCCGAGTTGGCTTTGAATCAGTACTATCTGAAGCACAGCTAGATAATAAAGTGACAATTCCAATGAATAATACGAGATGTATGAGTCGGTTCAGCAGTGTTGAGTGATCCAAACTATGCCTTCTTTCAATACTTTTCTTTCGACCAATGTGCCTAGGTGCAGTCAGACTGTCAACCTCGTTTTGGCTCTATGTCTGTTCTCACTGAGTATCAACGCATAATACGGAGTCCTTGTTCACTCAAGATGACCAATAAGGAAACTGATTACACTCACAATTGATGATTATTTTGTATCTTGCGTACAAAAACATAGGTTCGTATTAATAATTTACTGTGTTGCATCATAAATTGACGAAATGTTATGATAACACTAAATTTTCAACAAGTTAGTACGGAGAATTGACATATGATTGCGTGGTTTACCGAACTTAGCCCAGTGTATCAGGCACTTATGGCTGGTTTATTTACATGGCTGGTCACTGCCCTAGGGGCAGGAACTGTGTTTATTGCAAAGGAGATGAAGCGACAAACACTTGACACAGCACTCGGTTTTGCCGCTGGTGTCATGATTGCTGCAAGCTATTGGTCTCTACTCGCACCCGCAATCGAAATGTCGCAAGGGAAAGACCTTCCTGCATGGGTTCCTGCCACAGCAGGTTTCCTGCTCGGGGCCGCATTCCTCCGCATTGCTGATATGACACTCCCCCATCTGCATCTATTTGATCCTATTGAAAAAGCGGAAGGTGTCAAAACCACATGGCATCGCACTACCTTGCTTGTACTCGCTATAACTCTCCATAATATTCCTGAAGGATTGGCGGTCGGTGTTGCTTTTGGTGCTGTTGCCGCAGACCTGCCATCGGCAACACTTGCAGGTGCTCTCGCTCTGGCAATGGGAATTGGAATACAAAACTTCCCTGAAGGACTAGCTGTCTCAATGCCATTGAGACGTGAAGGGATGTCACGAACAAAGAGCTTCTGGTATGGACAACTTTCAGGAACAGTAGAGCCGATTGCCGCTGTCATAGGAGCGAGCCTAGTACTCATAGCCCAACCTGTTCTTCCTTATGCGCTCGCGTTTGCAGCAGGTGCAATGATCTTTGTTGTTGTTGAGGAAGTCATACCAGAATCACAATCGGGCGGGCACTCACACTCTGCAACCATGGGAGCCATGATCGGCTTTGCCGTCATGATGACTCTTGACGTTGCACTGGGGTAAACATGGTATATCCTACCCGATTTGCTACTTCGGTTTGATTATAACAGCATTTTGACGTATACTCAGAATCAGAGATTACAACAACGAGTAAGTATGAACAATGCTCCGGGAGGTTAATATGGAACTGGATACTGTAGATAAGGTTATTGATTTCGCTATCAAAAACGAACAAAAAGCGGCTGAATTCTACGATGCTTTAGCTGAACGCATGGATCTGCAATCAATGAAAGATGTTTTCATTGGATTTGCCAATGAAGAGCGTGGACACGAAGCTAAGCTGAAGATGGTTAAGGCTGGCAATATGCTCCTATCATCAGAGGAAAAGGTCCTCAATCTGGGATTAGCGGATCACGTCAAAGAAGCAAACCTCAATGTTAAAGCTATGAGTTTCCAAGAAGCTCTGGTTGTAGGCATGAATGCAGAAAAGGCAGCCTTCAAGCTGTATACAAGCCTGGCTGAATCAACCGATGATCCCGCCCTGAAAGAACTCCTCTCTGGTTTAGCTCAGGAAGAAGCAAAACATAAACTTCGCTTCGAATTGGAGTATGATGACCTGGTAATGCAGGAAAACTAAAGATAAAGTACCATATAATACTGAAATGGCGGGTTTCCCCCGCCATTTTTTATATCTACTAAAAGCACAAACAACGAATTCAAAGAAATTAAATGCTCATAAAGCTTAGCTGGTATTCCTCCGATAATCTAAAGGTAATTCTAAGATGATGTTAATCAATCGGAGGTGAAAATGGCTAAAAAGAAAAACTGGAGTTTCAAAAGCTTTGATGAACTCCAAGATTGCTGGGAACAAGATAAATTTGACTGTGACGATGTCGCAGATTTTCGAGATCCTTTGGTTTTGGACTGGTGCAGTCGGCTTGATGATTGGACTCCAAAAATCGCTGTATGCTTCAATCGATACACCAGTGCGGTAACACTTGACCGCATATCACAACATGAAATGCCTGAACTAAGAAGACTAGTCTGCTTCCACCAGAATTGCAGTATACAGACCCTTGAACGTTTGCTTGATGATTCAGACTACTCCTGCCGTCAAACTGCATTGGAATACTTGAATAAAGCAGACAAAAACTATCGACCTAAGAAAAGTCGCAGAAAAACTGTGCGTAGATAAGAATAAATAGATAAAGCCTTATAAACGGTAACTTACTGAGTTACCGTTTTTTTATAATCAAAAAATAGCTGTTTTTACAGCAAGTGCGATCAAGATTACTCCACCAATAACTCCAGCTACTCGACCAAATCGAAGTCCGAATACTCGACCGAAAACAAGACCAAGAGTAGTCATACTGGCAGCCACAAAACCAATAATAAGAGTCGGATAGAGAATCTCAGTCCCTGTTAAGGCAAGAGATAAACCCGCCGCCAAAGCATCAATAGAAGTCGCTAACATGAGCAGTAAAAGGCTTGCCCCGCGAGTCGGATCTCCTTTCCATTGTCGTGCCTGAGGATCTTTCTGCTCCCAAATCAACCTCGCACCAATAACAAAAAGAACTATTCCCGCAAGCCAACCTGCCAATGAGCCAACCACTCCAACAATATACCCGCCTGCTAACCAGCCTATTATTGGCATACCGAATTGAGCGAAGCCAAAATGGAATGAAAGACGAAAAACTGCCCACTTTTCTAAAATGCCAAGTGTAATCCCTACTGCAATAGCAACACCAAAAGCATCAAAAGCCAAGGCAAAGGCAAGGACAATTACATTGAAAAAATCAGTATCGATATACGTATACCCTATCGGTTTATAAAGAATCAAAAGATTGAAATAACTAAGCCATAATCCCAATCCAACTCTGCTACTATACAATAAAACAAAAGAATTCCCAAATAGAGAGACGAGCAAATAAAAAAAATCCGATTATACTTTACTTTTTGGTATTCTTTTAGTATTATAAGTCGATGATAATAAGAACTGGTTTAATAGTATTGACTTACGGTGATTTAGGATGAGAATTTCATCATTAGAAGAGTATGGATTGCGGTGCCTCCTCGCTATCGGTGAGCAAAAACCACCAGGACAGATGTCTATTCCGGAAATAGCTGAACAGGAAGGATTATCAATTCCATATACTTCAAAATTGATGTCAATCCTGCGACGTGCAGGGCTTGTCAAAGCGGTTCGAGGTAGATCAGGAGGTTTCACACTAACTCGTGCACCTAAAGATATTACGCTGTTAGATATTCTTACATCATTGGGTGGCCCTCTGCTCGACCCGGACCATTGTACGAAATATTCGGGACAGTTGGATGAGTGTGTCCATATGTCAGATTGCAATGTTCACTCTGTACTTGGATCTTTAGCCAGTTTTGTCGGAGGAATGCTCGCACGGACCTCCCTTCAAGATATGTTAGACCAAACAGCATCCGCTTCATTGATTAGCTCTGAAGAGCTTATCAACAGCGGTAACATTATCAATATGCACCATGCAAACAGTAAACGAATGGATGCCTTCGATTGTAACCCAAACGACGGCAAAGAACTATAAAAGGATGTGAGAGTTATATGTCCGATACACAACCATTATTTGATTTTAAGAACATACACGTGGAAGTTGAAGGAAAGGAAGTTGTTTCCGGAATTTCTTTGACAATTAACAAGGGTGAGACTCACGCTATCATGGGACCAAATGGTTCAGGCAAATCCTCTTTGTCTAATGCGTTGATGGGGCACCCATCATACACAATTACCAAAGGTGAAGCCTATCTTGATGGTCAGGATATTCTTCAAATGCAAGCCGATGAACGTTCGCGTGCGGGACTCTTTCTTGCCTTCCAGTACCCGCTGGCAATCCCCGGTGTCACAGTCGCGAATTTCATGCGTGCCGCCGTCCAGGCACATCGTGGAAAAGACGCTGACATGACTGACTTCAGGAAAATATTTCTGGGGCAGATGAAAGATCTGTCTATCGACAAAGCTTTTGCAACGCGCTACCTAAATGAAGGCTTCTCAGGTGGAGAAAAAAAGAGAATAGAAATACTTCAACTCTCTATGCTCAATCCGAAGGTTGCGTTATTAGATGAGACAGATTCCGGTCTCGATATTGATGCGTTGAAAGTCGTGTCTGAAGGAATAAACAGATATCACAATGAGAATAATGGCGTTCTCCTTATCACCCACTACCAGAGACTGCTCAATTATGTCAAACCGGATATCGTCCATGTGATGTATCGTGGCAAAATAGCAGAAACAGGTGGACCTGATTTGGCTCTAAAATTAGAAGATCAGGGGTATGAATGGATTGAAAAAACAGCCGGGCAGACAGCAGAGGTGCGATAATGTCCGAAGCAATCAGACAACAGAACAAAACATTAGAGGCGTTGAATGCCGACTATGCCTCAAAATACGGTTTCCATGATCCCGTTGAATATTTCCACAAAGGTGCCAAGGGAGTAAATCACGAAGTTGTCGAGATGATCTCAAAGATGAAAAAGGAACCTCGCTGGATGGCCGATCTTCGTCACAAAGCGTACGATATCTTTCTTTCAAAACCGATGCCGACGTTTGGAAATACTGAGCTACTCTCTGAAATTGACTTTGAAAATGTTTATTACTTCATGAAGCCAATTGAAAATAAACAAGATGACTGGGATGATGTCCCCGAATATATCAAGAAAACGTTTGATCGCCTCGGAATACCTGAAGCTGAAAAGAAATTCCTTGGCGGGGTCTCTGCACAATACGAATCAGAAGTAGTCTATCATTCAGTCAAAGATGAACTGACTGAACAGGGCGTTGTCTTTCTTGACATGGATTCTGCAGTACAAGAGAGACCTGATATTGTCCAGAAATATTTCGGTACGGTAATCCCCGCAACTGACAACAAGTTCGCCGCACTTAACGGTGCAGTATGGTCTGGTGGATCATTTATTTATATCCCACCCGGACTTGATGTCAAAATCCCTCTACAGGCATATTTCCGTATCAATGCTGAAAATATGGGACAATTTGAACGGACATTGATTATCGCTGATAAAGGTGCTCGTGTCCACTACATCGAAGGTTGTACTGCTCCTGTCTATTCCACAAACTCATTGCATACTGCAGTTGTTGAAGTGATAGCTCTTGATGAAGCATATATACGCTACACGACAATACAAAACTGGTCGCGTAATATCTATAACCTCGTGACCAAACGAGCTTCGGCATACAAAAATGCAACTGTTGAATGGGTTGACGGCAACCTCGGATCTCGTTTAACAATGAAATACCCATGTATCCAACTTCTTGGAGAAGGTGCCAAAGGAGAAATTCTCTCCGTTGCCTTTGCGGGTATCGAACAACATCAGGATGCAGGAGCGAAGGTAATTCACGCCGCTCCGAATACATCATCACGGATCACATCGAAATCTATCAGCAAAGACAATGGTAGAGCTTCATACCGTGGACTCGTAAAAATCCACAAGAATGCAACAAACTGTAAAGTCTCAGTAGAATGCGATGCCCTGCTAATCGGTGAAGAAGCTCGTTCTGACACCTACCCGACAATGGAAATAGATAACGATCAAGTTCGAGTCGAACATGAAGCTCGCGTTTCCAAAGTGGCCGAAGAACAACTCTTCTATCTTACCAGTCGTGGTCTGACTGAAGATGACGCTCGTCTGCTGATTGTAAATGGTTTCATGGAACCGTTCACCAAGCAACTCCCGATGGAGTATGCTGTTGAACTTAATCGATTGATTGAACTTGAAATGGAA